>ONCN01000055.1 GCA_900316335.1 uncultured Eubacteriales bacterium | reverse complement strand
ACGTTCTGAAGCTGCCGCGGGATCGGCCCGGCCTTTCCCTGGCGCACGTCCCGGATGGCGGCGTCAATGGCCATGCAGCCGGTGTTGGACTTCGGGCACGTGGCAAGGAAGATGGCGGCCTCCGCCAGGGGCAGCCTTGCCTCCGGCAGACCAAGCTGCAAGGCCGAATCCACGCAGGCCTTCACAATGGGAACCGCCTGCGGGTAGGCAAGGCCGATGTCCTCGCTTGCAGAGCACAACAGCCGCCTGCACGCGCCGGGCAGATCCCCGGCCTCCAAAAGCCTTGCCAAATAGTGGACCGCCGCATCGGGGTCAGAGCCGCGCAAGGACTTCATCAGGGCCGACAGGCAGTCAAAATGGCTGTCGCCGTCCCGGTCATAGCGCATGGCGGAGCGCTGCGTCACCGCCTCGGCGTCGTCCATCGTCAGCGTGACGGTCTCACCTGTGCCGGAGGCTGCCGTGAAGAGGACCTCCACAGCGTTGATGGCCTTGCGGATATCGCCGCCGCAGCAGGTCGCGATATAGCGGGTCACGCCGTCTTCGCAAGAGACCTTTACGTTGAGCTTGCGCGCCATATAGTCGATGGCCCGCACCACGGCCTTTTCGGCGGCCTCCGGCGTGATCTGCTTGAACTCAAAGATGGTGGACCGGCTGAGGATCGCGTTGAATACATAAAAATACGGATTTTCCGTGGTGGATGCGATCAGGGTGATCTTGCCGTTTTCAATGTGCTCCAACAGCGTTTGCTGCTGCTTTTTGTTGAACGACTGGATCTCGTCGAGATACAGCAGCACCCCGTTTGGGGCCAGCATCGTATCCAGCTCCGACACGATGGCCTTGATGTCCGCGGTGGAGGCTGTGGTTGCGTTGAGCTTGAAGAGCTTGCGGTTGGTCTTTTCAGCGATGATGTTGGCTACGGTGGTCTTCCCGGTCCCGGAAGGCCCGTAGAAGATCAGATTGGGCACGTTTCCCGACGCAATGATCCGGCTGAGAATGGCGCCCTCGCCCAAAATATGCTCCTGCCCATAGACCTCAGACAGCTCCCGGGGCCGCAGCTCGTCGGCCAATGGCTGATACATAGTCTCACCGCCTTTCCTGTTTCTGCTATTGTACCCCAAAACTGCCCGGGATGCAACCAGATTTTCCTTTGCAATCCGACGGTTTTGTGGTATACTGACAAAAAACGACCTGTTTTGCAGGCAAGGAGGGCATGATCATGGATCTGCAAAGCCGTGTGGCACACATCATTGAGGCGTTGAAGCTGGCGTATCCCGAGGCGCTTTGCGCCCTGCACAGCCAAAAGGACTACGAGCTGATGATCGCCGTGCGCCTGTCCGCCCAGTGCACAGACGAGCGCGTGAACCTTGTGACGCCCGCGCTGTTTGCAGAGTTCCCCACGCTTGAGAGCTTCGCCTGCGCAGACGTGGCAAGGGTGGAGGAGCTGGTCCATTCCTGCGGCTTTTATAAGCACAAGGCCCGTGATATCGTCCTGGCCTGCCAGATGCTGCTTTCAGACTACGGCGGCCGCGTGCCGGACACGATGGAAGCGCTGCTCAAGCTCCCGGGCGTCGGCCGCAAGACGGCCAATCTGCTTCTGGGCGACCTCTATGCCGTGCCGGGCTCGGTGGTCTGTGATACCCATTGCATCCGCATCGCGGGCAAGCTCGGCCTCACCGACGGCACCAAGGATCCCGCCAAGGCCGAGCAGCAGCTCAGAGCCGTGCTCCCGCCGGTAGAGAGCTCAGACTTCTGCCACCGCATCGTGCTGCACGGCAGAGCCGTGTGCACCGCGCGCAAACCCGCCTGCGAGCGCTGCACGCTCGCGCCATACTGCGCCTACTGGTCCGGCGAGGGAGGCACGTCTGCAAAGCAGGCCTGAGGAGGGTGATCCGGGCGAAAGCAGGGGCCTTCTCCGGCCTGTAACAGAAAATTCACAGATCCCCTCTGTGAAAAAAGTTACAAAGTGTTGACAAAATGCAGGAAATAAGGTAGAATAAACACTGTATACAGAGAAACTATATCTTGCCGTCAACCGGCTTGATCTGACATATGGAGGAACGCCATGAAACCAGCAAAACGCTTGCTCAGCGGGATCCTCGCGCTGTTGATGCTTGTCAGCCTTGTGCCCTTTGGGGCCTTTGCTGTGACCTTGCCAGACCCAACCTGCCGCCTCGGCACCTTTTCCGGCGATATGCTCTTAGGCGGCGGCCGCCAGGTCCAGACCGACCGCGGCCTGTTCTACGTGGGCGAGGAGACCGGCTTCATCTATAATCTCAACCGCGGCAGCACGCCCGTTCTGACCGAGCCCGCCGCCTGCCTCAATTATGAAAATGGCAAGCTCTACTTTGCCCGGATCAAAGACGGCACCTTCGACCTTTGTGTCTACGATGACGACACCGGCGCAAGCCAGGTCCTGCTCGAGGGCTTCAGCGGCGATCCCCGCCAGGTCTATCTGGTCGACGGCGAGAAGCTGCTCTTCCTTGCCGACGACACCGTCTGGCAGCTCACCCTGGAAGATCGCGCCCTGACCTTTGTGCGCTACGCCGCCGGGATGTTCAGCTTCGTGCCTGCCGGCTGCGGCCTGGTCTACGCCGTGGGCAGCATCTTCAACTATACGCTTTACGCCAACGAGATCCCCGTGGCCGAGCACGTCGAGAGCTACTATATTGACTATGCCGCCGAGCACCCTGTGCTGGTCTATGCGGTCGAAGGCCGGGACCTGCAGGTCTCTCTTGCTGCCGCCTTTGCCGGCATCACCACCGCCACCGATTTTATCGGCGAGGGCCAGATCCCTGCAGAAGAGCTGCTTGACCAAACGGCGCATGATTCTGTCCGCTCTTTGATCGACGAGGCCAACGAGCGCACCATGGCGCTCATGCAGTCTCAGGAGCAGAGCGCGCTGGACGTAGAGGCGCTGCTTGCGCAGTCGTTCAAGGATCTGCCCGAGCAGCCCGAGGAAGAGCCTGCCGAGCCGGACGAAGCGCCGAGCGCTGAAACCGAGCCTGCCGAGGATGCGCCCGCCGAGACCGATCCGATCCCGGACGTTGTGGAAGACGAGCCCGAGCAGCCAGATTTTGATCCTCAGGCCGGCGATCCCGTCACCGAGCCCGCCGAAACAGAACCTGTTGCAACCGAGCCCGTTGAAACGCAACCCATCGAAACCGAGCCCGCCGAGACCGAGCCTGTGATCGAGCTTCCGCCCGAGACCGAGCCGGAGCCCACCGAGCCGGCACCCATTGAGACTCAGCCTGCCGCGCCGCAGCACGCGCCGCAGACGCCCGAGGGTCCCGCAGCGCCCGCGCCGTCGGTACATAACAGCGGCTCCGTCACTCTGACCGATCGGGACCTGTATCCCAGCCAGGGTGTCGACTATGAGATCATGCAGTTCCCCGCCCTGGTGGAAAAACCGCAGTCCGAGACTGAGCCTGCCGAAGAGCCGACCCAGAGCGACGCGCCCGCGTATGACGACGGTGTGGAATATGATCCGCTGCCCGGCGAGTCCGAGCCCGTCCGCCAGGCAGAGCAAACGACTGAGGCGCAGACCGAGTTCCGCAAGCCCATGACGACCGGCATTCTGAACATTGCCCGCCGGGCCGCGCAGCTTACCGATATCCGCTGGACCCCCCGCAAGGCCATCACCGGCTGGGGCGGCACCTTCACCTATCAGCCCGGCGTGACCTACGAGGGCATCCCCTACGGCCAGCCCGTCAAGGCGGCCTATGTGCCCTGGAAGGCCAGCCTGGCCGAGTTCATCGCCTACGTCAACAATGAAGACAGCCTGATGTACACCTCCCAGTCCACCTATTACAAGGTCGCGCCCTATTATTCCACCGATTGCAGCGGCTTGGTGTCCTGGTGCTGGGATCTGCCCTATCGGCAGACCACAGGCTCCATCAACAACTATGCGACCCTGGTCTCCGCGTCCTCTTACGCCTATATCCAGGTGGGCGACTGCCTCAACAATGTCTCAAGCCACGTTGTGCTGGTCACAGACGTGACCTACGACAGCAAGGGCACCGTCACCGGTATCGAGATCTCCGAGGCGACCCCGTCCGTGGCCGATAACTGCTGCGCCCGCCGCAGATGGTTCAAGGGCGACGGCCTGGCCTCCTTCCGCAGCGCCTATCTCAACAACGGATATAAGATCTACCGCAGCAAGACCGCCGATGCCGTCACCTACACGCACGAGTGCGTGATCCCCCTCGAGGGCGATGATTGTCCGCTGTGCGGCCAGGGCATGTTCTTCAAGCCCGGCATCGACGTGTCTGAGCACAACGGCAAGATCGACTGGGCAAAGGTCAAGCCTTATATCGACTTTGCCATCATCCGCGTGGGCGACTTTGCCAAGATGGGCTCCGACAGCAGCCTGTGGTACAAGTCAGAAAACCCCAACGCCTTGAACAACGCTGCTGCGCTGGACGACTACTATGAGTATAACGTCAAAGAGTGCGACCGGCTTGGCATCCCCTATGGCCTGTATATCTACACCCGTGCGGTGAACGAGACCGAGGCCATGGAAGAGGCGGACTTCGTTGTCTCCCATCTGACCATCGACGGCAAGACCTATCTGCCCGAGCTTCCCGTCTTCTTCGACGTGGAGGAGAAGACCCGCATCCTCGCGTCCAACATGAGCGACGAGGCAATCTTGAACACCACCAGCACCTTCTGCCAGACGCTTGAAGACATCGGCCTGCGCGCCGGCGTCTATGCCTCCACCTCGCCGTGGAACACCCGCATGACCGGCGAGAAGTACAACAAGTGGTGCCGCTGGGTGGCGCAGTACAACGAGTATTGCACCGCCAAGGCCGGCGCCCACCTGTGGCAGTATTCCTCCAACGGCAGCGTGCCGGGCATCAGCACCCGCGTGGATATGAACTACTGGTACGGCGCCGCCGGCTCTGAGCAGCACCGCTACCAGGCCACCAAGGTCAATCCCACCTGCACCGCCGACGGCAGTCTGACCTACACCTGCGTTGAGTGCGGCCAGTCCATTGCCAAGCCCATTGCGGCCACCGGCCACTTCTTCAAAGACGGCAAGTGCGTCTATTGCGGCGCGCCGCAGACCACGCTCGACCGCTTTGATGACGTGAAGGCCTCGGATTGGTTTGCACCTTATGTAGAGTACGTGGTGGACAACGGCCTCTTCTCCGGCACCGAAGAAGACGCCTTTGAGCCCGATTCCCCCATGTCCCGCGCCATGATGGTCACGGTATTGTGGCGTGTTGCGGGCAAGCCGGATCCCGGCGAAGCGGTCAATCCCTTCTCAGACGTGGCGGACAACAGTTGGTTTGCCATCCCCGTTGTGTGGGGCTCAGATCAGAAGGTGGTCAACGGCGTGAGCCAGACCCGCTTTGATCCTAACGGCAACGTCACGCGCGAGCAGGTGGCCACGCTCCTGTACCGCTTTGCGGCTACCCAGGGGATGAACACCGAGGCAGGCGCAGATCTGTCCGCCTTCCCGGATGCCGGCAAGGTCTCCGGCTATGCGCAGGACGCCATGGCCTGGGCAGTCGCCCAGGGCCTGATCACCGGCTCCAACGAGGGCGATGCGATCCTGCTCAACCCCCAGGGCAACGCGACGCGCGCCCAGGTTGCCACGATCTTTATGCGCTACAACGAAAAGCTCCTTGCCCTGCAGCCCACGACTGAGCCCGAAGGCTAAGCAACGTAACCTGCCGGCCCGCAGCATTTGCTGCGGGCCGGTTTTGCATATTCCCGACCTTGTGCCCATATTCTGTGGGGAAGGGGGGATTGTATGAATTGGCAAACTTGGAAGGTGTCGTTTGGTGCGCTTTTGCTGCTGGCGGCACTGATCGGCTGCGCCTATTCTGCCAGCCGCGACCGGGCGATGGAGGTTGGCTCCTGGGGCTTGTCGTTTCAAACCGAGGGCGAGCGGCCCGTCGGCTCTGCGACGATGGAGGAGCTTGCGGGCTTCGACGCGGCCTATGCCGGGGATGCAGACCAAAGCGTGATCTATCTGACCTTTGACGCGGGCTACGAAAACGGATACACCGAGCGCATCCTGGACGTGCTGGCCGCGCACAAGGTCAAAGCGGCTTTCTTTGTGGTGGGCAACTATATCCAGACCCAGCCGGAGCTGGTGCGCCGCATGGCGCGGGAGGGCCACATCGTGGGCAACCACACGCTGCACCACTACGATATGTCCCAAATATCCGATCCCGATGTCTTCCGCAGGGAGCTGCAGGGTCTGGAGGATCTCTACCGTGAGACGGTCGGGCAGGAGCTGCCAAAATACTACCGCCCGCCCCAGGGGATCTATTCCGCCGACAATCTGCGCCAGGCGCAAGCCCTGGGATACCGCACCGTGTTTTGGAGCCTTGCCTATGTAGACTGGTATCAGGATGACCAGCCCACCTCGGAGCAGGCCTTTTCCAAGCTTCTGCCGCGGATCCACAACGGGGCGGTGGTGCTGCTGCACAGCACGTCTGCCACCAATGCCGCCATTTTGGATGAGCTTCTCACGCGCTGGGAGCAGGCGGGATACCGCTTTGGCACACTGGATGAATTATTCTCGCACCCTTCCGCCGAAGCCGCATAAACTGGACTGAGCGACGGAATTCCGAACCTTAGGGTTTCAAGCTCAGATCTTTGCGGGAGGTATCTCTATGTGTAACAACGGCTTCTATGGCGGCAACTGGTGGATCATCCTGGTCATCGTCCTGCTGCTCTCCTGCGGCGGCTACGGCGGCTGCGGCTGCAACAGTGGCTGTGGCTGCAACAGTGGCTGTGGCTGCAACAGCGGCTGCGGCTGCGACAACGGGTGCGGCTGCAACAGCGGCTGCGGCTGCTGATTTGTCCGGGCTGCCTTCGGGCAGCCCTTTTCCGCAAAAACACTTGCGTCCGCGCGCATTTGCGGCTATAATGAAACAAAAAGACCCCGCACGGGGGTGTCGGAAGGGAGGACAAGCTATGGCGGACTTGTATGCGTCCGTGCGGTATCTCAAGGGCATCGGCGAGGCCAGAGCCAAGCAGCTTGCGGCGCTCGGCATCGAGACGGTCTATGATCTGATTGCCTATTTTCCCCGGACCTATGAAGACCGGACGCGCCTTGTGCCAATCAGCGAGCTGCAGGTGGATGAGCCGGCCTGCTTCCGCGCCATGGTCACCTCTCACCCGCAGACCCACCATATCCGCAAGGGCCTGGATCTCACTAAAATTTCGGTCACCGACGAGAGTGCGCGGCTGAGGCTCACCTTCTTCAACCAGAAATATGCCGCGGACAACCTGGAGTACGGCAAGGAGTATTACTTCTACGGTACGCTCACCGGGGACTACTCCGGCTACGGCATGACAAACCCCGTCTTTGAGGACGTGGAGAAGCCCGGCGTTCTCACCCGACGGATCATGCCCATTTACAGTCTCACCGCGGGGCTCAACAACAACTTTGTCGCCCGCTCGGTCGCGCAGGCGCTTGCCCTGTGCGGCGACAGCCTGCCTGAGCTGCTGCCACTTGCCCTGCGCCGGCAATACGGCCTGTGTGACACGGCCTTCGCCTATGCAAACATCCACCAGCCCTCCAGCTTTGAAGCGCTCGAGCAGGCAAGAAACCGTCTGATCTTTGAAGAGTTCTTCGTCTTCTCCCTGGGCCTCGGGCTGATGCGGGGCCGCCGGGCGCAGAAGGGCAGGCAGCCCTTTGCAAATCTGGACCTTGCGCCCTTCCGCGCGGCGCTGCCCTTCACGCTCACGGGCGCGCAGGAGCGGGCGCTTGCGGATATCTGCCGCGACCTTGGCTCCGGCAGGGTGATGAACCGGATGCTCCAGGGCGACGTGGGCAGCGGCAAGACCGCTGTGGCTGCCGCGGCTGCGTATCTGGCGGCGAAAAACGGCGTCCAGACGGCTCTGATGGCGCCAACGGAGATCCTTGCCGAGCAGCACGCAAAGTCGCTTGCGCAGCTCCTAGCGCCGCTTAGGGTCAGCGTCTCGCTGCTGACCGGCTCTATGAGCGCGCCCAAAAAGCGCGAGGCACGCGAGGCCATCGCCTCCCACCGGGCGGATCTGGTGGTGGGCACCCACGCGCTTATATCAGAGTCTACGGCGTTTGCAAACCTCGGCCTGGTTGTGGCCGACGAGCAGCACCGATTTGGTGTGGCCCAGCGCGCCGCGCTTGCCGAGAAAGGGGAGAACCCCCACCTGCTGGTCATGTCCGCCACGCCCATCCCGCGCACGCTTGCTTTGATCCTCTACGGAGATCTGGACATCTCCGTGATGGACGAGCTGCCGCCCGGCCGGCAGACCATCGACACCTTCCTGGTGGGCGAGACGATGCGCGCCAGGATCAACGCCTTCATCCGCAAGCAGGTGGCCGAGGGACACCAGTGCTATATCGTCTGCCCTGCCATTGAGGAGGGGGAGAGTGAGAGCCTTCGCTCTGCCGAGGCCTGGGCTGAGACGCTGCAGAGCACGGTTTTCCCGGATCTGCGCGTCGCCCTGCTCCACGGCCGCATGAAGGGACCGGAAAAGGAGGCTGTCATGGCCCGCTTTGCCCGGCACGAGGCGGATATTCTGGTGTCCACCACGGTGATCGAGGTAGGCGTGGACGTGCCGAACGCCACCTTGATGATCATTGAAAACGCAGACCGCTTCGGCCTGAGCCAGCTCCACCAGCTTCGCGGCAGGGTCGGCCGCGGCAAGGACAAGTCCTACTGCGTGCTGTTTACCGACAACCGCAACCCTGAGACGCTGCAAAGGCTCAAGGCCCTGTGTAAAACCAACGACGGCTTTGAGATCTCCCGTCAGGATCTGGCCCTGCGCGGGCCGGGCGACTTCTTTGGCACGCGGCAGTCCGGCCTGCCGGCCTTCAAGGTCGGCAGCCTGCAGATGGACCTGCAGACCCTGCAAAACGCGCAGAGCGCCGCCGCAGAGTTCCTTGCCTCGCAGGAGCTGTCTTTGCGCGCCGAGTACGCGCCGCTGATGGACCGCATCCGCACCCTCTTTGCAGACCGTGAGCTTGCGCTGAATTAGGGGAGGTCACTATGCGAAAAAGAGTGTTTGAAATCATCGAGGCTGCCCGCGAGCACGATCGGCTGAGCAACGCCTATGATATCGTGATGATGGTCACGATCTTTGCAAGCCTCGTGCCGATGGCCTTCAAGCAGACCAACGAGGTCTTCGACGCCATTGAGACCGTGGCGGTGTTTATCTTCGGCGCGGACTATCTGCTGCGGCTGTGGACCGCGGACTTTAAGCTCAAAAAGGGCGCTGCCTCATATCTTTTGTATCCGTTCACGCCCATGGCCCTGGTGGATCTGATCTCCATTCTGCCCTCAATGAACCTGATCAGCAGCTCCTTTCGCCTGTTCAAGGTGCTCAGACTGCTGCGCACCTTCCGGGTCTTCCGGGTGTTCAAGGCAGTTCGGTATTCCAAGAGCATCCAACTGATCAAGGCTGTGTTCAAAAACTCCCACCGGCAGCTTCTGACCGTGGTGATGCTGGCAATCGGCTATATTCTGCTCTCGGCCCTCGTGATGTTCAACGCAGAGCCGGACACCTTCAACAATTACTTTGACGCGGTCTACTGGGCGACGATCTCGCTGACCACCATGGGCTACGGCGATATCTATCCCGTGACCACCATCGGCAGGATCATCACGATGATCTCCTCCATTTTCGGCATTGCCATCATTGCGCTGCCCTCCGGCATCATCACCGCCGGGCTGATGGAGGAGATCTACAGGCAGCAGCCAAAGCCGGACCAAACAGAGGAAAAACCGTCGGATCTTCAGAATTCTTAAGATATTCTGCACAAAAAGTACTTGACATTTTTGTGTATATCTGCTAAAATACGGGACGCAAGAGGGGCAATCGCTCCGAATTGCGTCAACTCGATAGATCGGTGTGTAGCCTGGTAGGTATCAATCCAACCAAGATGACTACGCACCGGTTTTTTTCTATATTCAAGAGGTTTATTTGACGAAATTGTTCGATTTGTACCGGCGGGAATTGTGCCATTCTTCGTTGTCGTCTTTGCTAGGCGTCAAGCCCGCCTGCGTCCTCCGCCTCGTCCGGCGCAATTCCCGCTCGAACCGCTTCCGAACCCTTCCATCTATTATTCGTATAAAAAAACAGCCACAGACGGGTTTGCTCGTCTGCGGCTGTTTTTGCAATTCAGTAGGGGAGCAGCGGCGCGCTGCCGTCGTCCTGAGCCGGCTCGATCGCGCGGATCTCGGCGTCGTAGCTGTAGCTGTCACTCACGCGCACGGTCACGGTCTGCCCGGCCTTTGCGCCGAGGACCGCCTTGCCAAGCGGCGACTCCAGGCTGATCAGCCCTGCGGCAGGGTTGGTTCGCACGGTGGAGACAACCTGGATCACCATCTCCTCCTCGTCCTCGGGCAGATACAGCGTCACCCGGTCATAGAGCTGGACCGCGCCAGCCTGCTGCGCATCCTCGTCGATGACCTGTGCGGTTTTGATCATGTTTTGCAGATAGCGCACGCGGCTGTCATTCTGCCTTTGGGCCTGCTTGGCAGCCTTGTATTCATAGTTTTCGCTCAGATCGCCGTATTCCCGGCAGCGCTTGACCTCCTCCATGATCTTGGGACGGATGTTCAGCCGCCGGTCCTCGAGCTCGCGCTCCATCATTTCAATGTCTTTTTTTGTCAGCTTGTCATGCATCTTCCTCGGTCTCCTTTGCCTGCTGTGCCAGTCTGCCATAGCGGCAGGTCATGGCGTAGATCTCGTCTGCCAGCGCATCGTCCGGCAACTCACGCAGGCGCCAGCTCCAGTTGCGGGTGCTCAGCTCGCCCGGGCAGTTCATCCGGCCCTCTGCGCCAACCTCCATCCAATCCTGAAGCTGGGCCACAAAGACCCGGCACACGGTGCTCATGCCGCCGCGGATCAGCCCGCGAACCAGCCCCTCTTCTGCATTCAGCCCCAGATAGTCCTTGGCGAAGGCCAGAACCTCCGGCTCGACCTCGTCTACCCACTGGGCAAGGGTCTGGTTGTCGTGGGTGCCGGTGTAGCAGATGGCGTTTTCCACTGCGTTGTGCGGCAGATAGGCCCCGTCCTGCTCGTAGAAGGCAAATTCGATGACCTTCATCCCAGGCAGCTTGGAGTCGTGCAGCAGCTTCAAAACGTCGTCGGTCAAAAAGCCCAGATCCTCCGCGATAAAGTCCGTGTCCGGGCAGGCCTTGCGGATGGCCCGCACAAGCTTCATCCCCGGGCCCTTGACCCACTGGCCGTTGCGGGCGGTTTCGTCGCCATAGGGCACGGCCCAGTAGCTCTCCAGGCCCCGGAAGTGGTCGATGCGGATCACGTCAAAGTTCCGCGCTGCGGCGCGGACGCGCTCCTTCCACCAGGCAAAGCGGGTGCGCTCCATCTTTTTCCAGTCATACAGCGGGTTGCCCCAAAGCTGGCCGTCTGCGTTGAAGCCGTCGGGCGGACAGCCTGCCACGGCAGTCGGGGTGCCGTTCTTGTCAAGCTGGAAGAGCTCCGGGTACATCCACACGTCCACAGAGTCCATGGTCACGTAGATCGGCAGATCTCCGATGATCCGGATGCCCTTTGAACGGGCATAGTCGTGCAGGCTTTCCCACTGCTCATAGAACAAAAACTGCCAGAAGGCGTAGCAGGCGATGTCCTGCGCCAGCTCCTCGCGGTAGCGCGTAAGCGCCTCGGGATCCCGGCGCGCGGCCTTTTCCGGCCACTGGCTGAAGGGGAGCATCCCAAACTTCCGCTTCAGCGCCATAAACAGACCGTAGTCCTCTACCCAGGCGTTTGCCTGCCGCCAGGCGGCAAACTCGTCGCGGCGCAGGCTGCGGCCGCGGTTGTAGGCCCGCTCCAAAAGGGGCAGGCGATAGTAGTACATCGCGCCGTAATCCACCCGGCCGGGCTCGCCCCAATGGGTGTCGTCAAAGTCAGACGGCTCCAAAAGGCCCTGCGCAAGCAGCGCGTCCAGATCGATGAAGTAGGGGTTGCCCGCGTAGATCGACGCGCTTTGATAGGGGCTGTCACCCACGCTCGTGGGGCCGATGGGCAGGATCTGCCAATAGCTCTGCCCCGCGCGGGCCAGAAAATCCACAAATGAGTAAGCCTCCTTGCCCAGCGTGCCGATTCCGTACGGACTGGGCAGAGAGGAGATATGCAGCAAAATACCGCTTTCGCGTGCCATAGCTTTTTTCACCTCGTGTGTTCAAACTTTGACCATCATACCACAAATTGCCCTTTGTTGCAAGTGGGATTTGCGGC
>ONCN01000018.1 GCA_900316335.1 uncultured Eubacteriales bacterium | reverse complement strand
AATCGAAATCTTCCCCCTCCTTGGCGTGTCTTTGGTTACTTTCTGCACGAGCAGAAAGTGACGCCCCCGGCAGGGATCCCAGCGAACAGGATTATGCGCGCAACCATTGGGTGGCGGGAGGCTTGTGCAACCTCCGACCAATCCCCAATTAAGAGAGTGCCCGGAACGGCGCTTCGCGACTGGCCGCTGAGGTCAGCGGCCACTACGGGGCTCTGAGGATCGTGGCGCTGCGCGACTGGCCGCTGTGCGACGCGCAGCTAGTCCCTTGGGAGTCAGCGGCCACTACGGGGCGCATTTCCTGCAGGAGGGCCCAACAATACCAAAACGCCGATGCAAATGCGCCGAACCCGATCAGGTACGTATTTGCATCGGTGTGTTGCAGTTTGGGAGATTTTACTGCGGACGAGCGATGCTCGCTCCTACACAGTTATTTGGTGGCTCGTGCGTATATGGCTGCAACAATTGCCATTCATCGAAGGGGCTGCGAGAGGGAAAAATCGAGTAACAGAACAAGGTTACATACCACACATCAGAACTCGGGCTTGACTTTTTTGTGTTTGTTGACTATCATGATATTGTGATCTTAGTGCAGGCTATTTCATTCCTTTGGCTCGGAGGTATCTATGACGTACAAACCCAGACCCGGGATCTTGTTCACCAAGATCTGCAACACACATGTGCTGATCCCAAACCGGGAAGCGCAGCAATATTGTCCGCGGATCCTTCGACTGCCGCTGCTTTGGGCGGCCACGTGGGAGGCCCTGGAAAAGGATAAGCCTATGGAGGATATCTACCGCTTCCATCAGATTCTTACCAAGAAATCAGACGAGGAGATCCGGACCAAGGTGGACGGCTTTTTGGCGCAGCTCTGTGAGCAGGGCTTTTTGATCGCCACAGGCGAGGATGACGCCTCATGACCGCCGCACAGCAAGGCTTTCTGGATATTCTGAAGGCCTGTCTTCATAATGAGAAGCCCGAGGATCCCAAGCTGGATCCGGAAGGATGGGCGGAGCTTGTCCGCATGGCCGCAATTCATAGTTTGCTGCCCTATGTGCTCGACGCCGTCTTTACACTGCCGTCATTTTCTGCGCTTGATCTCAAGCAGAAGACCGCCTGGCGCGACAAGGCGCTTGAGGCGGTCACGCGGCAGGTTTTCCAGGAAAATGAGTTCTTGGATCTGATTCTTTCCATGCAGCGCAAAGGACTTGACCCCGTGGTTTTAAAAGGGGCTGTTTGCCGCGCGCTGTATCCCAAGCCCTTTTTGCGGCCATCGGTAGACGAGGATCTTTTGATTCCACCGGATCAGATCTGCGCCTATCACGACGTTCTGTGCGAAAACGGCGTTTTGCCCGATAAGCCGGATGCGGATCTGCGTACCACCGACGAGCCGTCCTACCACAAGCCGGACTCGCCGACCTATATCGAGCTGCACAAGTATCCCTTTCCGTCAGACTCTGACGCCTACGGGGACTGTAACCGCTATTTTACCCACGTTTTCCGGGATCCCGGCGCCACCGTCAAGACCCGGATCCAGGATGTGGACGTTCTGACGCTTGCCCCGACCGAGCACGTGCTGTTTTTGATGCTCCACTCCTTCAAGCATTTTCTGCACAGCGGCTTCGGGATCCGGCAGATTATGGACCTTGCGGTCTTCACCCATGCGCATCAAGGCGAGATCCGATGGGAACCCATCCTCTCTGCGCTGCAAGAGCTTCGCTGTCTTCGCTTTGCAGCCGCGATGTATCGTGTTTCAGAGCGGCATTTGGGCTTTGCTTTGCCCGAGCAGTTTCAAGCCATCGAGACCGACGAGCTTCCGCTGCTCGCTGACGTGCTGCAAAGCGGCGTCCATGGGGCGGAGAGCCTGGACCGTCTGCACAGCAGCACCATCACGCTTTCTGCGGTCTCCGGGCAAAAGACCGGACAGGGAAGTGCAAAAGGCGTGTTTGCAGCCACCTTTTTGCCGCTTGACGCCATGAAAGGGAAGTACCCATATCTGCAAAAGCACCCTTGGCTGCTGCCTGTCGCCTGGGGCGAACGTATCATCACCTATATCGGCAAGCGCGGCAAGGATCACACCGATCCCGCCGTGTCCCTCAAGCTTGGACAGGAGCGCGTTGCACTTTTGCGCCGATATGGGATTATCGAGTAGATCCCGCAGCCTACCCTCGTTTTTGCGTTTTCAAAATCGAAAAGGAGTTTTCTATGTCCATCTATGTAAAAAGTGAGATCGCCCAGCTCAAGCGAGTTCTTCTGCACCGTCCGGGCCAGGAGCTGGAGCATCTGACCCCAGGCAGCTTGGATCGCCTGCTGTTTGACGACATTCCGTATCTCGCCGGCGCGCAGGCTGAGCACGACTGCTTTGCCCAGGTGCTTCGCGACAACGGCAGCGAGGTCGTCTATCTGGAGGATCTGGCCGCCGAGACGCTCAAAGCCAACCCGGGTCTGCGCGAGCCTTTCCTCAAGCAGATCGTGACCTTCTCGCCCCATTTGGAGTATCAGCCTGAGCTTTTGGAATACCTGCTTTCGATCCGGGACGACAAAGAGCTGATTTTAAAGACGATGGCGGGCGTATCGTATCGGGAGCTTGGCGCAAAGCCAAAATACACCCTGCCCACCTTGCTCAGCCGCCAGAATGATTTCGTTCTCGAGCCCATGCCAAACCTCTATTTCACACGTGATCCCTTTGAGTCCATCGGCGAGGGCGTGGCAATCAACCGGATGTTCTCCGTCACCCGCTGCCAGGAGACCATTTTTGCCCGCTATATCTTCCGCTACCATCCTGAATTTGCCGGCAAAATCCGCCTGTATGCCACCGGCGACGAGCTCTACTCCATCGAGGGCGGCGACGTGCTCAATCTCTCGGCGGACACCATCGCCATCGGCATTTCCCAGCGTACCACCCCGGAGGCAGTAGAGCGGCTGGCAAAAGAGATTTTTGCCGACGAGTCTGCCACCATCCGCACCATCCTTGCGCTTGAGATCCCCTGTATGCGAGCGACCATGCACCTGGATACCGTCTTGACCCAGGTGGATTATGACAAGTTTGTGGTCTATCCCGAAATGTTGAACTCCCTGCGTATCTTTGAGCTCAAGCCCGGCGGATACGGCAACCTTCAGATCCGCGATCTGGGCGACAATCTGAGAGAGGCGCTGGAATACCATCTGCACGTGGACAAGATCCAACTGATCTTCTGCGGCGGCGGCGACAATGTGGCTGCCCAGCGCGAGCAATGGAACGACGGCTCCAACACCCTGTGCGTGGCTCCCGGTAAGGTTGTGGCATACAACCGAAACGTGGTCACAAACCGTATTTTTGAAGAAAACGGCATTACCGTGCTGAAGATCCCCAGCGGGGAGCTTTCCAGAGGCCGCGGCGGCCCCAGATGCATGAGTATGCCGCTCAATCGCGCCGCAGACTAACCTATCATCAAACAAAGGAGAACCAACTATGCCTGTAAATCTGAGAGGACGCCATTTTCTGAAGCTTCTGGACTATACCCCCCAGGAGATCCGCTATCTGCTGGATCTGAGCGCTGAGTTCAAGCGCAAAAAGTTATCCGGGGAGCCCCACCGTTATCTCCAGGGCAAAAACATTGTGCTGTTGTTTGAGAAGACCTCTACCCGTACCCGCTGCTCGTTCGAGGTTGCCGGTATGGATCTGGGCTGCGGCGTGACCTACCTCGATCCCGGCAGCTCCCAGATGGGGAAGAAGGAGTCCATCGCCGATACTGCCCGCGTATTGGGCCGGATGTATGACGGCATCGAGTACCGCGGCTTTGCCCAGCAGACCGTCCAGGCCCTGGCGGACTATGCCGGCGTGCCCGTGTGGAACGGCCTGACCGATCAATTCCATCCGACTCAGATGCTGGCGGACCTGCTCACCATCGAGGAAAAGCTGGGCCGTCTCAAGGGCGTCAACTTTACCTATATGGGCGACGCAAGAAACAACATGGGCAACTCCCTTATGATCGCCTGCGCCAAGATGGGTCTGAACTTCACTGCCTGTGCGCCCAAGGCGCTCTTCCCCGAGCAGTGGCTTGTGGACGAAGCAAAAAAGATCGCCGCAGAGTCCGGCGGCTCGGTCCGGCTGACCGAGGACGTCACCGAAGGAACCACCGGCGCCGACGTTATCTACACCGATATCTGGGTTTCTATGGGTGAGCCCGACTCTGTTTGGGAAGAGCGCATCAAGCTGCTCAGCCCCTACCAGGTCAACGCCAAGGCGATGGCAAACGCCAAGCCCACCGCGATCTTTATGCACTGCCTGCCGTCGTTCCACGACACGAATACCACCATCGGCGCTGAGATCGCCCGGAAATACGGGATCAACGAGATGGAAGTCACAGATGAAGTCTTCGAGTCCAAGCGTTCTGTGGTCTTTGACGAGGCTGAGAACCGCATGCACACCATCAAGGCTGTGATCTACGCGACTCTTTGCTAAGCGAAAAAGAGCCCGCCGGAAGCTCCGGCGGGACTCTTTTTTGTTCACAGCTGTTTCGGCGGTATCTCCAGACCCAGAATATAATCGGCGGAGACCCCATAGTACCTGCACAATTTGATCAGATGCCGAATGGGAAATTCGTTGGCGCCGCGCTCGTACCGTGCATACATCGTCTGCGAGGTGCCAAGAATGTTCGCAACCTGCGTTTGGGTCAAATCAGCATCTTCCCGCAAATCGCGCAGCTTTCTCACATAGTATTCCAAGTTTTCACCACCCGCGATTTCTCTATCTCGGACCCAAAAGTCCAATTATGCTGTGATCTGCCAAATAATAGCATATTTTAAAAGAGATAATCTGCGTTTAAAAAACATTTTTATTATATTTTTAAAGGGTACTTTTAAAACGAATGGAATACTGAATGGATATATCTTGAAAGGAAACCGCAAACCTCACGGTTTAAAGCTGTCCTTCAGACTTACGCTGCGGTTGAAAACCAGGTGTCCAGGGACGGAATCCTTTGTGTCCAGGCAGAAGTAGCCAAGACGCATAAACTGGAAATGACCCGGGGGCGTCACGTCGGCCAGAGACGCTTCCACCTTGCAGTCGCGCAAAATCTCGAGCGAATCAGGGTTCAGGCAGTCGAGGAAGTTCTTGTCTGCTGCGTCAGGCTCTGCGTCAGAGAAGAGGTTGCTGTAAAGGCGGACCTCTGCGTCCTTTGCAGTGGCGGCGTCGACCCAGTGAATGGTCGCGCCCTTGACCTTGCGGCCGTCGGCGGGGTTGCCGCCGCGGGAGGCGGGATCATACTCGGCGTAGATCTCTGCGATGGTGCCGTCTTCGTTCTTCTTACAGCCCGTGCAGGTAATAAGATAGGCGCCCTTGAGCCGGACCTCGTTGCCCGGGTAGAGCCGTTTGTACTTTGGTACGGGGGTCTCCAGGAAATCGTCTGCCTCAATCCACAGCTCTCTGGAGAAGCTCACAGCCCTGGTGCCGTCCTCGGGATGGTTGGGGTTGTTCTCCACCTCAAAGGTCTCTGTCTGGCCCTCGGGGTAGTTGGTGATGACCAGCTTCACCGGGTGCAGCACCGCCATGACACGCTGCGCGCTGTCGTTGAGATCCTCGCGCAGGCAGTATTCCACAAAGGCATATTCCACCGTAGAGGCGTTTTTGGCAACGCCGATGCGCTCGCAGAAGTTGCGGATAGACTTTGGCGTATATCCGCGGCGGCGCAGACCGCACAGCGTAGGCATTCTGGGATCGTCCCAGCCGGAGACCTTTCCTTCCTCCACAAGCTGACGAAGCTTGCGCTTGGACATGACGGTATGGTCAATGCCCAGACGGGCAAATTCGATCTGACGGGGCTTTGCGGGCAAATCGCAATGCTCAACCACCCAGTTGTACAGCGGTCGATGGGCTTCAAACTCCAAAGAGCAAAGGCTGTGGGTGATGTGCTCCATGGCGTCTTCAATGGGGTGAGCAAAATCGTACATGGGATAGATGCACCACTTGTCACCGGTCGCATGGTGGGTCATATGGTTGATGCGGTAGATCGCAGGGTCGCGCATGTTGAAATTGCCGGAAGCCAGATCGATCTTTGCGCGCAGCGTCATTGCCCCATTGGGGAACTCGCCCGCCTTCATCCGGCGGAAGAGATCCAAAGACTCTTCAATGGGCCGATCGCGGTAGGGGGATCTTGCGGGTGTGGTAAGATCGCCGCGATATTCACGCATCTGCTCGGGCGTGAGCTCGCACACATAGGCAAGTCCCTTTTTGATCAGATCCTCCGCGCACTCGTACATCTTGTCAAAATACTCAGACGCATAATAGAACCGGTCGCCCCAGTCGAAGCCCAGCCAGTGGATATCCTCCTTGATGGCGTCAACATACTCGGTATCTTCCTTGGTGGGGTTGGTGTCGTCCATACGCAGATTGCACAGACCGCCGAATTTTTCTGCCGTGCCAAAGTCGATGCAAAGCGCCTTGCAGTGGCCGATATGCAGATACCCGTTAGGCTCAGGCGGGAACCGGGTGTGGACCGTCATGCCCTCATACTGGCCGCCGGGCCCGATGTCTTCCTCAATGAAGGCATGGATAAAGTTTTTATACTCGTTGTTTTTCAGTTCTTCAGCCATAGAAAAACACCTCTTCAAAAAATTCGCAATTATTATACTATAACCGTACCGGATTTGCAATTCTTAATTGCGGAAAAGAGAAATTTTCTGAAATTTTTGAAAACTTTTCTCCAATCGCAGAAATTTTTGTTGTCAATTGGGTTGAAATACGATAGAATAGAGATAATCCAATGCAAAGGAGTGTTTTTCTTGGCAGAACAAGAGATCAAATACAAGCGCGTCTTGCTCAAGATCAGCGGCGAGGCTCTGGCAGGCGACGCACATCGGGGTCTTGACTTTGCCGTGATCGGCAAGGTGTGCGACGTGATCAAGCGCTGCGTGGACGCCGGCGTGCAGATCGGCATTGTGGTCGGCGGCGGCAACTTCTGGCGCGGTCTCAAAGACGGCGGCGATAAAATGCAGCGCGTGCGTGCAGACCATATGGGTATGCTGGCCACAGTCATCAACGCCCTGGCCGTTGCCGATTGCCTCGAGCAGCGCGGCGTTGAGGTCCGCGTTCAGACTGCAATCGAGATGTCCCGCATCGCCGAGCCTTATATTCGCGGCCGGGCCATCCACCATCTGGAAAAGGGGAGAGTGGTCATCTTCGGCTGCGGCACCGGCAATCCCTTCTTCTCCACCGATACCGGCGCTGTGCTCCGCGCAGTCGAGATCGACGCCGACGCCATCCTGCTTGCCAAGAATATCGACGGCGTGTACTCCGCCGATCCGATGAAGGATCCCACTGCGGTGCGCTACGACCATATCACCTTTGACGAAGTGCTCAGCGCGCATTTGGGCGTCATGGATACAACGGCCACCAGCCTGTCCATGGACAACCATATGCCCATCATTGTGTTTGCCCTGAAAGACCCGGAAAACATCTACCGGGTCGTGACCGGAGAAAAAATCGGTACAGTTGTAAAGGAGGATTAACCCATGGCAGTAGATTTCAAAGACTATACCAGAAAAATGGACCGCACGCTGGAGGTCCTCAAGGATGATTTCGGCGCCATCCGCGCCGGCCGCGCCAATGCCCGGGTCCTTGACCGCATCAGTGTGGAATACTATGGCCAGGAAACGCCCATCGGCCAGGTAGCCAGCATTTCCTCTCCCGATCCCCGCACCCTGGTCATTCAGCCCTGGGACGCCTCTTTGCTGAAAGCCATCGGCAAGGCGATCCAGGCCAGCGACCTGGGCATCAACCCCCAGAACGACGGCAGAGTGATCCGCCTGGTTTTCCCCCAGCTCACCGAGGAACGCCGCCGCGAGCTGACCAAGCAGGTCAAAAACTACGGCGAGGGCGCCAAGGTCGCCATGCGCAACGTCCGCCGCGACGCAATGGACTTCATCAAAAAGCAGAAGAAGGAGTCTGTCATCACTGAGGATGATCAGAAAAAGGCCGAAAAGGATCTGCAGGAAATCACCGACAAATACATCAAGAAGGTCGATGAGGCTTGCGCCGTGAAGGAAAAGGAACTCATGGAGCTGTAAAAGCCCTTCGATACGCGGCAGGCAGCCTGTTTTGGCTGCCTGTCCTTCTGCCATCTTTGATTCAGGAGGCACCTATGGCATTGTTCCAAAAGAAAGAACCCGCCCCCCAGCGTCAGATTCCGACGCATATCGCCATCATTATGGACGGCAACGGTCGCTGGGCAAAAAAAAGAGGTCTACCCCGTACCGCAGGGCATAAGGTTGGGGCGGAGGCATTCCGTACCATCGCCAACTACGCCAAGTCCATCGGCCTGCGTTATCTGACGGTGTACGCCTTTTCCACCGAAAACTGGAAGCGCTCAGAGGAAGAGGTGGACGCCATTATGGAGCTCCTCGAGCGCTATCTGCGCGAAGCGATCCGCGACATGGACAAAAACAGAGTGCGCTTTTGTTTCTTCGGCGATCTGTCTCGCCTTTCCCCGCAGCTTCAGCAGGAGGCACGGGAGGCTGTGGAGCGCTCAAAGGGCTACGAGGGCGTTCAGGTGAACTTCTGCCTCAATTACGGCGCGCGAGACGAGATTTTGCGCGCTGCCAGAACTTTTGCGCAGGCCTGCGCCGAAGGACGGGCAAAGCCGGAGGATCTGACCGAAGCGGGCTTCTCCAACCTGCTGTATTCGGCCGGTGTGCCGGACCCGGATCTGATCATCCGGCCTAGCGGAGAAATCCGCACGTCCAACTTCCTGCTGTGGCAAAGCGCATACAGCGAGTATTATTTTACCGATACCCTCTGGCCGGATTTCTCTCCTGCGGACCTGGACCGAGCCATTGATGCGTATCAACACCGATCCAGAAGATACGGAGGCGTTAAACCATGAAAACCCGGATCCTTGTGGCAGCCATTGGTCTGCCGCTTTTGCTGGTTGTCGTTTTGGCCCTTCCCTCGGTGGCAACGGCAATTCTCCTTTCCGCTATGTGCGTCATTGGCTGCTATGAGCTGTTCTACGGCACGGGCCTTTGCCGCCACATCCGCATTTTGATCTATTCTGCGCTCTCGGCGGTTCTCATCTGCTTCTGGGGTTGGCTTGGCCTGCCCAGAACGATCGGGCAGCTTGGCGTGCTGCTTTATCTGGCCGCGCTGTTTTGTGAAATGCTGGCTGCGCATACCAATTTGAAATTCAGCACCGTCTGTGTCGCCATCTTCGGCGGCCTGGTGTTCCCGTATCTGCTCTCCGCCCTGGTGCGGCTGCGCGTGATGGATAACGGTGCGTTTTATATTCTGGTCGCGTTTGTTCTGACCATGGTGCCGGACTCCGGCGCCTACTTTGCAGGCATGGCGCTGGGCAAGCACAAGCTTGCGCCCATCATCAGCCCGAAGAAGACCGTGGAAGGCGTTGTGGGCGGCGTGCTTGCAACCGTTTTGGCGATGGTTTTGTATGGGCTTGTGCTGCAATTCGCCTTTAAGTTCACGGTGAACTACGTCTTTGCCGTTATCTATGGCATCCTTGGCGCAGCAGGCTCTGTTTTGGGCGATCTGACCTTCTCTGTGATCAAACGTCAGACCAAGATCAAGGACTACGGCAATCTGCTGCCCGGCCACGGCGGCATTTTGGACAGATTTGACAGCACCGTCGTGGTTGCTCCCTTGACCGAGCTTTTGCTTCTGGTCATCCCGTTTGCGGTGAAATGACATGACAAAGAAACTGGTTATACTCGGGTCCACCGGATCCATCGGACGGCAGACGCTGGATGTGGTCCGGCATCTGCCTGTTCAGGTTGTCGGCTTGACGGCCGGCTCAAACGTTGATAGGATGCTCCGCCAAATTCGGGAGTTCCATCCAAGACTTGTCTCCATGGCCACACAGTCTGCGGCGCTGGCGCTGCAAGATCGCCTGCAGGATCCTTCTGTGACGGTTCTGTGGGGAGAAGAGGGACTTCTCAAGGCTGCTTCGATGGACGAAGCCGACACCGTGATCACAGCCGTGGTTGGCATGGTCGGGCTGAAGCCCACCCTTGCAGCCCTGTCTCTTGGCAGGCGCGTGGGTCTTGCCAACAAAGAGACGATGGTCTGTGCAGGCGAGCTTGTGATGCAGGCTGCAAAGCAGCACGGCGGGCAGATCATTCCCGTTGATTCAGAGCATTCCGCCATTTTCCAGTGTCTGATGGGAAGCCGCGACAGGGGAGAGGTCAAAGATATTATTCTGACCTGCTCCGGCGGACCCTTCTTTGGCATGACGAAAGAAGAGCTTGCCGGCGTGACCAAGCACGACGCCTTGAAGCATCCAAACTGGCGCATGGGCGAAAAAATCACCATCGACTGCGCCACCTTGATGAACAAAGGCCTCGAGGTCATCGAAGCCATGCGCCTGTATGAGCTTCCGGCTGAGCAGGTGAAGGTCGTGATCCACCGGCAGAGCATCGTCCATTCGCTGGTCGAGTTTGTGGACGGCGCCATGCTTGCGCAGTTCGGGGTGCCGGATATGCGCATCCCCATTCAGCTTGCGCTGACCTATCCAAACCGGACGGATAACCCGGCGCCGGGCCTGGACCTGTTCTCCTGCCCGCCCCTGACCTTCTGTCAGCCGGATACCGAAGCTTTTCCCTGCCTTGCGATCGCAATGGAGGCTGCCAAAGCGGGCGGCACCGCATGCGCCGCGATGAACGGCGCAAACGAGGTCGCCGTTGCGCTGTATCTGCAGGAGCAGATCGGCTTTTATGACATCCCTCGTCTGGTGCGCCTCGGCATGGACGCGGTGCCATTTACGGCCCGGCCCGATCTTGACCAGATCCTCGAGGCGGACAGGCTTGCGCGGCAGGCGGTTATTTCAAGTATGTGAGGTATAAACGATTGGGAATGAAAGGACTGTATGGCATTGTTGCCATCTTGATTTTCGGTTTTCTGATTGCCATCCATGAGTTCGGCCATTTTATCACAGCCAAGCTCTCCGGCATCCGGGTCAATGAGTATTCGATCAATATGGGACCGAAGCTCTGGCAAAAAAAGATCGGGGAGACCATGTACTCCCTCCGCCTGATCCCTATCGGCGGCTACTGCGCCATGGAGGGGGAGGACGGCGACAGCGAGGATCCGCGCGCCTTTACCTCTGCTGCCTGGTGGAAGCGCCTGATCGTGCTCTGCGCCGGCTCGTTCATGAATTATCTGACCGGCTTTGTGGTCATGGTGCTGCTGTTTTCCTTTGCCTTCCAGATGCCCAATCAGCCCGTGATCGCCTCCTTCATGGAGGGCAGCGCGATGCCCGAGCAGGGTCTTGAAGTAGGGGACCAGCTCTATTCCATCAATGGTAAGCGGATCTACTTTGCTTCTGACTTTACGCTTCTGATCGGCCGTGTGCCGCAGGAGCAGTGTGACCTTACCATTCTGCGCGACGGCAAGCGAATTGAACTGGAGGACTTTTGCCTGGAGAGGCGGGAGCTGACCGACCAGGAAGGGCATACCGCCATGTATCTCGGGCTTTCTGTCGGCGCGCTCACGCCGGATACGCCGGGCAACGTGCTCCGCTCCGCCTGGTACCAGTGTCTGGACTTTTCCAGACTTGTGTGGTACGGGCTGCAGGATCTCTTCACCGGACGTGCCGGCTTACAGGACGTGGGCGGCGCAGTCTCTGTTGTGGACGTGATGGTCCAGGCGGGCGCGAGTGAAGACACAGTCAGCCACGGCATCCAGCAGGTGCTCTACTTTGGCGCATTCATTGCCGTAAACCTTGCGGTCATGAATATGCTGCCCATTCCCGCCCTGGATGGCGGCCGCGTGCTGTTCCTGCTCATCGGCACCGTTTTCACAGCCGTCACAAAAAAGAAGATAGATCCCAAATATGAGGGCTATATCAACGCCGCAGCCATGATTTTGCTGTTGGGGCTGATGCTCCTGCTGTTTGTAAAGGATATCTACACCATCTGGAAGAGGTAACAACATGACAAGACAGATCTCTGTGGGCGGCGTGGCGATCGGCGGCGGAGCGCCGGTATCCATCCAGTCTATGTGCAACACCAAGACCACTGACGTTGCGGGAAGCCTTGCGCAGATCAAGGCGCTGTATACCGCCGGCTGTCAGATCGTCCGGCTCACGGTTCCTACACTGGAGGCCGCGCAGACCTTTGGGCAGATCGCGCAGCAAAGCCCGCTGCCGCTGGTTGCGGATATCCACTTTGACTATCGCTGCGCCATTGCCGCGGCGGAGCAGGGGGCGGCAAAGATCCGCATCAATCCCGGCAACATCGGCTCTGAGGACCGGGTCAAGGCGGTGGTGGACTGCTGTAAGGCCCATCATATCCCCATCCGCATCGGCGTCAACGGGGGAAGCCTTGAGAAGGACCTGCTGGAAAAATACGGCCATCCCACTGCAGAGGCCTTGGTGGAAAGCGCCTTTTCCCATATCGCCCTGCTTGAAAAATACGGGTTTTATGATACCTGCGTGTCCATGAAATCCTCCAACGTACCCTTGATGATGGCAGCCTATCGACTGTTTGCCGAGCGCTCGGATTATCCGCTCCATGTTGGCGTCACCGAGACCGGCACAGAGTATATGGGCACCATCAAGTCCGCAATGGGCATCGGCGGCCTTCTGTGCATGGGCATCGGCGATACCATCCGGGTGTCTCTGACCGCGGATCCCGTGCGCGAGGTCGAGGCGGCCAAGGCAATCTTGAAGGCTGCGGGTCTTCGCAAGCAGGGCGTGAATATCATCTCCTGTCCCACCTGCGGCAGAACGCAGATCGACCTGATCGGCCTTGCGACTGCTGTGGAGAATGCCCTGAAGAACTGCGGTAAGGATCTGACCGTTGCCGTTATGGGCTGTGTGGTCAACGGTCCCGGCGAGGCGCGGGAGGCTGACATCGGCATCGCCGGCGGCGATGGGTGCGGTATTCTGTTCCTCAAAGGCAAGCTGGTGGAAAAGCTTCCCTATGATCAGCTTTTGCCAAAGCTTTTGCAGTATATTGATCAAATGTAAAGAGAGTTATCTATGGAGCATCCTGTTTCCCTCCTGCATATGTTTTCGGGCTATGCGCCCGATGATACGCTGCGGCCTGTGCTTGCACAGACCGTAGTTTGCCATGCCTCCATAGACCCTGTCGGACGCACAGTATCCGTCCGCCTTGAGAGTGCCCAGTACATCTCCCTGCGCGCGCTGCGCGATCTTGAGCGTGAAATCGCTTCCGAATACGGCCTGCACAGTCTTACGATCTGTCCGTCCTATCCGCCTGTGCTGCTCGCTTCCATGGACTATGCAGACCTTGTGCAGGTGGTGGCTGCAGAATACCCGCTTGCAACCGCCGTGATGGCAGGCTGCCGCTGGGAGTGTGAGGATCGGTACTTGAAGGTCTATCTGAAGGGCAACGGCGTCAAGGATCTGATGCCGCACCTTCGCGCGGCGGAGGATGCACTCTCATCCTGGTTTGGTTTTGAGATCCCCATTCATGTGGAGGCCGGGCAGGAGCTCTCTGCCCAAGATCTGTTTGCCGAAACCCAGCGCCTGCGAGACCAGGCCATTTTGCACGTGCCCAGGCCTGCCGCATCGTCGGCAGCGCCCGCACCCGGCAAGCCTGCGCCGCAGCAGAGTGATCTGATCTTTGGAAGATCCTTTACCGACAAGCCCATCCCCATGAAGGATCTGTCCATCGATATGTTCAAGGCCTGCGTCGAGGGCGAGGTCTTCGCCGTGAACCACAAGGAGATCCCCAAGCGAAACGCCTATGTGGTCTCGTTTTATATGACGGATAAAACCGGCTCTGTCTGGATCAACCAGTTTATGGAGGCAGAAAAGGCCAAGCCCATCATCGAGTCGGTCAAGCCGCCCAACCCCAAAAAGCATTTGCCCGGCAGCTATCTTCGCGTGCAGGGCAAAATGACCATCAATCGCTATGACAATGAGCTTGTTATGCAGCCCTACGGGATCCTTTCCGTGAAAGCGCCTGCCCGCGTGGATACCGCGCCAAAAAAGCGGGTCGAGCTGCATCTACATACGACTATGTCCTCCATGGACGCACTGACCGACACCGGAACTGTGGTTGCCCAGGCTGCCAAATGGGGCCACCGGGCTATCGCGATCACAGATCACGGCGTTGCGCACTCCTTCCCGGACGCACTCCACGCCGCAGGAGCAAAGGTTGCCGGAACCGACGAGACCATCAAGATCCTCTATGGCTGTGAGGGCTACTTTGTCAATGACGTAGACGACGAAGAACATATCGATACCACCTCCAAAGAGCGAAAGCGCTTGGCTGTCCACGGCTCGTCCGAGCGGGGGCTGTTTGATGAATACGTTGCCTTCGACCTGGAAACCACAGGCCTTTCCCCGGATCGGGACGAGATCATAGAGATCGGCGCTGTGCGCATGAAGGACGGAGAAGTTGTGGACCAGTATTCCACCTTTGTGGATCCGGGTCGCCTGCTTTCCGGTCAGATCACCGAGCTCACCGGCATCACTGACGAGATGCTGCAGGGTGCGCCGAAGCTCGAGCAGGCGCTGCCCAAGCTCCTCGAATTCTGCGGCGATCTGCCTTTGGTGGCGCACAATGCCGATTTTGACACCGGTTTTGTCAAGGCCGCCTGCCGCCGCCTGCGGCTGCCCTTCCACTCGGTGTACGTCGACACACTTGTCCTGTCGCAGAACCTTCTTCCCCAGATGACAAAGCACAAGCTCAACGTTCTTGCCGAATATCTGGAGCTGCCGGACTTTAACCACCATCGGGCCACCGACGACGCGATCACCTGCGGCCTTCTGTACGACCGGTTTGCCCATATGCTTGCAGACCACGGCGTGAAGACGCTGGGCGAGGTCAACACGGCTATGCACACCGTGGATCTTGGCACCCATCCCACTGACCGCAAGCAGAAAAACCACCATATCATCCTCTTTGCGAAGAACTCCCTTGGCCTTCGCAACCTCTACCGTCTGATCTCCTTGAGCAATCTGTATTACTTCAAGATTTTCCCGCGTATTCCGAAATCTGAGCTTATCCGCTGGCATGAAGGCATCCTGGTCGGATCTGCCTGCGAGGCCGGCGAGCTGTTTCGCGCCATTACAGCCGGCAAGAGCTGGGAGGAGCTTTTGAAGATTGCGTCTTTCTATGATTTCCTTGAGATCCAGCCCATTGCGAACAACCGCTTTATGCTGGACAAAGGCCTGGTCGAGTCTGAAGAGGACCTGCGCAACTTCAACCGTACCGTCGTAAAGCTGGGCGAGGCGCTGGGCAAGCCTGTGGTTGCTACCGGCGACGTCCACTTTATGAACCCGGAGGACGAGATCTTCCGCCACATCCTGCTTGCCACGAAAGGCTTTGAGGACTGTGACCGGCCAAACCCGCTCTATTTCCGAACTACTGACGAGATGCTTGCGGAATTCAGCTATCTGGGCGAGGAAAAGGCCATGGAGGTGGTGGTCACCAACACCAACCTCATTGCGGATATGTGCGAGCGTGTCCGCCCTGTACCGCATAACCTCTTTGCGCCCAAGATCGAGAACTCCGTTGAGGATCTGAAATCTCTGGTGTACGGCAAGCTTCACAGGCTCTACGGAGAAAACCCGCCGGAGCTGATCTCCAAGCGCGTTGAGACTGAGCTGCACGACATCATCAGCTGCCACTACGACGTCATCTATATGTCCGCGCAAAAGCTTGTGCAAAACTCGCTTGAACACGGATACCTGGTCGGCTCGCGTGGATCTGTCGGCTCCTCGCTCGTGGCCTATATGTCCGGTATCACGGAGGTCAACTCTTTGCCGCCGCATTACCGCTGCCCCAACCCTGCGTGCAAATACACCACCTTCGAGGTTCCGGAGGATTGTAACTGCGGCGCCGATTTGCCGGACGCCAAGTGCCCCCAATGCGGCGCCGATCTGGAAAAGGACGGCTTTGCCATTCCCTTTGAAACCTTCCTGGGCTTTGGCGGCGACAAGGTGCCGGATATCGACCTGAACTTCTCGGGCGAATACCAGGCTAAAGCACATGCCTACTGCGTAGAGATGTTCGGTAAGTCGCACGTTTTCCGCGCCGGCACCATCGGGACTGTGGCAGAGAAGACTGCCTACGGCTACGCTAAGAAATACCTCTCCGAGCGCGATCTGCACGCCAACAAAGCTGAGGAGGAGCGGCTGGCCTCCGGCTGCGTAGGCGTCAAGCGCACCAGCGGCCAGCACCCGGGCGGACTTGTCGTCATTCCGCAGGAAAACGAGATCTGGGATTTCTGCCCGGTTCAGCATCCGGCGGATGATCCGAACTCTGAGTGGATCACAACCCATTTTGAATACCACTCCATGGAAGAAAACCTGCTCAAGCTGGATATGCTGGGCCATGATGATCCTACCATGATCCGTATGCTGCAGGACATGACCGGCGTAGATCCCCAGAAGATTCCGCTGGACGACAAGGACACCATGTCCATCTTCACTAAGTCCGACGTGCTGGGCTACTCCGACGACCCGATTCTCGGCGAGACAGGCGCAGTCGCCATCCCCGAGTTTGGCACCGGCTTTACCCGGGGCATGCTGGTTGAAACGCAGCCCAAGCAGTTTGATACGCTTCTGCGGCTGTCCGGCTTCTCGCACGGCACAGACGTCTGGCTTGGCAACGCCCGCGACCTGATCCTTTCCAAAACTGCGACCGTCGGCCAGGCCATCGGATGCCGCGACGACATCATGAACTATCTGATCAAGTGCGGCCTGCCGGAAAAGCGAGCCTTTAAGATCATGGAGGCTGTGCGAAAGGGGAGAGGTCTACCCGACGGTGCGGAAGAAGAGATGGTCGCCGCCGGTGTGCCTGGCTGGTATATCGGCTCATGTAAAAAGATCAAGTATTTGTTCCCGAAGGCCCACGCGGTTGCATACGTCATGATGGCCTTTCGCATCGCCTGGTTCAAGGTTCATGAGCCTTTGGCCTTTTATGCCGCCTACTTCTACCGCAGGTCGCAAAAAGGCGGCTTTGACGCAGCCATGATGTGCCAGGGAAAGGATATCGTTTTGGAGCACATCCAGGCCATTCGCGGCAATGAAGACGCCACCGACAAAGATGCGGATCTTCTCACAACGCTTGAGGTCTGCTATGAGTATTATCTGCGCGGCTTTACCTTTGCGCCGATCTCGCTGTATGAGTCTGACGCCATGAAGTTCCTGCCCCGCGGTAATCAGCTTCTGCCTCCCTTTATCGCGGTCTCCGGCCTGGGCGAGACGGCGGCAAAGGACATTGCCGAGGGCAGGCGAGGGAAGGAGTTTATTTCCATCGAGGAATTCTCCGCGGCCTGTCCCAAGGTCTCACAGACCCACATTGAAAATCTTAAGGCCGCCGGCGCATTTGGAGATCTTCCAACCTCCAGCCAGGTCAGCCTCTTTGATTTTTGACAGTCATTTTTCACAAAAAACCTGCCCCAATTTCGGATGGTTGTCCAAACTATCCGAGTTGGGGCAGATTATCATTGCAAGTTCTGGCGGATGATTGTATAATCAAAGTGTATAAGCAAGCAGAAAGGAGCATTTACATGCAACAGCTTGACAAACAATTCCATATCCATTGCGTGGAAGGCGACGTAGGCCGCTATGTGATTTTGCCCGGCGATCCCGGGCGCTGCAAAGCCATTGCCGACCTGTTCGATGACGCAAAGTTTGTTTCCCAAAATCGGGAATATACGATCTATACCGGTTCCCTTCTCGGCGAAAAGGTGAGCGTCTGTTCCACCGGCATCGGCGGGCCGTCCGCCTCTATCGCGATGGAAGAGCTTCACAACATCGGCGCAGATACGTTTATTCGCACCGGCACCTGCGGGGGCATCAATCTGAAGGTCAAATCCGGCGACATCGTCGTTGCCACCGGCGCGATCCGCTTTGAGCATACCTCCCGCGAGTATGCCCCGCTGGAATATCCCGCCGTGGCCGATCTTGACATTACCATCGCCCTGCGAGACGCCGCGCTTGCCATGGGCAAAACGACGCATACCGGCGTGGTTCAGTGCAAGGATGCCTTCTATGGTCAACACTGTCCTGCGCGCATGCCGGTTTCGTATGAGCTTCTCAACAAGTGGGAGGCGTGGAAGCGTCTGGGCGTTCTGGCCTCTGAGATGGAATCCGCCGCGCTTTTTGTGGTGGCGGATGCCTTGGGCTGCCGGTGCGGCTCGTGCTTCCATGTGATCTGGAACCAGGAGCGCGAGGCTGCCGG
>ONCN01000027.1 GCA_900316335.1 uncultured Eubacteriales bacterium | reverse complement strand
CCAAAGACACGCCAAGGAGGGGGAAGATTTCGATTTCTTCCCCCTCCTTGGATCCACCCCTAATTAAAACGACCAAAAGGGTCTTAACCCTTTTGGATTTCCCGCGGCTCTGAGGATTCGGGGGGGGTCGTTTTGCTTGGGTTTTTACAAGGGCTGCCTGATGACCGTAAGATGGCGGATAGACGCAAAAAAAACGTATAGAAGTTTCTAAAAAGTTCTGTACGTCCGTACATCCGTACGCGCACCGCCCCCGGGGTGCGTTTCTTTGTGTAGGGGCGAGCATCGCTCGCCCGCAGTAGGGACGAACGATTCCATAACACCAATGCAAATCCGTACCGGGTTGGATTGTGCGTATTCGCCCGAATGATCTGGGCCCAATCCCACCCCGCGCGGACGGCCAATGGCCGCCCCTACACGGCTGTATCGCCGCAGGTGCTGTGAAAACCGGAGGTTATGGCCGATGTGGTCATCGGCCACTACGGGGTGCGTGCGACACAGGGGGCGGTATCGGGTCACGCGGTGGCCCGGCCGATGGTCTGACCGAGCTTGACGGGGGTTTCCACACCTGTGCCGCTGTTTGCCAGGATTTCCGGGCGGATCTCGGCGCGGCCGGGCGGCAAAAGAAGGAGGATCGTGCTGCCGCCGTAGGAGAAATAGCCCTTCTCCGCGCCGCGGACGCAGGGGCCGGGGCCGTCGTGGTTTTGGATGCGGCCAACCAGCATGGCGCCGACCTCCATCTGCACGGCCTGGCCGAAGGTCTCGGAGCGGATCACGGTATAGGCGCGGCAGTTTTCGGTAAAGACCGGGACCTTTGCAAGCGCGATGGGGCGCACGGTGTGCAGCCGGCCGGGCAGGAAGATGTTCTCACCCTTGGCGCCCGAGTCAAAGTAGCAATAGCGGTGATAGTCCTCCACGCACAGGCGGAAGACCAGGCACCAGCCGCCCTCGAACGTGCGGGCCAGGGCCTCGTCGCCCAGAAGCCGGGAAACGGAATATTGGCTCTGCTTGACCGGGATCACCGTGTCCGTCTCGATGGGCCAGACGGTGAGCTTGCCGTCGCAGGGGGCGATGAGATCGCGGCGATCCGGCGCGATCGGCCGAAGCTCCGGCCGGATGCGGCGGGTGAAGCAATCGTTGAAGCAGGCAAAGGTGCTGGACTCGTAGTCGGCAAGGTCGATGCCGGCGCGTCTGACAAAGCCGGGGATCAGCACGCGCGAGGCGCGGCTGTCCAGAAACCGGCCGCAGGCCACAGACAGCCCCCGGGCCGTGAGCGGCTTCAAAAGCAGCCTGCCGGGCGCTGTGTGGTATAAAAACCGAAGCAAGAGGCCCGCCATATCAGCGGTTGATCACGCGGATGAGCGTCATGATGAGAAACTCGACCAGGCCGATGCCCACCATGATCAAAATCCCGCGCAGGCCGGGCTTGCCAATGCGGATGCGGGAGAGAAAGAGGATGCCGGTGACAAGGCCCACGCCGAAATACAGCGGGGTGAGATCCGCCGTGGTCAGATGCTGGATCAGCAGCACCGTGGGGAAGATCAGGGCCGCCGACGTCACGGGCAGGCCCTCATAGGTGCGGCGAAGGAGGCCCTTTTCCCTGTGCTGCCGCTCCTCCTCGGTGACGTTGAAGTAGGCCAGGCGGATCATGGCCGCGAGGACGTAGAGCACCATGATCGCGGTGAGGACCCAGCTCAAAGCGATCTGGCTGCGCAGCAGCGGGGACCGGCGGAGCATGCCCACGCCGATGGCCATGGGCAGCACCCCGAAGGCCACCAGGTCAGACAGCGAGTCGATCTGGATGCCGAACCTCTGCTCGGTCTCGGAGCGGTCCTTTTTGGTGCGGGCCACCTTGCCGTCGAAGGCGTCGCAAAGACCGCTGAACAACAAAAAACAGATGCCCCAATAGGGGTGTCCGTCCCCGCTGAGGCTGGTCAGGATGCCGATGCAGCCCGACAGCAGGGACAGATAGGTCAGAACCATCGTATAGTCAAAAAAGCCGATCATGTTTTCTCTCTCCCGATGCGCATCATGCCGGAACGGATCAGCACGATGACGCCGCAAATGATAATCAAGCTGTAAAACGAAACCGATCTGGACAGCAGCTCCAGATTGGCCGCCCGGGCCTCGTCCATGATGGAGCCGAAGGCGTCGAGCATCAGATAGTCCGTCACGCCCATGGCCCCGGGGATGGGGATGGAGTTGGAGCCCAGCACCACGCTGCTTTGGATGGTGAACAGCTCCACCACGCGGCGCACCTCGCCGCCCATGGACAGGTAGCACAGGGCCGTCACGGCGATCTGGCTGGCCCGGTGCGCCAGGTTGATCCAGAACGCGCGCCAGAGGTACTTTTTCTTATCCCGCAAAAGGGCGGTATAGGCGCCGTAGCGGTCCATGGCGCTGTGGAAGCGCGCTTCGAGCTGGTCCGCGTTTTTGAAGAGCCTGAGGCGGGCCAGCAGGTGCAGCAGAACGTCACCGATCCGGCGCAGGAGCGTCTTGTTCCACAAAAGCACACAGTAAAACAGCGCAAGCAGCACCTGCACCGCGCAGCCAAAGAGGATCAGCGCCTTGGACAGGCCGCCGAACTGCAAAAACGTGCTTGGCCGGATCACAAAGCTCAGAAAGCCGATCACCAGGATCGACAGGGTGTAGCACATCAGATTGGCCAGCAGCACCACCGTGGTCACCATGACCGGCACCCCGTCCTTGGCCATAAAATAGGCCGCGGCGGGCTGCCCGCCGGTGGCGGAGGGCGTGATGGCAGAAAAATAGAGGTCCGCCGCGGTGTAGCTTAGACCATGCAGCGGGCTGCGGCGATAGCCAAAGCCGCGCAGCAGGTACAAAATGGCCGCGGCCCCCAGGGAGATATAGAGCACCATGCTCAAAACGGCCCCTGCCAGCCACACAGGCCGCCCCTGCGAAACCTGGCCCCAGAGCTGCGCCAGGGTAAAATTCTTGTTTTGGGCCGTAACGGTCCAGATGGTCAGCGCGGCAATGAGCAGAAACAGCAGCGTCCACAAAAGGCGCTTGCCCGGGCCCATGCCGCCGGTTTGTTTTTCCTTCATTTCAGCAATCCTTCGGTACGCGCCAGGAGCCGATCGGCTCCAAGCCGTCGTGCCAGCCACCATCCCAGCTCGCCCACGGCGATGCCCGCGACCACGTCCGGCCAGACGTGCTGCTTGACCAGAAGGACCGCGGCAAACACCAGCAGGGTAAACACAAGCTGCGCCCAGGCGTACCAGCGGCCATAGCGCTTGAGCCCCACAGAGCCGCGGAACACCTGCCAGCTTTCCAGGCAGTGCAAAGACGGAAACAGATTGATCGGACGGTCGATGGCGTAGATCAGGGCCAGCAGATGGCCCGACAGACCCACAGGGGTAAAGCTGGGCCGCCGCATGGTCACGGGAACCAGCAGAAGGATCACCAGGGCGATCACCTTGGCGACCAGCTCGCCGGACAGGACCTGATAGCAGCGCGCCTTGCTGTCTTTTGCGATGATGAGAAAGCCCACGCCCCATTGCACAAACGCGAGCACGTAGATGTACACGAACCCGGGCAAGAGCGGAAGCCGGTCGTCCAGAGCCGTGTGGACCTCGTGGAATTGGCGCAAGGGAGCAAGCAGCCCAACGCCATAATATACCAGGCAGTTCCATCCCAAAACCAGCAGCAGCGGGATCACAGCATACTTGGGTATGCGCAGGCGCTCGTTCATCCTTGTGCCTCCTTCACAAAAAACTGGGTCCATTATACAGCATTTTGCCCAAAAGCACAATAGGTAATTACGAAAATTAACGCAATCCTAATCCCGTCAGCCCGCGCTCAATCCAGGGCGCTTGCCCGGGCGTATTTGCTCTTTTCCTGGCCCTGCAGGCCGTATCGCGCGCTGAGCGCGGCAAGCAGCGCAAGCGTTTGCGCAAAGTCCCCCTGCTTCTGCTCCAGCTCCAGCTCTGCAAGCGGCTGCGTCGACGTCTTGCCGCGCAGCTCGCCCAAGTCCAGGGCAAGCTCCGCCCGGCTGCCGTCGGCAAAGCCGAGCAGGACGGCCCGTCTTGTAAAGGCAGCGCCGCACACCGGCGCAAGCTGCCCGCGCAGCGCCAGAAGCTCCGATGGCGCCCCCTGCCGGGTCAGAAGCTCCAGCGCGGCGGCAAGGTCCTCCGCCTCGGTCTCCCATTCGCTGTGCAGCTCCTTCGGGCCGTCGGGCAGAGGCGCCTTGACACAATAGACCCGCCGGTCGTTTTCCATCCGGCACCGCAGCGTGATCCAGCCACGCCCAAGCGTCCGGTCGGGGGTATCATAATAGGTCGAGCCCATGCGATAGGTGCGTATCTGCTCCAGCGCCAGCCGGGTAACGTCCGGGTCGGCGAGGATGCGCTCGGCCGTCTTGCGGTCGGGCAGGGCCCGCTTCCATTCCAATTCCTGTCCCATATGGTCCGCTCCTTTTCACAGATGGTATGCTCTCGCTTTGTTCATTATACTCGCTTTCCGGGCCCGGCGCAAGATTGTTTTCTTTGGATTTCCGGGCTCATTTCCCGACAGGCTTTTTCCGCCGGGTTGTGGTAGAGTTTTTTTGCCGCCCGATCAGGGCGACCCACCCGATTGCAAGGAGAGATTGTCTATGATCCACACCGCCGCGCGCGCACTGCGGTCCGCCGGAACGCAGGCTTGGATAAGCAGCAAGCGACTTTTGAAACCGGGCCTTGTGTGGGGCTGCGCCGCCGCTTTTGGCGGCGGTCTGGTGCTGGCCGCGCCGTCGCTTGGCGGCCAGAGCCTGCCTTTGGCCGCCTGCCTGAGCCTGGGCGTCCCGTTTTTCCCTTACAGCATCCCGGCCGCGCTTGGCGCTGCGGTGGGATACTTTCTGGCCTTCCCCTGGGATCTGGCCCTGGAGAGCTTTGCCGTGACGCTGCTGATCTTCATCGGCGCGGCCATTTTCCATGAGACGGCCCTGCCCCCTGCCCTGCTGTCGGTCTCCCTCACGGGGGCGGTGGGGGCGGTCTTCCTGCTCGACGGCGGCATCAGCGGGCTGTCGCTTTCGGTGTTTGCCGCAAAGCTGGCTCTGGCCGGAACCGCGCCGCTGCTCTACCGGCGGGCCATCGAGGGCAAGCACAACACCGCAAGGCTGCTGCTCTCAGCCCTGGCCCTGACCGCGCTTGCCGGCTTTGCGCCGCCCTGGGGAACGTATCCGGCTGTGGCGCTGGCTTTTTTGGTGAGCTGCGCAACCGGCCAGCAGTCGATCCTCCCCGCCCTGCTGTGCGGTGCGGCGCTGGACCTGGCAAACACCGGGTGGACGGGCCTGACCGCCTGCCTCGGGCTTGGCGCATGGCTGGGCAGGCTTCTGCCGCGCAGCCGCAGCAGTCTGCGCGCCGTGGTGCTGCCGGGGGTGTGCATGCTCTGGCAGCTCTACTTTGGCCGCTTGCGCTGGGGGCTATTGGTCTTTGCGGCGCTGGGCGCCGGGGCAGGGCTGCTGCTGCCGCTGTCCTTGGCGGGCCCGCAAGCGCCGCAAGCGGCCCCGAGCGAGGCCGGGCGGGACAAGGACCGGCAGCTTCGCAAGCTCGGACAGGTGTTTTACACGCTCCACCGGGAGCTGACCGGCGCGTCCCCGGCCGCTTCGCAGACGGCCCTGGCCGAGATCTATGACAACGCCGCCGACCGCGTCTGCCGCTGCTGCGTGGCGCGCGAGCGCTGCTGGCAGACCGAGAGCCGCGAGACCTACGACGCGCTGGTCGCGGCGGGCAGCCACTTCACCGCGCGCGGTCTTGCCCTGCGCGAGGATTTCCCGGAGGCCTTCTCGGAGCGGTGCAGCCACATGGAGGGCTTTCTCACCGCAGTGAACCAGGAGCTGGGCCAGACGCTTGCGCGCCGCCAGATCCGCAGCCGCGCAGAGGAGAGCCGGCAGATCCTGGCGGATCAGTATCTGTTCCTCGCCGGCTATCTCGACGCGCTCGGGCGCAGCGATGGGGCCCCGCTTCCGCCCAGGCGCTTCACGCCGGAGCTGGCTGTGCGCACCGCCTGCGTGCCGGGCGCTGAGATCTGCGGCGACCGGGGCTGCGCGATCTACGACCGCACGGGCGGCTACAACGTGCTGCTGTGCGACGGCATGGGCACCGGCGCGCCGGCCCGCCAGGAGAGCGACCGGGCTGTGCGCGTGCTCACCGGGCTTTTGGACGCGGGCGTTGCGCCGGAGGCCGCAATGCAGACGCTCAACGACTTCTACGTTCTGCGCGAGGACGCGGCCTTCTCGACCGTGGACCTGCTGCGGGCCGATCTGGCAAGTGGCGAGGCCGTGCTCTACAAGTGGGGGGCGGCTCCCTCCTACTATCGCACCGCCGCGGGGACAGAAAAAATCGGGACAGCCTCGCCGCCGCCGGGCATCCGGGCCGATGGCCGGAAGCCGGAGCAGTATAAGCTGTCCCTCAAGGAGGGAGAGACCCTGATCATGGTCAGCGACGGAGCCTTCGGAGAGGAAACGGAAGGCCGGGTCGACAGCTTCCTGGGCGGAAGCGTCCGGGATCTGGCCGCCTATATTCTGGCGGGCGCGGGTCAGAACAGCCGCGACGATCTGACCGCCATCGTGCTGCGCCTGCGCCGGGATCTGGACTGACGCCGCGCGTCATCCGCTCGGACATGGTCGGGTCAAAACAGGCCATCACCTGTTTTTCACGCCGATATCATAACACAAATAGTTTACATAAATTGTCGAAGTGTGACACAATCCTCGGTTTTTTTGAAAAATACCCGGTTTTTCCGCCAAAAGGCAGGAAATACCGGGTATTTTGTGCCAATTCGGGCATAGCCGAGGCGCATGGGCTGGGATCACGCCTCGTCGGCAAGCGGGAGCGTGTCGAAGACCGCCTGGGTCAGCTCGTAGAACGGCTCCCACCGCTTGGCCTTGCACAGTGCGCGAAGCATGGCGCCGTCGTCGCAGAACGAGCGGATCAGGTAGGTCCACAGCTCCTTCATCTTGGGCAGGACGGCCTGATTTGGGTGCATGCTGGTCAAGTATTCCCGGCAGAGCGTGTTGTGGAAGTCCCGCAGCCGCTGCCGGTCCCCCCTGCCGCCCGAAAGCCGCTCGGCCAGCGCCGGATCGGCAAGCAGGCCGCGCCCGATCATCACGTCGACGCCCGGCCAGGTCTGAAGGACAGACCGGATCTGGCCGGGGCTTGTCAGATCCCCGTTGAAGCAGAGCCTGCCTTGGTAGGCCTGCCGCGCAGCGCCGAAGGCCGCCTCGTGGAGCTGCCCCTGGTAGAACTGCTTTCGCGTGCGCGGGTGGACGATCATGCGCGCCCAGGGGTACTGGGATAAGACCGCCAGGATCGGTCCGAATTCCTCGGGCCTGTCCAGACCGATGCGGGTTTTGACCGACAAGGGCAGAGGACTCGCGGCAAAGACCGCGTCCAGAAAGGTCTGCAAGGCCGGCAGGTCTCGCAGCATCCCCGCGCCCTTGCCCTTGGACACCACGGTGCCCGACGGACAGCCGAGGTTGAGATTGATCTCGTCATAGCCAAGCTCCGCCAAAATCCGGGCTGCCCAGAGGAAGTCCTCCGCGTTTTTGGTCAGAAGCTGCGGCACCACCCGCTGCGGTCCAAGCCTGCCTGGGTCAAATTCGCTGTGCTGGCCGGGCGTCAGCCGGTGGACCTGGGACGGCGCGAGAAACGGGGTGTAGTAGCGGTCTACCCCGGTAAAGAACGCGGCGTGTACCTCCCGGAAGGTGCGGGAGGTGATGCCCTCCAGTGGGGCAAAGAGGAGCTGCGCCATCAGGGCCCGACCTCGTCGGGCGCGGTGGTCTCGGGCGGAGCGGGCGGATGATAGGTGAAGGTGATGGTCTCCAAAATCTCACTGTTGCCCTTCTGCGCGTCGTAGAAATACAGGGTCACGGTGCCCGTCTGGTCGCACTTCTGGGGCACCACGGCGGCCCAGGCTCTGGCGCCGCTGGCGCTGCCGTCGGCATTGAGCGGGGTCGTGCCGGTCAGTCCGCCGGGCAGCGTGTAGGAGATGAGAATGCGCGGCGCAGCTTCGTTGTTGTAGGTTTTGAGTGCGTAGTGGACGTACAGCGCATTCAGATCCGCGGCGTCTGCGATGTTGGTCCCGTTGTCGATGGAGCTTGCAGAGACGTGGAAGCTGTACGCCGCGCCGGTGAGCTTGTCCATAAGCGCCTGCGCGCCGGTGTAGCCCGCAGCGGAAAGCTGCGTCAGATAGTCCATGGTGGTCGGATCCTGGGTGTCCAGGTGGTCCAGGCAGTATTGGTACATGCAGTCCTGATATTTGGTTGCGCTGTCTTTGTAGTCGCCCAGATCCCGGAACATCTCCATCGCGCCGGTGTAGTTGCCCTCCTGCTCGAGCAGGTCGCAGGCAATGCGATAGGAGCACTCGGTCACCAGCATCTGCGCGTCCTGGTAATCCTCAGCCTGCGCAAACCACTGCTGTGCCTTGGTATACTGCTCAACCCGGGCGAAAGCGTCAGACTCGACCGTGGCGTCGGTCAGAAGCTGGCTGCCGTAGCTGTATGCGCACGAGTGCAGCAGATCCTTGGTCTTTTCATAGTCGGGATACTCCTTCTGGAGCTGCTCGACGTAGGACCAGGCGGTGTCCACGTCCTTGTCGTTGAAGGCGAGCACGCCCATGCTGTACAGGCAGTCGGCGGCGGCCTCCTCATAGCCCTCCAGGCGCTTGAGCTGCTCGTAGGCCTGCTGGTAGTCGCCGTTGCGCATCATCTCCAGGGCCTTCTGCGCGGCGGCGTCGCGGACGCGCTGGGCGCTGTCCTCATAGTCGCCAAGCTCCTCATACAGCTCCATGGCGTGGTCGTAGTCGCCCTCTGCCTGGGCGGTGAGGGCCTCCTGATAGCGCAAGAACGGCATCAAAAAGCGGTAGGCGCAAAATGCGCCGCCGCCCAAGAGCAGCAACACCGCAAGCACAATGGCCACGATCCGGCCGGTGTTTGACTTGGGCTGCTCGGGCTCCTCCGGCTGAGCCGGCTTTGGCTGCTCCTGCCTGGCGGGCTCGAAGACCGGATCGGGACGGCGCACCGGCTCCGGCGCAGTATAGAGGTACTGCCCCAGGCCGAACTCCGTCACGGGAGACACGGGCGTGGGCGTATAGGCAGGCTTGCGCTCCGGCTGCGGCAGCGGCGCGGGCGCAGGCTCCGGCTGGGGCTCCGGCTTTGGCGCCGGCGCGGGCGGCTCGGGCTTGACGCGCTCGGGGTCCATATTGGTCTCAAGCCAGGCGCGGCTGACGCCGCAGTAGGCGCACGAGAGCCGGGTCTGGCTGTTGGGCAGACCGCAGGTGCAGCTCCACACCCCGCGCAGGGAGCGGAAGTAGAAATCGTTCTTCGCCCCGCCCGCTTTGGCGGCCTTCGCCAGGCGCGGATAGGCCGGGTCAGACGGGCGCACCGGCACGGGCGCAGGGACGGCAAGATAGTCCTCTGTGCCCGCTTCGTTCCAGGCAGTGCCGTCGTAATACACCACACGCTGGGGATAGATCCGCACCCGCGACACTTGATCGGACCAGAGGGTGATGATCTGGTCCTCGCCGAAGATGGTTCCCGGCGCGGCTCCAAGGCCGACCACCGGCACCATTTCAAGCCGGGTGAGATCCTGACCCTTGGCATCCTGGCACAGGATGCGCAGATAGACGCTTTGAATGATCTTCTCCGCCTGGCTGACCATTCGCACCTGCATCAGCCGCTTGCCGGTCTGCATATCGTAGGAGATCTGGTAGCGGCTGACCCAGACCGGACAGCTTGGGCTGAACAGGTTCTGCTCGGCCGCGGAGAGGATCTGATATCTCTGATAGTTCGCCATAGCAACCTCGGTTTTCAAAAGGATTGTGTATAATTTGCCATATTAGTATTAATATACACCTTTTTCCCTGCCGTGGCAATAGGTTGCGGAAAATTTCCCGGTTTTTTTCTGCGCCGGGGCCTATCCGAGCACCTGGGTGACAAGCCAGTAGATCAGCCCGTAGAGCACAGACGCAGACAGACCGTAGACCAGGACCGGACCTGCGATGGAAAACATCTTCACCGCAAGGCCTGTGACGAAGCCCTCGGTCTTGAACTCCACAGCGGGCGCTGTGATGCTGTTGGCAAAGCCGGTGATGGGCACCAGCGTCCCCGCCCCGGCGTGCTTGGCCAGATCGTCATACCAGCTCAGCCCCGTAAACAGGGCCGAAAGAAAAATCAGACTCACCGAGGTCAGAAGCGCAGCGCTGTCCTGCGTTGCCCCAAGCCTTTGCCACGCATCGTGCAGAAGCTGGCCAAGCAGACAGATGGCTCCGCCGATGCAGAAGGCCTTGAGACAGTTTTTCCCCGTTTTGGACTTCGGCGCAAGGCTGTCTGCCAGCTTTTGATACTCCAGATCGGATAACTCCATGAAAAATCCCTCCCGTTTGCATAGCTTTTGCAAAGGGGAGGGATTTATGCACGGTTGCCGCTTAGTTGAAGTTGATGACGCCGGCAAACTTCTCCGCGACGAGGGAGGCGCCGCCGATCAGACCGCCGTCCACGTCGGACTGGGCCATCAGATCATGGGCGTTCTTGTCGTTCATGGAGCCGCCGTAGAGGATGCGCAGGCTCTGCGCTGCCTCAGCGCCGAAGACCTCTTCCACAGCGCCGCGGATGGCGCGAATGGTGTTGTTGGCGTCCTCGGGCGTGGCGGTCAGGCCGGTGCCGATGGCCCAAACGGGCTCGTAGGCGATGACCAGGTCCTTGAGCTGCTCGGCGGTGACGCCCAGCAGCGCAACCTTGGTCTGCAGGCAGACGATCTCGTTGGTGATGCCCTGCTGCTTCTGCTCAAGGCTCTCACCGACGCAGACGATGGGCTTGAGGCCGGCTTCCAGGGCCTTGAGGGTACGCTGGTTCACGGTGAGGTCGGTCTCGCCGAAGTACTGACGGCGCTCGGAGTGGCCGATGATGACGTACTCCACGCCCAGCTCCTTCAAGGAGGCGGCGTTGCACTCGCCGGTGTAGGCGCCCTTGTCGGCAAAGTGGACGTTCTGCGCGCCAAGCTTGATCTCGCTGCCCTTGAGCGCCTCAGCGGCGGCAAAGAGGCTGACGGTCATGGGGCAGACGACCACTTCCGCGCCGGAGCGGTTTTCAATGGCCTTCAGGTCCTCAATCAGGGCCTTGGTTTCGGCGGGGGTCTTGTTCATTTTCCAGTTGCCAGCGATCATGGGTCTTCTCATGGTGTTGTTCTCCTATCTTAAATAATAATCAGTATGTTTCTTTTGCGCCCTCTGCGCCGTCGCCGGTGCAGATCTTCTTGCCGGAGGAAGCGCCGAGACGGTTGGCGCCGGCCTCGATCATCGCCACGGCGTCAGCGAAGGTGCGCACGCCGCCGGAGGCCTTGACGCCCATCTCGGGGCCGACCACCTGGCGCATCAGCCGCACGTCCTCAACGGTAGCGCCGCCCTTGGAGAAGCCCGTGGAGGTCTTCACAAAGTCGGCGCCGGCGGCCTTGGCCACCTCACAGGCGCGGACCTTTTCGGGCTCGGTCAGCAGGCAGGTCTCCAAAATCACCTTGACCAGGGCGCGGCCCTTGACGGCCTCGACCACGGCGCGGATATCGCGCTCGACCAGGTCCCAGTCCTCGGACTTGATGGCGCCCACGTTGATGACCATGTCCACCTCGCGCGCGCCGTTGTCGGCGGCGTTGGCAGCCTCAAAGGCCTTGACCTCGGGCGTCGTGGCGCCCAGAGGGAAGCCGATCACGCAGCAGGGCGTGACGCCGCTGCCCGCCAGCTCTTGGGCGACGAGCTTGACGTAGGAGGGGTTGACGCACACCGAGGCGGTGTGCAGCTCTTTGGCCTCGGCGCAGACCTTGAGGATGTCGGCCTTGGACGCCTCCGGCTTGAGCAGGGTGTGATCGATATATTTTGCCATTTCGGCAGGGGTAAAGGTACTCATGTTTCGTCCTCTCTTTCCGTATTCGTAGGATCTTCCACCCAATATTTTACCACATTACACGCGGAAAGTATAGGGTGTTTTTCCGGTTTTTCCGTTTTTTTAGCCCTGCAGCTCGTCAAGGTTCAGCTTGAAGCTCTCCAGGCAGTGCTCCATGAACCAGTTGAGCTCCGGCAGATCCATGCTTTGCAGCGCCCGCCTGGTCTGGGCGGCGGCGGACTCAAATTCCAGGTTGCCGGCCTTGAGCTCTTCGATGCACTTGATGTGCGCCGAGAGCTTGTCGGCCGCCTTGACGATGTCATGGCTCACCGGGTCGGTCTCAAAGATATAGTCCTCCATGGACGGACGCAGCTCCGGCGGGAGCATGGCAAGCAGCTTCTCCCCGCTCAGGCGCTCAACCTGCTTGTAGGCGGCTTTGATGGCCGGGTTGTAATACTTGATCGGCGTGGGCAGATCGCCCGTGAGGATCTCAGAGGCGTCGTGGTACAACGCGGCTGTGGCACAGCGCTCCGGATCGGCCTCCAGCCCCAGGATGTCCCGGCGGATCAGCGCAAGGCTGTGGGCCAGCACCGCCACCTGGTGGCTGTGCTCGGCAATGTTTTCGGAAAAGGTGTTTCGCATCAGGCCCCAGCGGGTGATGTACCGCATCCGGGACAAGAAGGCATAAAAGGGATGCTCCATACGGTTCTCCTTTCGAGTTTGATCGCACCGGTGTCAAAGCGCGGCCAGGGCGCGGACCACGCCGGCAATGGCGCCCTCGTCACAGGGGCAGACCTGGGTGAAGCCGAGCTTTGCCACCGCTTCTTCGCAGTCTGCAGGCACGAAGCTGAGATCACCCTCCCGCAGCATGGATAGATCGTTGCTTGCATCGCCCACGCAGACCAGACGCCGTCCAAGGCGGCTTGCAAGCGCCCGGGCGGCCGCGCCCTTGCTCACGCTTCTGTGCTGGATGTCGATGATGCGGGGCGCGGAGCGGTCAACGACCACGTCGGGCCAATCCCGGCTGATGCGGGCCCTGGCCTCGTCCAGGCGGGCAAGCTCCTCGGCAGAGCCGGCAAAGAACTGGCGCACAGTGTCGTCATAGAAGGTGCCGTAGACCGCGATCTTCATGATATTGGCCGGAGGCTCACTCAGTGTAAAGTGGATACTGGGGGCACGATTGGATCGGTAGAATTGGTCACGCATGGCATCCTCGCCCAGAAGATGGTGGTACTGCTCGCCCTGGACCTCCACCCGAAGATCCGGGAAGTTCTCGACAAGGTAGCGCAGCAGGCCGGGCCCGTCCGGGAGCAGGACCCGCTGCGAGAGCGTCCTGCCATCATAGACGGCAGCCCCATTGTAGAGAATGAGCGGTGCGTTGCTTGGCACCAGTGCAGCCTGGGCCTCAAACATGGGGATCGAGCGCCCGGTTGCCAGCGTAAACAGGCCGCCTCTGGCCTTGAAGTCGGCAATGGCGTCGAGATTTGCCTGGGGGATGCGGCTGTTTCGGTCGGTCAGCGTCCGGTCAAAGTCGGACACCAGTAAAAGTTCAGAAAAATCCTTCATCAAATCACCGTGCACATTGTACACGATTTATACCGGGCTTGCAACCCCAATTTCTCCGGTTTTTTGCAAAAAAGGCTTGCATTTTTGAAAAACTATGATATAGTATGCTCTTCGAGGGGCCTCGGTACGCCCCGTATGTTGAAAGATAAGGAGGTATCCTTTTGATATGGCAAAACCCAATTATACAGATGTAAAGGGCCAGCAGCGGCTGGATCAGATCCTGGGCTTCTGCGTTGCGCTTGGCCGGGATATGATGGTCAGCGGCGCAAACCTGGAGCGGGCGGAGCTCGCCATCGAGCGCGTGTGCCATGCCTATGGGCTCAAGGACGTGAGCATATTCATGCTCAGCAAGTTTGTTACGCTCAGCGCCCGCGACAAGCAGGATCGGGCTGCGGTGAAGCAGCTCTCCATCCCCCCGGCAGGGATCCATCTGCAGCGCCTTAAGCAGCTCAACCGACTTGCCTTTACCGTGGCTGCGGAAAAGCCCGCGCCTGGCCAGTTGGAAGCCCTTTTGACCAAAGCAAATGAGGTTCAAGACTACCCCGACTGGGTCATTCTTCTGGCCCAGATGGCCGGCATGACCGCGCTGTGTCTGATGTTTGGCGGCGGACCGAGAGAGATCCTGCCGGTGCTTCTGATCACGGCGCTGGTGCACTATGTGCAGATCCTGCTTGGCAAGCCTGGTTTAGACCGGATCGTGTCCAACGCGGTGATCATGTTTGCCGCAACCCTGGCAGCGCTGGGGCTGATGGCAACGGGCATCAGCCAGAACGGGGCCGTGATTTTGATCACGGTGTCGATGCTGGTGATCCCCGGTATCCCGCTGGTCAACGCAGTGCGCAATCTGCTGTGTGAAAACGAGATGAATGGCATCTGGCAGCTTGCCAAGGTGACCATTGAGACGCTTGCTCTGGGCGCCGGCATCTATGTGGCGCTGTGGCTGTGCGGGCTCAAGAGCGAGATGAGCCAGGCTGTGATCAGCGGCGTGGTCCTCTCCCCCTGGGCGTTGCTGCTGCTGTCGATCCTGGCCTCGGCCAGCTTTGGTATCGTCTTCCGCATTCCGCCGCACGACCTTTGGCGCGCGGCGCTGGGCGGCCTGCTCACGCGCATCGCGCTGCTGGCGCTGACGCCGTATATCCAAAACCGGCTAATCCTCACGGCGCTTGCCGCTCTGGTGGCCAGCCTCTATGCGGAAATGATGGCTGTGATCCGCAAGGATCCTTCCACCTATTTCAGCTATCCGTCCATTGTGCCGCTGATCCCCGGCGACCTGTTCTACTACACCCTGGTCGCCATGTACACGGCAGACCGCGCGATGTTTGAGCAGAACGCCATCACCTGCCTGCAGGCTTTGGTGGGCATGAGCATCGGCTTTGTGCTCGCCCCCATCATCACACACTATCTGCGTAAAAAACGACACAAGCTCTTGGTGGCCCGCGACCTTGCCCGTGAGGCCAAGGAAGCGGCAGAGCCGGCGGAAGAGGAAAGCTACAGTTGACGCAAATGACCCCGCTTTGGAAAAGAAGCGGGGTCATTTTTGTTCTGCCCCCTCGACGCAGGGGTTTTTTGTGGTATACTGTAGGGAAGATTACGAATTGGATGTGTTGTGTTTGGAAGAAAACAAAACGCTGAAACGTCTGGCCGTTGGCCTGCTTGCGCATGTAGACGCGGGCAAGACCACACTGGCCGAGGCTCTTTTATATCGCACCGGCAGCATCAAAAGCCAGGGCCGCGTGGACCACGGCGACACTGCCATGGACTATAACGAGCTCGAGCGCGCCCGGGGCATCACGATCTTTGCAAGCCAGGCGCCGATGCGGTACGGGGATCTGTCTATGACCCTGCTCGATACGCCGGGGCATGTGGACTTCTCCGCCGAGACGGAGCGGATCTTGCAGGTGCTGGACTACGCCGTTTTGGTCATCAGCGGCCTGGACGGCGTACAGGCCCACACCCGGACGCTTTGGAAGCTGCTGGGGCACTACCATGTGCCCACGGTGATCTTTGTGACCAAGATGGACCTGGCCCGCCACAGCCGCGAGGCGCTGCTTGCCGATCTGAGCCGCAGCCTGAGCGACCGCGTGCTGGACTTCGGCACGTCGCAGCGGGACGACGAAGCGCTCGCCATGTGCCGGGAGGAGGCGCTGGAGACCTATCTCGAACGCGGCGCGATCCCCGACGAGATGATCGCCCGGATGATTGCCGCGCGGGAGGTCTTCCCCTGCCTGTTCGGCTCGGGGCTGAAGCTCGACGGCATCGACGAGCTGCTCGGGTTGATGGCGCGCTTCTTCCTCTGCCCGGACCGCCCGCGCGTATTTGGCGCACGTGTGTTCAAAATCAGCCATGATGCGCAGGGAAACCGCCTGACCCACGTGAAGCTCACCGGCGGTACGCTGCGGGTGCGCGAGCCGATCGCATACAACGAACTGGAGGAAAAGGTCAGCCAGATCCGGATCTACACCGGCGGCAAGTACGTCGCCGTCGACCAGGCAGAGGCGGGCGACGTGTGCGCGCTCATAGGCTTGTCACAGGCGCAGAACGGCCAGGGGCTCGGCATCGAGGCGTCCGGCTCCGCGCCGGTTTTGGAGCCGGTGATGGTCTACCGCATCCAGCCCCCGGTGGGCGTGGATCCGCGGCTGCTGCTGCCCCAGCTCAAAAAGCTGGAGGCGGAGGATCCGCAGCTCCATCTGAGCTGGGACGCCCGGCTGCAGCAGATCCAGGTGGGACTGATGGGCGCGGTGCAGGGCGAGATCCTCAAGGCCATGGTGCAAGACCGCTTTGACACCCAGATCACGCTCGACCAGGGGCGGGTCTTGTATAAAGAGACGATCGAGACCACCACAGAGGGCGTGGGGCACTATGAGCCGCTGCGCCACTATGCCGAGGTCCATCTGATTTTGGAGCCGGGTAAGCGCGGCTCCGGGCTGGTATTTGCCAGCAAATGCAGCGAGGATCTGCTCGACCGAAACTGGCAGCGGCTGATCCTCACGCATCTTGCAGAGAAGCAGCACCTGGGCGTCCTGATTGGCGCGCCCATTACGGATCTGAAGATCACCCTGGCCGCCGGCCGGGCGCACCAGAAGCACACCGAGGGCGGCGACTTCCGCCAGGCAACCTATCGGGCTGTGCGGCAGGGGCTGATGCAGGCAAGATCCCGTCTGCTGGAGCCCTGGTACAACTTCCGCCTGGAGGTCCCCACCGAGCAGGTGGGCCGCGCCATCACCGATATCCGTGCCCGCTCCGGCAGCTTTGAGACTCCGGAGGAGCTGGGCGGCATGAGCTTGATCCGCGGCAGAGGACCGGTTGCAGCGCTCAACGACTACGCCATGGAGGTGGCCGCCTACAGCCGGGGCCGAGGCAGGTTTTTCTGCGAGCCGGGCGGGTATGACCTGTGCCACAACGAGCAGGCCGTGATCGAGGCTGCGGCCTACGACCCGGAGGC
>ONCN01000062.1 GCA_900316335.1 uncultured Eubacteriales bacterium | reverse complement strand
TTTGAAGCTTCGGATCCTTGCCTGCGTGCTGGCGCTGCTGCTTCTGTGCGGCTGCGCGCAGAAGATCGAGCGGCCGGTTGTGGTCAACCAGAGCCAGACCGTGCAGGACGTGCTCGATCAGGCCGGTCAGACGCCCACCGAGACGACCCGGGTCGCCGCGCCCGATGCGCTGCCGGAGGTTCCCTCCGCCGACGGGCTTGACATTGATCTCACCAAAATGAACAGCACCATGGTCTATTCCCAGGTCTTTGACATCGTCACCCAGCCCGAGGCATACGAGGGCAAGACCATCCGCATGGCGGGCAACTTTGTCATGACCGAGGGCATGGACCGCAACTACTATGCATGTCTGATCGAAGACGCGCTTGGCTGCTGCGCGCAGGGCATTGAGTTCACCTGGAAGGGCGAGCACAGCTACCCCGCCGACTATCCCGCCGAGGGCGGTTATATCACCGTGACGGGCACGTTTGAAATCTACCGCGAGGGAGACCTCGAATACTTCCAGGTTGCGGACGCTGATCTGGTGTTTTGAGCGATAAAATCCATATTTGACCCGCAAATTCCATATTTTATCTTGAAATATTCGAGTATCAGTGCTATAATACCGTTCCGTGGAACCAAAACCGGTCCCGAAACTGTGTTTGGCACTGATTTTTATATATATTTCGGAGGGAACATGAACAAAAAGCAAGCAATCGAGCGTCTGAACCAAGCCTGTATGCGCCTGTTTGGCTGCAATATGGACGAGGCAACCGACAAGCAGGCCTATAAGGCCCTGTGCACGGTGCTGCGCAACGAGATGTACGACCGCCGCCGCGCCTTTAAAAAGAGCTATAAAGAAGAAGGACGCAAGCAGGTCTACTATATGTCTATGGAGTTCCTGGTTGGCACAAGCCTGCGCAACAACCTCTACAACATGGGCCTGGAAAAGACCTTTACCGAGGCGCTCAAGGATCTGGGCCAGGATATCACCGCCCTGTACGAGCTCGACCCCGATGCGGGCCTGGGCAACGGCGGCCTGGGTCGTCTGGCCTCCTGCTATATGGACAGCCTCACCGGCCTGGACTACCCCGCAACGGGCTTCTCCATCCGGTATGAGTTTGGCATCTTCAAGCAGCAGATCGTAGACGGCTGGCAGATGGAGCTGCCCGACAACTGGCTGCAGATGGGCGACGTGTGGCTGGTCCCCAAAGAGGACGACGCCGTTGAGGTCCGCTTTGGCGGCGAGGTCAACGAATGGTATGACAACGGCAAGTTCAAGATCGCCCAGCATGGCTACTCCACTGTGATGGCCGTGCCCTACAACTTTTATATTTCCGGCTACGGCACCCAGTCCGTCAACAAGCTCGTGCTCTGGAGCGCCAAGCTCCCCCAGAGCTTCGACATGGCCGCCTTCTCCAGAGGCGACTACGTCCGCGCGCTGGAGCAGAACACCATGGCTGAGACCATCTCCAAGGTCCTGTACCCGGCAGACGACCACATCCAGGGCAAGCGGCTGCGCCTGAAGCAGCAGTACCTGCTGTGCTCGGCTTCCCTGCAGGCTATCTTGCGCGAGCATAAGAAAAAGTACGGCACCCTGGACAATCTGCCCGACAAGGTCGCCATCCACATCAACGACACCCATCCGGCCCTGTGCGTGCCCGAGCTGATGCGCCTTTTGCTCGACGAGAACGACTACGGCTGGGACGAGGCCTGGGACATCACCCGCCGCACCCTGTCTTACACCAACCACACCGTGATGAGCGAGGCCCTCGAGCGCTGGAGCGTAGAGCTCTACAAAGAGCAGATGCCCCGCATCTACGCCATCACCCAGGAGATCAACCGCCGCCTGATGGAGAAGCTGCGCGCCTACTACGGCAACGACGAGGGCAAGCTCAACTGGATGGCCGTGATCGCCAACGGCGAGGTCCGCATGGCAAACCTCTGCCTTGCCGCCTGCCATATGGTCAACGGCGTGTCCCAGCTCCACACCGACATCCTCAAGGAAGGCATCTTCCACGACTACTACCAGATCACGCCCGAGCGGTTTATCAACGTCACCAACGGCATCGCCTACCGCCGCTGGCTTGGCCAGGCCAACCCCGAGCTGACCGACCTTCTGCGCGAGCTGATCGGCGACGGCTTCCTCAAGGACGCAAACGACCTGGAAAAGCTGCTCAAATACAAGAACGACGCCAGAGTCCTGGCCGAGCTTGCCCGCATCAAGCACGACAACAAGGTGCGCCTTGCCAACTACATCGCCAAGGCCAACGGCGTCAAGGTCGATCCCAACTCCCTGTTTGACGTCCAGGTCAAGCGTCTGCACGAGTACAAGCGCCAGATGCTGAACGTTTTGCACATCCTGCACCTGTACAACCAAATCAAGGATAACCCCAACGGCCCCTGGCAGCCCCGGACCTTTATCTTCGGCGCAAAGGCCAGCGCAGGCTACATCCGCGCCAAGCAGATCATCAGCCTGATCGTGGCGGTCTCCAACTTCGTCAACAACGACCACGACGTGCGCGACAAGCTCAAGGTCGTCTTTGTGGAAGACTACCGCGTGTCTCTGGCTGAGATCATCATCCCTGCCGCCGAGATCTCCGAGCAGATCTCCGTCGCCGGCAAGGAGGCCTCCGGCACCGGCAACATGAAGTTTATGATCAACGGCGGCGTCACCATCGGCACGCTCGACGGCGCCAACGTGGAGATCCACCAGCAGGTCGGCGACGAGAATATGTTCCTCTTCGGCATGCACGCCGACGAGGTCGAAAACCTGTGGCGCGCGGGCTATGACCCCAACCGCTTCATCACGCCCGAGCTTCGCCGCGTGCTGGATATGCTGACCTCCGGCATCCTGGGCCAGCGCTTCGACGATCTGGTCGCAAGCCTCACCACCAACCGCTTCGGTGTGGCCGACGCCTATATGACCATCGCCGACTTCAACGACTACGCCAGAGCGCAGCGCGACGTGGCTGCGGCCTATGCCGACAAGACGCGCTTTACCAACATGAGCCTGGTGAACATCGCCAAGGCCGGGATCTTCTCTGCCGACCGCTCCGTCAAGGAGTACGCCGACAAGATCTGGAACCTCTAAGGCTCCGTTCGGATGGGGCCACCGGCCCCATCCTATCTGACATCAGGAGTTGTTCTCATGCGCATCCTCTATAACAGCAAAGAGCTCCAATACAAGACCCCCTTCGGCGTGCTTGCGCCGGAGGAGGTCTGTTGTCTGCATATCGACCTGCCCCGCGAGCTTCAGACCCGCTTTGTCCAGGTGGTCATGGAGCGCGAAGACGGCACCGTCTATGGCGAGTACGCCTTCGCCTGGGCCGGCACCGAGGGCGACTATGATCGCTTTAAGTGCGATTTTACCCTGGCCCACCGGGGCTTGTATTTCTATTGGTTCCGCGTCACGGCCAAAACCGGGACCTTCCGCCTGTTCAAGCAGGACGACGACACCAACATGGAGGCCGGCGACAAGTGGCAGCTCAGCGTCATCCCGCGCAGCTTCACCGTGCCCGAGGCCTTTCAGGGCGCGGTGATGTACCAGATCTTCCCCGACCGGTTCTGCAAGGTGGGGGAGTGCGACACCACCGGCAAGCTTGAGCCATTCAAGCTGCGCAGCGACTGGGGCGGGGCGCCGGAATACAAGCCCAACAACCGTGGCGAGGTGCTGTGCAACGACTTTTTCGGCGGCAACTTCCGGGGCATCGCCTCCAAGCTGGACTATCTGGCAAGCCTGGGCGTAAAGGTCGTCTATCTCAACCCCATCGGCATGGCCTTTTCCAACCACCGCTATGACACCGCCGACTACAAGCGGCCGGACCCGCTGCTTGGCACCGAGGCGGACTTTGCAAGCCTGTGCGACCAGGCCCACCGTCGGGGCATGAAGGTGATCTTAGACGGCGTGTATTCCCACACCGGCTGCAACTCGGTCTACTTTGACCGCTACAACGTCTTCCACAACGGCGCCTATTCCCGGGGCCCGGCCTCGCCGTACTACTGCTGGTACAACTTCCGGCACTATCCCGACGACTATGAGTGCTGGTGGAACTTCAGCACCCTGCCCAATCTCAAGGAGCTTGAGCCCTCCTATCTGCGCTACCTCATCGACGACGACGACAGCGTCATCGCCCACTGGCTTTCGCTGGGCGCAGACGGCTTCCGGCTTGACGTGGCCGACGAGCTGCCAGACGAGTTTATCCTCCGCTTCAAGACCCGCCTGCGCGCGCTCAAGCCCGACGCGCTGCTGCTGGGCGAGGTGTGGGAGGACGCCTCAAACAAATGCGCCTACTCCCAGCGCCGCCGCTATTTTACCGACGGCGAGCTTGACAGCGTGATGAACTATCCCTGGCGCAACGCAATCATCCGCTTTGCCCGCCAGCAGGATGACGGCACAGAGCTTGCCCGCTCGATCATGACCCTGGCGGAAAACTACCCGCCGCAGGTGCTCGCCGCCCTGATGAACTCACTCGGCACCCACGACACCGGCCGCATCCTCACCATCCTCATCGACGACTTCGAGGGCGACCGCGACTTCCAGGCCTCGGTGCGGCTGACGCTCGACCAGCGGGAGCTGGCCCTGCAGCGGCTCAAGGTGGCGGCCTTTTTGCAGTACACCCTGCCCGGCAGCCCCTGCCTGTACTATGGCGACGAGGCCGGCATGGAGGGCTGCAAGGACCCCTTCAACCGCGGCTGCTTCCCCTGGGGCGAGGAAAAGAAAGAATTTTTGGAACTTTTCCGGGCCATGGGTCGTCTGAAAAACAGCAACCCGGCCCTGCGCACCGCGCAGATCCGGATTTTGGAGGCAGGGCAGGGGCGCATCGCCTTTGTGCGCACGGCGCCGGATCAGACCGTTTTGTGCTGCGCCAACCACAGCGCCAGACCCTGGCACCACCACGAGCTGATGGGCCACCCTGTGAAGCGGATCCTCTATGCCCAGCCCTCCACAAGCAAGCTGGTGCTGCCGCCTCACAGCTGCGCGGCCTACGAGCTGTAATCTCACATTTGCAGGGATAGGAGGCCTGAGCCATGCGTAAACTGTCCTGCGTGCTTGCGGCGCTGGGCGCCGCGCTTGCGGCGATTTTGTTTCTGGTGCGCCGCTCCCACTGGTTTTTGACCGAGCAGGCCAAGTCGATGTCCGACTTTGCCGAGCTGATCGAGTCGGCCTATCTGGCAAGCTTTCTGCTCATCGGCATCTGTCTGGTCCTGTTTTTGCTGAGCTTCCGCAAGGGCCGGCAGCCGGATACCGCCGTGCCGCCCGCGCCGCTTGAGCCGGAGCCCTGGATCTGCCGCTACTGCGGCAACGCAAACCCGGTCACGACCGACGTGTGCCAGGCCTGCCAAATGCCCTTTGAGCCCGAGATCCGCGAGTGGGTCTGCCCCCGCTGCGGCAGCATCAACGATCCCCAGGCGGAATATTGCCCCACCTGCGGCTACGGAAAACTGGATTAAACCGCACAGGCGGGGACCCGCGCGGCCCCCGCCTGTGTTGGCTCTGTGAATATTCATTTTTCCATTTTATTCATTCAAAATGACGACGTCTTTCGTGAAAAATAGATAATTATTTTATTCTGTATATTCCGAATAAATTCAACGAATACCGGCAGAATACCGCCGGACTTTCGTGAAAAGCGTTGAAAACGAATGGAAAAATGTGTATAAACTTATAAAAAGCCACAAAAATGAAATCTTCTGCAAAAAGAATGAATTTCCAATTGAAAAAATTGCAGAACTATGCTATGATATTACATACCATAAACGGGACGATTGCGATCCCGCCCTTGGGTGAGTGCCATGCTGTCAAAAAAATACCGCCAGGACTACCAACTGGAATATGAGCGCGGCCCATCGGGCCGTCTGCGCGAGACCGCGTCGTACGTTGGCGGCTATTTTGCCTTTGACCGGCCGCTTGACGCGCTCAGGCGGATCTGGCTTCCGCCGGCAGTTGCGGCGATGGTGTTTTTGCTGGTGCAGCTTTGGTTCACCGATCTCTACGGGCCTGAGCTTCGCACCTTGTCCTTGCCCGCAGCGCTTTCCGCCCCCGCCTTTTTCTGGGCGGCTATGGGCGTGGGGCGCATTGCCGTGATGAAAGAAAACCAGATGACCCGCCAGGCAAAGGATCGCATCTGCAACCGGCTGCCCGCCGGCGCGCTGGTGTTTCTGATCTGCTCGGTGCTGGCCTTCGGGGCCGCTGTGTGGGGCCTTGCGGCATTGGGCTTCTCTCCGGCAAGTGCGCTCTATGCGCTTGACGCCGCTTGCCAGGCCGCGCTGGCGCTGCTGCTCTTTCTTCGCAGAAAGACGCTTGCCGTCCACACCCTGCCTTAGATATATTTTCGGCACACGCCGATGATATAAAATTTATTAGGAGGAAAGATCAATGAAAACCAATCTCAAGAGACTTCTTGCTCTTCTGCTGGTTGTTGCGATGGTCGCCTGCCTGTTCGCCGGCTGCAAGCCCACGAGCGACACCCCCGACACCGCTGCCCCCAGCGAAGCTCCCACGGAGTCTGAAGACACCGCTGCCCCCAGCGAGGACACCGAGCCCACCGAGACTGAGGCTCCTCCCGCTCAGAACGACACCCTGGTCGTGGCTACCGCTGCCTTTGACCAGAAGTTCAGCCCCTTCTTCGCCACCACCCACCGCTTACGACATGGACATTGTTGACCTCACCACCGGCTCTCTTCTGAGCGCTGACCGTGAAGGCCAGATGGTCCTCAAGGGCATCGAGGGCGAGACCCGCGCTTACAACGGCGTGGACTACACCTACTATGCCATGGCTGACTGCGAAGTCACCCAGAACGACGACGGCACCGTGGACTACGATCTGACCATGCGTGACGACATCAAGTTCTCCGACGGCACCCCCGCCACCATCGACGACGTCATCTTCGGCATCTACGTCGAGTCCGATCCCACCTACGACGGCTCCTCCACCATCTACTCCATCCCCATCGAGGGCATGGACGAGTACCGTTCCGGCATGGAAGCCCGCGGCGCTGTCATCTTCGCTGCCGGTCCCGACGGCTACACCGAGAACGACCTGTACACCGAAGAGCAGTACAACGCTTTCTGGGATTACTACAACAACGAAGCCGGCGCTGCCTTCGCCAAGGAGATCTGCGACTACTGCATCTCCAACGGTTACAACGCTGCTGACGACTCCGTGGCTGCCTGCGCTGCCAACTGGGGCTACGAGCTGGCCGAAGACGCCGACTACCAGGCCTTCTGGGATGCCATCGTTGCCGCTTACGACACCGTCGAAGAGGCTGAGGCTACCGAGTCCGCCGGCTCCGACCGTCTGGGCCTGACCATGAACGCCCTGGGCGACGACTACATGGCCGGTGTTGAGACCGGCGCTGGCGCTCCCAACATCACCGGTGTGATCCGTACCGGCGACTACAGCCTGCGTATCCACTGCACCAAGTTCGACGCGACCGCCATCTACAACATGGGCTTCCCCATCACCCCGCTGCACTACTATGGCGATCCCGCTCAGTACGACTACGAGAACAACCAGTTCGGCTTCCCCAAGGGCGACCTGCGTATCGTCAAGGAGAAGACCACTCAGCCTCTGGGCTGCGGCCCCTACGTCTTTGAAGGCTACTCCAACTCCGTTGTTTCCCTGTCCGCCAACCCCTACTACTTCCAGGGCGAGCCCAAGATCAAGAACCTCAAGTTCCAGGAAGCTGTCGATTCCGACTACGTTCCCGGCATCGTGGCTGGCAACTTCGACATCGCGCAGCCTTCTCTGAACGACACCACCGTTCAGGCTATCAAGGATGCCAACTCCAACAAGGAGCTCGAGGGCGACGTCCTCACCGCCAAGCTGGTTGACTACCGCGGCTACGGCTACCTGGGCATCAACTGCAACCTGGTCTCTGTCGGCGGCGACGGCTCCTCCGAAGCCTCCAAGGATCTGCGTCTTGCTCTGATGACCACCCTGGCCATTGCCCGTGACACCGTCATCAACTCCTACTACGGTGACCGTGCCTCCGTCATCCAGTACCCGATCTCCAACACCTCCTGGGCTGCTCCTCGTCCCTCCGACGAAGGCTACAAGAACGCTTACTCCACCGCTGTGGACGGCACCCCCATCTACACCGACGACATGAGCGAAGAAGACAAGTACGCCGCTGCCGGTCAGGCTGCTCTGGCTTACCTCGAGGCCGCTGGCTACACCGTCGCTGACGGCAAGGTCACCGCTGCTCCCGAAGGCGCCAAGATGAGCTACGAAGTCATAATCCCCGGCCAGGGCCAGCAGGACCACCCCGCCTACGGCATCGCCGTCAAGGCCAAGGAGATCCTCGAGTCTATCGGTATGGAGCTGACCATCGCTGACGTCGGCACCTCCATCTGGTCCTCTCAGCTCGAGGCCAACACCGCCGAGCTGTGGGCCGCTGCATGGCAGTCCACCGCTGACCCCGATATGTACCAGGTCTACCACAGCTCCAACGCGGATGGCAACGGCACCAACTCCAACCACTACCAGCTTAAGGACTCCGAGCTCGACGAGATCATCGTTGAGGCCCGCTCCTCCGCCGACAACACCTTCCGTAAGGCTGCTTACAAGGAAGCTCTGGAAATCATCCTCTCTTGGGGCGCTGAGCTGCCTCTGTATCAGAGAAAGGACGGCACCGTCCTGTCCACCGCTCGTGTGAATGTTGACACCCTGCCGCAGGATATGACTCCTTACTACGGCTGGAATGCCGAGATCCAGAACCTCGAGCTCAACTGATCACCCGCACCCATAACGCATGATGAACTTCTGAACAAGTTCAGAGGGGGCTGAAATATGCCCCCTCTTCATGTGTTAGCTGTAAAACAAATGAAAGAGACGGTGAACCCCGATGCTGAAGTATTCCATTAAGCGTTTGCTTTACAGCGCGATCATCTTGATCTTTGTCATGTTCATTATCTATACGCTGATGTACATCATGCCCGGCAGCTACGTCGAGCAGAAGGCCTACGAGCTGGCATCCAAGCCCGGCGCCACCAAGAGCGCCACCGAGTGGCTGCAGGACCTCAAGCGGCAGTACGGTATGGATAAGGGCCTTATCATGGGCTACTTTACATGGCTCGGCAGCGCTGTAAAGGGTGAATTTGGAGACAGCTGGAAGTGGCAGCTTAGCTGTACCCAAGTGTTTTCCAACCGGATCTGGTACAGCTTTGCCCTCAACGCTGTCACCATGATCCTTGAAATCCTCATCGCAATTCCCTTGGGCATTCACGCAGCCAGAAAGCAATACAGCTTCTCTGACTATTTCACAACCGTGTTTTCCATGGTCTGTATCTCCATGCCGACCTTCTTCATCGCCACAGTTCTGAAGCTTGTCTTCGCTGTGAAGCTGAAGTGGTTCGATCTGACTGGCATGATCGACCCCCGTATCCATGACAGTCTGTCTGATTTCGGAAAGTTCCTGGATGTGGCAAAGCACTACGTTTTGCCTGTGATCACCATCACTGTCATCTCCATCGGCAGCCTGATGCGTTACACCCGTACCAATATGCTGGAAGTGCTGAACTCTGACTACATCCGCACCGCCCGCGCCAAGGGTGTGCCGGAGCGCAAGGTCATCTACTCGCACGCCTTCCGCAACACCCTGATCCCTCTGATCACCATTTTGGGCGGCTCTCTGGTGAGCCTCTTCTCCGGCGCCATCATCACCGAGCAGCTCTTTGGCTTGACCGGCATCGGCCAGGCCTCCTACCAGTCCATGGTGGCCGGCGACATTCCGTTCACCATGTTCTATCTGATGTTCATTTCCGTGCTGACCCTCGTTGGCAACCTGGTGGCAGACCTCTGCTACGCGGCCGCCGACCCGCGGGTCCGCTTGAGCTGAGGAGGTGGACACGATGGCAACCTATAATCTCAACGAGATCCTCAAAAAGAGAGCTTCCGCCAAAACCGCCTCCAACCCCGAAGAGATGGATCTGGGCGATACCGCCCGTGTCAAGGTCCTCTCTCCCGGCCGCCAGGTGGCCAAGCGCTTCATGCGCAACCGTCTGGCCATCTTCGGCTCTGTCACGCTGATCATCATGTTCCTCTTCTCGTTCGTCGGCCCCATCTTCTACAAGTACGGCCAGGATGAGACGATGTACAAGTATGAGGGCGTTGTGTCCTCCTACGCCTTCGTGCAGCAGCGCGATGAGTACACCGGCTATGTGCTCGACCCCGAGGTGAGCTACAACCGCTCCGTCGCCACCAAAACCAACAGCAACATCAACCAGATGGAGCCCAAGGGCCAGACCACCATGCTCATGTATGGCGCCGACGGCAAGTTCTATACCCTGCAAAAAGAGGGCGAGCGGATCTACTCCCTGTCCCAGTCTGAGGGCACCCGTGTGGCGGCCTTCGGCTCGGGCAAGGTCAAGATCGGCGTGCTCGATCTGATCGGCAAGAAGATCAAGTATGAGCACAATGATCTGGGCGCGGGCTTCCTCGCTGCGGCGCTCGAAGCCTGCAAGGGCAAGACCGGCTCCTTCGACTATGACGGCGCCACCTACGACTTTGAGCCCGGCTCCGCCAAAAAGAGCTATAACCTCTATGCCCAGCCCGAGGAGGGCTTCCGCTACTACGGCGCCGAGCTTGGCGCAGCCTTTGAGGCCGCCACGCTGGGCGTGCAGGACGGCAGGTTCGAGTTTGGCGGCAAGACCTACGCTGTGGTCAGCCCCGAGGAGGGCAGCTATGAGGTCCATGAGCTTGGCGAGCCCAAGACCTTTATGATGTACACCCAGTATGCCTTTGACCCCGTCGTCACAGCCCTGCCGCTGACCGACGAATTTAAGGTCAAGGCCATCGAGGCCGTCTACGGCGCCGGCACCTTTGAGGCGACCCGCCTTGCCGACGTAGAGGCCTTCCTGGAGGAAGAGGCCCACGCCGCCGAGGAAGAGACGCAACCCGAGGGCGAGATCATCGGCGAGGACGAAGCGCCCGCGGACGAAGCACCCGAGCGCAGCGCCGAGCAGACCTACGTGACCGACACCTTCACCGTCGCGCCTTCCCAGGAGCATGAGGGCGTCTTTGTGGTCTCCGCCTCCGACGGCACGCCCTATGCCGAGCTCAACAGCCTGGTCGTGCGCCGCTACAACGGCGACGACACCATGGATCTGGATCTGAAATACGCCATCCGCGAGGTGGTGCAGGATATGATGGCCAGCTCCGCCCGCACCGGCACGCTGACCTACCGGATCCCTGCCCAGACCGAAACCGGCAAAAACGTCTATGACGAAGACGGCAGCCTGGTCTACAACGACTCGGATATGACCGTCAACCGCCGGACCGACAAGGAATACGTGGTGGACGCCACGCAGCAGAAGTACCTCATCGACAAGTTCGCTGCGCCCTCCTGGGATCACCCCCTGGGCACCGACGGCGACGGCTTTGACGTGTTGGCCCGTATCATGTTCGGCGGCCGCGTGTCTCTGATGGTCGGCTTTGTCGTCGTCATCCTCGAGACCGTCCTGGGCGTCATCATGGGCGGCCTGGCCGGCTTCTTCGGCGGCTGGGTCGACAACCTGGTCATGCGTCTGGTCGATATCTTCTACTGTCTGCCCACCATGCCCATTATGATCATCATCGGCGCCATGATGGACGCCAGCCGTATGGACGTCAGACTGCGTCTGTTTATCATGATGGCCGCGCTCGGCATCATGGGCTGGGCCGGCATCGCCCGTCTGGTCCGCGGCCAGATCCTGAGCCTGCGCGAGCAGGAGTTCATGACCGCTGCCGAGGCCACCGGTCTTCCCATCGGCCGCCGGATCTTCCGCCACCTGGTGCCCAACGTCATGCCGCAGCTCATCGTCTCGGCCACCATGGGCCTTGGCTCCACCATCCTGACGGAGTCCACGCTGTCCTTCCTGGGCCTGGGCGTCAAGCACCCGCTGGCCACCTGGGGCACGATGATCAACTCTGTTTCCAGCGCCGCGGCTATGGAACAGTATGCCTACATCTGGATCCCTGTGGGTCTTCTGATCTGCTTCACCGTTATCGCCTTCAACTTCGTCGGCGACGGCCTGCGTGATGCGTTCGACCCCAAGGGCAAGCGATAAGGAGGTTTTTGTATGGCAAAGAACGACGAACTGAAAAAAACCTCTCAAATCCCCGAAGAACCGGAGAAGAAGAAAAAGAAGAGCGCCTATATCTCCGGCCGCGACTCCCGGCGGATCACCCGCTTCAACCGCAAGGTCACAAAGAAGCTCGAAAAGCAAAGAGCCGCCGCCAACAAGAACCCCGACCTGTATATGACGCGCATGCGCGATCAAAACAACGTCGTGGAGTTTGACAACGTCTGCACCTACTTCTTCACCGACATCGGCACGGTCAAGGCCGTGGACGGCATTTCCTTTGACGTGCCCAAGTGCTCCACCGTGGGCGTCGTGGGCGAGTCCGGCTGCGGCAAGTCTGTGACCTCGCTGTCCCTGATGCAGCTTTTGCAGCGGCCCACCGGCCAGGTGGTCGGCGGCGAGATCCGCCTGAACATCGGCAACGGCCAGGCCTACAACATCGTCAACACCCCCATGGAAAAGATGCAGGAGCTGCGCGGCAACAGCATCTCCATGATCTTCCAGGAGCCCATGACCTCCCTCAACCCGGTTTTCCGCATCGGCTTCCAGGTCGACGAGGTCATCAAGCTGCACAACCCCGACATGACCGATGAAGAGGTCAAGGCCCGTACCCTTGAGATGCTCGAGCTGGTCGGCATCGCCAACAAAGAGGGCGTGTACAGCATGTACCCCCACGAGCTGTCCGGCGGTATGCGCCAGCGTATCTGCATCGCCATCGCCCTGGCCTGCTCGCCCGGCATCATCATTGCCGACGAGCCCACCACCGCCCTGGACGTGACCATCCAGGCCCAGATTTTGGACCTGCTGCAAAACCTCAAGGACAAGATCAACTCCTCCATCATGCTCATCACCCATGACCTCGGCGTTGTGGCTGGCATGGCGGACTACGTGGTGGTCATGTACGCCGGCCGCGTCATCGAAAAGGGCACCGCTGAAGATATCTTCCACCATCCCGCCCATCCCTATACCATCGGCCTGATGAAGTCAAAGCCCGTGGTCGGCAAAAAGGTGGACGAGCTCTACAACATCCCCGGCGCCGTGCCCAACCCGGTGGATATGCCCAACTACTGCTACTTCCGTGACCGCTGCGAAATGCACTGCGATATGTGCCACGGCAAGTATCCCCCCGAGATCAAGATCAGCGATACGCATATCGTCTCCTGCTACCGCTACTATGAAGAGGGCCAGATCCTGGGCTATCCGAAAACTGTGAATGTGGAGGATTTGTGATATGGCTGACGAAAAAATTCTGACCCACGACGCCTATTCGGAAAACCTCTTCAAGGACGCCGAAAAGAACCCGGAAAACCTGCTTGTGGTCAAAAACCTCAAGAAGTATTTCCCCATCAAGTCCAGCTTCTTCAAGATGACCGTCGGCAACGTCAAGGCCGTGGACGGCATTTCCTTCAAGATCAAGCGCGGCACCACCATGGGTCTTGTGGGCGAGTCCGGCTGCGGCAAGTCCACCATCGGGCGCACCATCCTGCGCCTGCAGGATAAGACCGACGGCGAGGTCTTCTTCAACGGCCAGGACATCTTCAAGCTCTCCAAGGCCGAGCTGCGCGCCATCCGCCCCAGCATCCAGATCATCTTCCAGGACCCCTATTCCTCGCTTTCGCCCCGTCTTCCCGTCGGCGAGATCATCGGCGAGGCTGTGCGCGAGCACAACATCGTCCCGCCCGAGGAATTTGACGACTATATCACCCGCGTCATGGAGGCCTGCGGTCTGGCGGAGTACCACAAGGATCGCTATCCCCACGAGTTCTCCGGCGGCCAGAGACAGCGTATCTGCATCGCCCGCGCCCTGGCGCTCAACCCCGATTTCATCCTTTGCGACGAGCCGGTCTCCGCGCTGGACGTGTCCATCCAGGCCCAGATCATCAACCTGCTGCGCGACCTGCAAAAGCAGTTCGGTCTGACCTATCTGTTCATCTCCCACGACCTTTCTGTTGTGGAGCATATCTCCGACACCGTCGGCGTGATGTATCTGGGCAACATGGTCGAGTTTGCCGAGACGGATAAGATCTATTCCAAGCCTCTGCATCCCTACACCCAGGCCCTGTTCTCCGCCATCCCCGTGCCCGATCCGGACTATAAGATGAACCGCATCATCCTCGAGGGCAGCATCCCCTCGCCGGCCAATCCGCCCAGCGGCTGCAAGTTCCACACCCGCTGCAAGGACTGCATGGAGGTGTGCAAATACGTCCGCCCCGACTTCAAGGAGGTCGAGCCCGAGCATTACTGCGCCTGCCATCTGTACAACGATGCCAAGCGCAGCGCCGAGATGGCCATTCTGGTCAAGGAGGCCAAGGCCGCTGAAGCCGAGGCTGAGCAGAACAAAAAGAAGAAGTAACGCAGAGGTGACAGGATGAAAGAGCGCAAACCATACGAGGATGACGACGGCCGCACCATCGCCAAGATGGACGTCGACGGCATGCCCTGGTATCTTGAGCGCGCCCGGCGCAACCAGGACCCGGACAAGCAGCCCATCGAGCTGTCCAAGGCCGAGCGCTGGGCCATGCTCAAAGGCGTGCTCGCCGCAGCCATGCTGATCGTGCTGATCTTTGTGGTGGTCTTCGCCCTGTTCATCCTCTTCGCCGAGCATATCTGGTTCAAGCAATAATGGAACCGTGCAAAAAGGTCCGGCTGCGTATGCAGGCGGGCCTTTTTGCTGCCATGGAAGGCCGGCGTCATGCGCAGAGCCTGTGAAAAACGGGTTTTTCTTGACAATTCTAAAATAATAGTGTACAATCAGAAATCATCAAGGAAATCAGAAAGGAGCCATACCATGAAAGCGATCCGACGTCTAATCTGCCTGCTGCTCGCAGCCGCGCTGCTCTGCGGACTGCTTCCTTCTGCTTCGGCAGCGTCGTACTCCGGCACCGTAGACAACAGCAGCATCCGCTGGAGCGTGGACCTGTCCACCGGCGTTCTGACGATCTCCGGCAAGGGGGACATGCCGTACACCCACTCTACCTTTCCGTGGGATACCTACCGGGATCAGATCAAAAAGGTGATCATCCAAAGTGGTGTGACCAACATCGGCAATTTGGCCTTCTACGATTGTCACGCCATGGAGGAGATCAGCATCCCGGATTCCGTCACGCAGATCAAGAAGGGCGCGTTTACGAACTGCGCTTCCTTAAGATCCATTCGTCTGCCCGGAACGCTGAAACATTTGGAGGGCTATGCCTTCAGCGGCTGCTCCGAGCTCAGGTCCATCGACATTCCGGCCGGCGTCAAAACCATCTCCGGCGAACCGTTTCAGAACTGTTACGCGCTGTCCACGGTGACCCTGCACGAGGGTCTGGAGACGATCGGGGAGTATGCCTTCCAGGGGCTGCCCATTGCGTCCATTACCATTCCCTCCACGGTGAAACAGATCGGAAGAAGCGCCTTTGAAAACTGTACCGCGCTTTCCCAGGTCCGGTTCTCTGAGGGCCTGCAGGAGCTGGGCATACGGGCCTTCTGCAGCACGGACCTCCACACGGTGATCCTTCCTGCCAGTCTGCGCACCATAGCGCACGATGCGTTCGTGTTCGCGCCGCTGGAGCAGGTCGTTGTGCACAGCAGGAATTGCGCCTACCCCTCCGATTTCAGCGGCGCGACCTACGGCTACGCCCGGGTCTACGCCTATCTTGGCTCCACCACCCACGAGCTTTGGCGCAATGGCGTCACCTTTACGCTGCAGCCCATCTATTTCACCGACGTGCAGCCCATGGCCTGGTACTATGACGCCGTGCGCTATGCCAAGGAGAACGATCTGTTCAAAGGCGTGAGCGAGACGACCTTTGAGCCCGACAGCCCTATGACCCGCGCGATGGCGGTCACCGTCCTGTGGCGCTATGCCTCGCAGCTTCCGCTGCCCCCCGCGTCCGAGGAGCCAACGGAACCGACCGCCCCTGCAACACCCGTCGTTCCCACAACGGCCCCAAAGCCGGATACCCGCGCGGCCCAGACCTTCACGGACGTGCCGGAAGGAAGCTGGTATGCCGAGGCTGTGACCTGGGCGGCGGACAACGGCATCGTCCTGGGCGTGGGCGGCGGCAAGTTCAACCCCAACGGCACGCTGACCCGGGAGCAGCTCGTCACCATCCTCTACCGCTTTGCCCAGTGGGTGCAGGATGAGGTTTCCGCCGAAGGCTCCCTGGAGGCCTTTGCCGACGCAGACCGGGTTGACGCCTATGCCCGAACCCCAGCCATCTGGGCGGTGCAGAACGAAATCCTCAACGGTGAGACCTCCGGCGGCCGGGTAAATCTCTCGCCCAAGGGCTCTGCGACCCGGGCCCAGGTGTCGGCCATTTTGATGCGCTATATCGAAAACGTCCGCGCTGCGGCCCATCCCCAGCTCTACGTCTACGCCGACGAGGCGGAGCTGCCGACCCTGACCCGGGCGGCCGAGGCGTACGGCAAGGAGCATCCGGCGCTCACCATCCACGTCAGTCAGACTACCGCGCGGGACTTCGGTCGGGATTATCTGCTCGACGGCAGGCGGGACCTGTTCCTGGCGCCGAACAGGTTCACGCAGGAGCAGATCATCGGCTGGTACGTCACCGACAGCCAGTGGCTTGTCGTCTTCGCCCGCCGGCCCCACTTTGCAGTGGCATCCGGCGACCCGAAGGGCATCGGCAGCGTAAAAAATCTGCTCTCCAAGCTCCGCGCGCACACCGCCGTCCTTGGCTACTTGGAGGGATTATCCACCGAACAAAGCTACGGCGAATCTGTGCTTCAGTTCTTGGGCTGCACCTACTCAGAGGTCAAAGCGCTGCCCAGTCAGCGTTTTGAAAGCAACAAGGAAATCGCTGCGGCAATTGCCGAGGGAACCGTAGACGCCGGTGTGTTCTGGGGTGCGGAGGTCAAACAATACGGACTGACAGCCCTGCCGGACGTTCCATACGCCTTGGACACGGGCGCCCCCCAGGATTCGTACGCGGTTCTGCCGGTCTCCTCCCGGGGACATGAACAGGCGGTGGCCTTTGCCCAGTGGATGGCGGACCACCCGGAGCTGTTTGACGAAGCGCAATAAAACCCGGCGCGCAGCAGAATACCGTTCTTGCTTGCAGGCGCTCCTGCACGGACAGCCCCATGCAGGCGACCGTATTCCTTCCAGAAAGGAGGATTGCGATGTACAGCGACGATCTTGCCACCCCCTTGGGCCTGCTGCGGGTGGTCTCCAACGGCGAGGCAATCTGCGCGGTAAAGGTGGTAGAAAAGCCAGCCGAGCGCTGCCCGGATGCGCTGGTCCGGCAGGCCAGCCGGGAGCTGCAGGAATACTTCGCCGGCGTCAGGCAGCGCTTTGACCTTCCGCTGGACCCTGCCGGCACGCCGTTTCAAAAAAGCGTCTGGCGCGCGCTCACCGCAGTCGGCTGGGGCAGCACCACCACCTACGGGGCGCTGGCTGCGGCCTCGGGCCATCCCGGGGCAGCCCGCGCTGTGGGCAGCGCCATGCGCGCAAACCCGATCCTCATCCTCATACCCTGCCACCGCGTCCTCGCCCGCACCTCCCTCGGCGGCTTCGCCCTCGGCCTAGAGCGCAAACGCCTCCTCCTCACCCTGGAGGGCCATATATGCGAGTAGGGGCGCATGACCTCCGGACTGCCCCGGACCGGGGGCGTCTGCAATGACGCTGCGCGACGGGTCGATGAGCGACGCGAAGCTAGTCCCTTGGGAGTCATGCGCCACTACGGGTGCGTGTTTCGCTGTAGGGGCGGCCATCGGCCGTCCGCGGCAACAACCCCCAAATACAACGCGCCGATGCAAATTCGTAAAACCCTACCGGGTACGAATTCGCATCGGCGTTGTGTTATCGTTGGCATCTGCTGCGGACGAGCAATGCTCGCCCCTACACACGCACCCGCCCGTAGTGGCGCATGACCACATGCGCCAGCATGCACACGCTTCGATACTCGCACGGTTTTCGATGGTCTGTACAATCTACGACCGTTCTATAAACCGGAGGTGCCCGGAAGGGCGCTTCGCGACTGGCCGCTGAGGTCAGCGGCCACTACGGGGTGCTACGGGGTGCGTGTTTCGCCGTAGGGGCGAGCATCGCTCGTCCGCGGAAACAACAAAAACATAGACCACGCCGATGCAAATACGTACCCGATTGGGTTTTACGAATTTGCATCGGCGTGTTTTGTTTGATGGTCCCTGCCGCGGACGGCCAATGGCCGCCCCTACGGGGTGCATTGCCGGCGGGCGCGGTGCAGGCCGGAATGATGGCCCGGGACAAAACCTCCCCTGCCAAGGGGAGGGGGACCGCCCGCAAGGGCGGTGGAGGGGTAAGGTCGGA
>ONCN01000025.1 GCA_900316335.1 uncultured Eubacteriales bacterium | reverse complement strand
AGCGCCATTGCAGGCACTTCCGATTATCAGAACGGTCGATGTTTGTACAGACCATCGAAAACCGTGCGAATATTGAAGCGTATACGTGCTGGCGCATGTGCGACGCGCAGCTAGTCCCGTGGGAGTCATACGCCACTACGACGCATGTGCGACGCGCAGCTAGTCCCTTGGGAGCCATGCGCCACTACGTTGTGTGTATTCCACTGTATAGGCAAGCTTCGCTCGTCAGCGGCAGGAGGAAATCATAACAAAACGCCGATGCAAATCCGTAACCCAATCGGGTGTGAATTTGCGTCGGCGTTCTCTATTTGTTGGTCCATTCTATGGTACCCAAGAATATGACCTTGCACGGTTTAAAAGCAGGAGCGTATCATTCCACCAAGAGGATTTGGACTTTGACCTCTCACGAAATAGAGAACCGGCTGCAGCATTGTATCCTTCGGCTGCAGCCGGTTTTTAGGTTCTCTTCGGTCCCGGTCATTGCTCGCTTTCGTCTGTTGCGGCCGTTGTGTCCGGCGTTTTTTGATACTCAGACTCCGTCTGCTTTTGCAGTTTTTCCAGCGAGCTGATCAGCTTGTCATACAATGGCTCTGAGACTCGGTCATAGTATTCCTGATCGTACAGGGAGATCGCGTTGATTGTATCCAAAATCTCATAGCTGCGAGTTTCCAGATCTGCAGAAGGCACACTCATATAAGTCGGGATATAGCTGATATCGGAGATCCGCGTGGTTCCGGCGGTTTTTGTAAACTCAATATGGAGCACACATCCGATCCTCGCGGATGAGTCATCTGCTGAGGAGAGAAAATCACCCAGGCTGTAGGCGACAAACCCGCGATCCTTTTTGCCCAGCAGACTGTTTACCTGTTCCCGATGCATCTGGCCCACAATGTGGGAATGGGAACCAATGATCACGTCCACACCGTTTTCAAACAAGAGCTTGGCAATCCGTTTTTGACTGTCGGTGATCTCTTCCGTAAACTCGCTGCCCCAGTGGATCATGGCCAGAATGACGTCTGGGCTCTGTGCCTTTGCGTTCTCAATGAGCTGGACGATTGCGCCCTGGTTGATTTTGGAGTAGTTGGTATCATAGTCGGAATAAAGCAGATTGACGCAGTAGTCTTCACCGTCGGGGATCTTCATGTTATTCATACCCTTTGTCAATCCGATCAACGCAAATCGAATACCGTTGACCTCCTTGATCAGGATCCCCCCGGATTGCTCCTTGTCTTCTTTGGAAAGGAAGGTCCCCAAGGGCTCCATCCCGGCTGCCCGGACCGCTTCGTTGGTCTTTTGCAGCCCTGTGATGCCATTCTGGATCGAGAAGGAATTCGCGGTTTGCAGCACGTCAAAGCCACATTCCCGCAAGGCAGTCAGCAGGGAAGCGGGATACGTTCCGGTTGCGCCGGATACGTCTCCGATGTTGCCCTCCAGATTGCCGACGGCGAGGTCAGAGGACGCGATCTGCGCCGTTACCCACTGGAAGCAGCCGGAAAAATCATAATCCTCGCCGGACCGGAACTGCTTGAGCATATCGTCGTTGAGTGAGATATCTCCCACTGCGGCAAGAACAGCCTTTCCGTCTGATACTTCTTCGACAGGCGTATCCGGGTGATTTGTTTTGAATTGATGATAAAAGTAAGCAAAGAGTCCTGCAATCAGCGCCAAAACCAGCAGCAGCGGGATCAACCACCGCAAACGCCGCCTTCTGCGCAGAGCACCGGCCATACGGCGCTCGCGTCTGAGCTGTTCCTCCAGGCTCTCTGATTGGCGATAATCGGCCATAGTCAGACCTCCGGGAAAAATTCTTATCTATTCTACATCATTTTTGCAAAAAACTCAATCATTATTTTATTGTGGTCTTGCGAATTTTGGGTTTTGTGGTATAATGGAACGAAACTGTGTTCTGCAGCCTCGAACAGGACGGCTGATTCCTGCCCGCACGAGGTTCTTCCGGAAAGGAGGAGACTATGAAGAAGCTGCTGCTATGCATGATGGTTTTTTGCCTCATATTATGCTGCGCGTGCGCGGAACCCGAAACCCGCAGCGCGTCAAACCATTGGAATATTCCCGAAAACCAGAAATCGGCTTCGGATTTTGAACGTGCAGATCCCTTTATCCAATACCCAGGTGCGATCCAGGCGGTGGACGTTTCTTCCCACCAGGAGCAGATCGATTGGGCGCAGGTCCGCGCCGCTGGCGTTGATGCAGCGATCTTGCAGCTGGGCTACCGCGGATATACCGAGGGTGGCATCAATATAGATCCATTCTTCCTGGAAAACCTGGAGGGTGCCCGTTCGGCCGGCCTGCAGATCGGCGTCTACTTTTTCTCGCAGGCGCTGTCTGTGGAGGAGGCTGAGGAAGAGGCAGCCTTTGTTCTTGAAACACTCAACCGCGCGCCGCTGGACCTGCCTGTCTTCTATGACTGGGAAGAGGTGACCGAAGGCCGCACAAGCGGGCACGCCACGACCCAGATTACGGATTATGCGCTTGCTTTCTGCCAGATTATAACCGAACGTGGTTATCAGGCAGGCGTGTACTTCAACCAGGCTTACGGTTACAGCCTGCTTCGCCTGGAAGAGCTGCGGCCGTATACCTTCTGGTTGGCGGAATACGAGGATTATCCTTCCTTCTTCTATGACGTGGACGTCTGGCAATACACCAGCTCCGGCCATGTGGATGGGATCGAGACCCGCGCAGATCTGAATTTGATATTTCCCCCTGCTGAAACGCAAGCAGATAAGGAGTGATTGGTTTTTCTATGAAGAAACTCTTTGACCGTGTCTTCTGGCTCTACGTGGGCCTTGGTTTTTTGAATTATTTCTTCTGCAGCGCCGTGATGCTGGTTTTCCGCAATCTGGTGAAGCTGCCCGAGACTGCATGTCTGATCATCGCCTTTGTGCTGCAAACCGGGATCTCGTTTGTACTCAACCGCTTCGTCACCTTCCGAGGCATCGAGCTTGCGCGATCCTGGCCGCTGAAGTTCGTCTGTTCCATCAGCGTTTGCTACCTGGTGGCGAAGGTTCTGCTGCGAGACGTGTTTGCCATGCTGGTGGAGCTGCCGTTTTTTGTCAACCTGACAGAGCTGGTGCGCGCCTTCGTTGCAAAAGGAATGGAGCCCGCCGCATTCCGCAACAATCTGGTGATGCTGGCCTGCACCTTTACATACTGCGTGATCAATTACCTCGGCCAGCGCTATTTTGTCTTCCGCCCGGCAAAACGATCTCAGACCTGAGCCGGATACAGGATGTCGTTTGAGATCGGCGTATAGAACATTCTGCGGATCAGCCCCGGGTCATTGGTCTGGCCCAGGATCCACATCAGCTTCCCGACGACGGCTTCTGTGGTCATATCGTAGGCCTCCAGCACGCCGGGATCTGTTTTCAGCCTGCTACCGACGCTGTAGATTGAGAGATTGCTGCCCTCGTTTTGCACCTGTGTGGTCATAACCACGGTTTTCCCGCCGAGCATAGCCCGGTTGATGACCTCAAAGATATCGCTGCCCAAATACGACGGCAGGCCACCAACGCCGAAGCTCTCAATGATCAGACCGTCGTTGCGTGCAAGCAAGAACTCCACCAGCGCCCGGTCTGTACCCGGAATCATCTTCAACAGCGCGACCTTGTCGTTCATCTGATGGTAGAAGCGGGGATTCTCCATATGCGGCGGGCGGATAAAGGAGATCAGCTGATTGTCCTGGATATATGCAAGCTCGGGGTAGTTGATGCTCGAAAAGGCCTGGAAGCTTTTTGTGTGCGTTTTTCTCGCCCGGGTACCGAGGATCACCTTGCCGCTGAAGACGATCATCACGCCGCTCAGGCCGGAGCACGCGCAGCGGAAGCTGTCCACCAGATTGATCTTTGAGTCCGTGTTGTCCGATCCGATCGGCTTTTGCGCGCCGGTCAGAACGATGGGCTTGGGAGAGTCTTGAATAAGATAACTCAGCGCAGCGGCGGTATACGCCATAGTATCGGTTCCATGCGTGATAACAAAGCCGTCGTATCGGCTGTAATTCGCTTCGATGCAGGCAGCAAGCTTGAGCCAATGCTGCGGCGACATATTGGTGCTGTCAATGCCAAATAACTGGACGCAGTCCACGTCACAGATGGAATGTACCTGGGGGACGTGCCGCAAAAGCTGATCAGCCTCCAGCTCTGGGGAGAGCCCGTCCATGCCGAGCTCTGAGGCGATGGTACCGCCTGTGCCGATGGTGAGGATCCTTTTCACAATGCTACCTCCGTCTGTTTTAGAGTTTATCGTGTATACCAAACCAAAAGAAATCAGGAATTCAAAACATGAAAAAAGCTATCATTTGGGACCTGGACGGCACCCTATGGGATGCCTGTGATCGGATCAGCCTGGCCTGGAACGACTACTGCGCAAGTCAGAACGAAGCAATTCGCTTTACCGCAGACGACTGCCGCAGCTATTGCGGCAAAACCTTGCCGCAGATTGCGAGGGTCGTCTTCCCGGACCGGGATCCGCAGTGGGCCGACCGGTTTATCGTCGCGCTTTGCGACGCCGAGTGTATTCCGCTTGCCAAAGAGGGCGGGGTGCTCTACCCGCACGAGCGCGAGATCCTTCAAAAGCTCCATGAGACGTATTTTATGGCGATCGTCAGCAATTGCGGGCTGCAGTATATCGAGTCGTTCTTTCAGGGAAACAACATGGGTGACTTCTTTGATGATTATGAAAACGCAGCCCGTACCGGCTTGAGCAAAGCCGAAAACATCCGCCTTGTGATGGAGCGAAACAGTCTGTCCCAGGCTGTGTACATCGGCGACACCGCTTCAGACCGGCAGGCTGCGCTTGAGGCCGGCCTAACGTTTATCCATGCAGCCTACGGCTTTGGCGCAGTGCCGGAGGCTGCGTATCGCATCCAAAGCATGGCCGAGCTTCCGGACGTGCTTGCGCAAATATGGCATGCATGAAAGAGTGAGAGCGAGGGATACTACCTCGCTCTCTTTTTTCACGTGTCCAATTCTGTGTATGTAACCGTCAGATGGTCGTTATCCTCGCAGGCCCTGCGCAGCACGATCTCAAGGGTGTGGGCATAAAAGCCCAAACGGTCTTTTAAGACGCCGAAATGCTGCAGCACAAGCTGGGTGTCCCCCCGGATATCGCCCAGACAATCTGCCAGGGCGTCCAGGTTGCGGCCATACCAGTCCGGCAGAGACAAGGCGTTTTGCAGCGCGTCGTGGAGCTGTGCTCTGGTTTGGATCTGCGTGCAATCGATCACGGTTTTCATGTGTCGTCCTCCCCATACAGCAGCTCGAAGCTCTCATAGTGGTCGTCGGTATAATAGATCAGACCGTCGTTTGAAAACACGATGCGTTTTGCACCTCTCGAGCGCTTGCCCAGCGTGTCGATGTCACATTCTGTATAGGTCCTGCCGGGCGCAGTTGGCAAAAGGCCTTCATAGTTCCCGAAATAGGTGCCGCCCAAGACCTTGCCGGAGGCGTATGGCTCCAGCGAGCCGCCGGGCCATCCGAGCGCCTCGGCCTCTTTTTTTGTGATGAAATTTCCCGGCAGCTTGCCGTATTGATGGATATACAGCGCAACCTCATCCTTGGAATAGTACCAGCCGTCTTCGTCCAGCAGAGCCTCGGTTGGCGCTTCCTGTGCCGGCTCGGTCGTGGGTTCTTCCGTTTGTGCGGCGGGTTCTTCAGAGGGCTGAGGATCCTGGGCAGGCGAGGATGCCGGCTCTGTCTGCTGCAGATCCGTCGACTGGGGGTCGAGCAGTTGTAAGCTCTGCGTTTCGGGCGCATCCGTCTGCGGGGGCGTCTGCAAGGACAGATCCTCGCCGCCCTTTGGCAGCAGCCACAGCGCAAGCAGCACCACCAGCAGCACAAGCGCCAGATATAAGATGCGACGCTTTTTCATAAACCAACCTCTTTTCTTCATATTCCGTGTATATTATATCAGCTTGCCGGGACGAATGCAAGGCGTAGTCGGAAAAAATCAAATTCTGGGTCTTTTCATTCCTGCAGATTTGTGATAAGATACGAGTATCAAAAGCTTTTGGGAGGTCCTGTATGAAGCATCCGTATCAAGCGTTATATCAATCCGACTCTGACCGGATCCGTTTTGAACGTCTGGCTGCTAAGCTTTGTGAGCTGGGACACGCAGACAATGAGATCCGTTATTTTTCTGCCCCCGGCAGATCCGAGCTGGGCGGCAACCACACCGATCATCAGCATGGCTGCGTGCTGGCTGCGGCGGTTGACGTAGATACCATCGCGGCTGTCGCGAAAAATGACCTCTGCCTGGTTCGTCTGACCTCCGAGGGATATCCGAGCTGTGTGCAGTCGCTGGAATTGAGCCGCAACGCGCCTGCCAAGCCCGGCAGCGCAGAGTCTTTGCTGCAGGGCATGCTGGCCGCGTTTGCGCCATACGAGGGCAAGAAGTGCGGCCTGGATATCTTTGTTTCTTCCACGGTTCTGCCCGGCGGAGGCCTTTCCTCTTCCGCGGCGTTTGAGGTTCTGCTCGCGGCTGTCTTCAATGAGCTATGGCTTGACGGTGCGCTGGACGTGCTCAGGCTTGCCGAGATCGGGCAATGGGTTGAAAACGTCCATTTCGGCAAGCCCTGCGGCCGGCTGGACCAGACAGCCAGTGCCGTCGGCGGCGTTACCTTTATGGATTTTGCAGATCCCGATGCGCCTGTGGTAGAGCGGATCGGCCTGGATCTGGACGAAAAGGGATATGCACTTTGCATCATCAACTGCGGCGCCGGCCATGAGGATCTGACCGACGAATACGCAGCAATTCCCCGGGAAATGCAGTCGGTCTGCCGTCTGTTTGGCAAGCAGGTCCTGGCCGAGATCCCGGAGGAGGAGTTCTTCTCCCGCCTGCGCGAGGTGCGCGCAGTTGCCGGTGATCGCGCTGCGCTACGCGCCGTTCATATCTACCAGGAAAACCGGCGTGTGCTGCAAATGCGCCAGGCACTGCAGGAAGACCGCTTTGCGGATTATCTGGCGCTTGTAAATGCCTCCGGCCTTTCTTCCTGGCGGTATCTGCAAAACGTCTGCCCGGCAGGCGCGAAGGCGGAGCAGCCGATGGCGATCACCCTTGCACTGTGCGAACGCCTTTTGGGTGGCCACGGAGCCTGCCGCGTACACGGAGGCGGCTTTGCCGGTACGGTCCAGGCCTATGTGCCCACAGAGCTTGCCGCAGACTTCAAGCAGCGCATCGAGTCCTTCCTGGCCCCCGACTGCTGCCAGATTCGCAAGGTACGCCCCATTGGTGTTTGTGAGCTTGCGCTTGGATAAAGCTTCGTTTCGACACGATCCGACACAATTCGACATTCCGGTTACAAAATGAAACAAAAATGTCGAAAAATGACGGCAGATTATTCGAAAAAATGGAACTTTTCTTCTTGAAATGTACGTCTTTTTATGGTAAATTATGTTTGTCGCGACCCATAGAAGAGAGACAGCGGTAGCACGATTTTATCTTGAAGGAGAGGAAAACCATGGAAAATCGAATCAGTGTCCTCATCGCGGACAGTGCTGAGGATATTTGCCGAAATCTGGCCGATACGCTGAACCAATCGGATTGGTGCCGGGCCTGCGAGTACACAACAGATGGGGTAACTGCTCTGCGCTTGCTGCAAGAACACAGGCCGGACTTCTTGGTTCTGGATCTTGCGCTTCCCCAGTTGGATGGACTGTCCATTCTCAAGCAAATTGCTGAGCAGGACGTCAAACCGAAAATCCTGGTCACGACTGCGTTTGTCACGGATTACGTTTCTGTTATGACTGCCGGGCTTGGCGCATCCTATTTGATGATCAAGCCCTGCGCGGTCCAATCCGTGACAGAGCGGATCCAGGAGATTGCCTTTGCCGGCGGTGAGCAGCAGAGCAAGGTTGATATTGAGTCAATGGTGACGGGTATCATCCACGAGATCGGGGTTCCGGCCCACATCAAGGGCTATCAGTACCTCAGAGAGGCGATCATCATCGCCGTAAACGACATGGAGGTCATCAACGCCGTCACGAAGGTCCTATATCCGCAGGTTGCGAAGGCCTTCAGCACCACGCCGTCGAGAGTGGAGCGGGCCATCCGGCACGCCATCGAGGTTGCGTGGGACCGGGGCGATCTGGACACGCTGCAGCGGTTCTTTGGCTATACGGTGTCCAACACCAAGGGCAAGCCGACCAACTCTGAGTTTATTGCACTCATTGCAGACCGGCTTCAGTTGCAGCTCAAAAATGCGCAACCGCAGCATTAAACAAAAGGCAGGCTGGAAGAGAAACCTCTTTCAGCCTGCTTTTTCTTAGACTGCGTTACGCGCAGTTGGATCACAAAGAGAAATCCGCGTCGTCGAATTTGGAAAAATCCTTTGCGTTCAACCTGCTGGGTGTGCGCTTGAGCGGGTCGTAGCGAAAGCGGAAACAGTTGTGATCGCTGCTCACAAAGCCGCATTTGGAGCAGATCATCTGGTCGCCGGCGGTTTTGCCGGCATGGACGCAATACGCGCAGAATTTCGCGACGTTTTTTCGAAACAGCATTTTGCCACCTCCGCTTCTTTTTTTCTATTTTACCACAAGCTTGCGCATTTTCCAATCTTTTTTTACAAAAAACAAGAAAAACATCAGCCCAGACGCCAGGCCGATCCATACAACTCCGCTGCCTGTTCCGATGTGAACGATGGCTGCGGTCAAACCAGCGGCAAAAACGCCCTGCAATAGCTTTGAAAGCAGCCCCGGGAGGATCGGAAGCTGCGCTCCGGCCAGAAATGCGGCAAGCTGCGCCTGCACGCACAGGCCGCCAAAGCCCGTCATGGCCGACAGCAGGATCCACTGTACGTCCGGCGCAAGCCCGCGGGTCAGAAACACACCGTTTGACAGCTCCAAAAGCCCGCCGCACAACGCCTGCAGCCACAAAGGAAGGCCGAGTGCTTGTGCAAACGGGTGAAGCACCTCCAGCAGGACAGAAAAAAAGACCACCGTGCCGCCAACCTGCAGCATGCCTTGCACGGCTGCGCGGACCGCCTCCGGAAACAGCGAGGATCCCGGCAGCGCGGTTGAAACCGAAGAAGGGAAGTCCTTTTGCTTGATCGGCAAAAACCGCCCGACCACAGCCGCTGCCAATCCGGAGGCTGTGAGGTGTATGATCCACAGCGCCACGCCGCTGCGCCATTGACCCAGCAGAGCGCCGCCAACCGTTCCGATCACAAATGCGGGTCCTGCATTGGAGCAGATAAGGCTCAGCCGCAGGGCTTCCTCGCGCGATCTTCTGCCGCAGGCAGCCTGTGCAGACAAAAGCTGCGCGCCGATGGGATATCCGCCAAGCCAGCCCAGCAGCAAAACGGTCCACCCACTCGGGCTTATGGATAAAAAAGGCCTGACAGGTTTGCCGGGTAAATCTGCCGGCAGCATGGCTGCCATCTGTGCCAATACGGCAAACGGAAACAGGGAGGGCACCAAAACAGTGCCAAACAGCCGCAAGCCGTAGGCAGCACCGGCCTGGACCTGCGTGCGACGCACAAGCAGCAGCCCGAACAGGCCGAGGATCAGACACACAAGCACAGGCTTTTTTATTTGTTTCATTCGGTTCATAACATCCCTCCCGGAAAAACTATGCAAGCGGCAGGGAAAACTTGCATATGAATAGCCCAGACTATGCAGGAGGTGCGTAAATGGGCCAGGCAAGAAGACAACTGGAGCATTGGATCAGAGCCATAGATTTTCCCACCGAGATCCTTACAGGGATCCCCACCGTACAGATCAAGGGCAGGGACGAGACTGTGGTCGTGCAGCATCGAGGGATCCTGTCCTATTCCGATGACGCCGTGGACGTTGCGTCCTCAATCGGGGTGGTGCGCATCCGCGGCGCAGGGCTGAAGATCCGCTTGATGAACCGGGAGCGCGTTTGCCTTTGCGGTAAGGTATCCCGTGTGGAGCTGGAGGAGTCGCCGGTATGATGCGCTATCTGCGGGGCTACGCGCAGATCATGATCTCCGGCGCCGAGCCGGAGCGGTGTCTGAATATGTTTGCCGCGTGCGACGTTGCCTTTTGGGCACCGGAAAAGACCGATGCGCTCCATCTGCGCTGCCGGATCTATCAGAAGGACCTGGACGCTGCAAATCGTCTGGCGAGCGCGGCAATGTGCACCGTGGAGACCGAATTGCAGCGGGGCCTGTATTCGGAGTATCGCGGCCTTCTTCGCAGGCCGCTTTTGCTGCTTGGGGTTGCCGGTGCGTTTGCAGTGACCTTTTTTCTGCAAAACTTCATTTGGGTGATCACCGTCTCGGGAAATGAGCAGATTCCGACCGAGCAGATCCTTCTGACTTTAGAACAGGAGGGGGTTACGTTTGGCGCGTGGGGGCCCTCTTTTGAGCAGGAGAGTCTGAAAAACCGCATGCTTAACCGCCTGCCGCAGCTTCGATGGCTTGCGCTCAACCGCACCGGAGCGATCGCCCGGGTGCTGACCTCTGAGCGGGAGGGGGAGAAGCACACCGTGGATCGCGCGGCAGTCTCGAACCTCATCGCAAAGCGCCCAGGTGTGATAACCCGTGTTTCGGTGCTCAACGGCTTTGCGGCCGTTCAGCCGGGCGACGCGGTGATAACAGGACAGCTTTTGGTTTCAGGCTTCATGGATTGGACCACGCACACGCAGGCTACGCGCGCTTTGGGTGAGATCTATGCCGACACATTCTATGATATCACGGTAAAACAACCGTCCTGCGTGCAGAAAAAAACGTATACCCGGGAGGAATTCAAGGTCCGCACCTTGATTTTTGGGAGAAAAAGAATAAAATTAACAGGAAAGAGTGGAATTTTGGGTACCACTTGTGATACAATGATAAAAACGCGGAGCTTGACGCTGCCGGGCGGGTATCTGTTGCCTGTGGCGCTTGAAACCGTGACGCTCAGACCTTATACGCTCACAGAGGAGCCTGTCTCGCAAAAGACCGCAGAGCATGTGCTGCAATCTGCCGCAAAAGCTGCGGTTGCGCGCCAACTGGTCGCAGGCAGCATCAAAGGGGAGAGCCATACCATACAACAGAACAATGGGGCGCTGGTTCTGCGCGCCGACATCTTCTGCGAAGAGATGATCGCCGTGTCTATACCGGCCGACCCATTGAGAGAGGAAGAAACGAATGGAGAAAGTGATCAACGCTGAACGAATGGAGCAGATCATCAATGTGTTTGGCTCCTTCGACGAGAACATCAAGCGCATTGAGCAGACCTTCGACGTTCATGTGACCAACCGGGATACCGAGCTCAAGGTCAGCGGAGAGGATGAGGCTGTGGAAAAAGCGGCCAGGGCCGTGGAAGGCCTTCTGACGCTTGCAGCCAAGGGTGAGACCATCGACGAGCAGAAGGTCCGCTATCTGATCGACCTGGTCAAGTCCGGCAATGACGACAAGATCGGAGAAATGGCTAAGGACGTCGTATGCATTACCGCCAAGGGCAAGCCCATCAAGGCGAAAACGCTCGGCCAGCAGCGGTATATGAAGGCCATTTTGAAAAACACGATTACCATCGGCGTCGGCCCCGCCGGTACCGGCAAGACCTATCTTGCCGTGGCTGCGGCTGTTGCGGCCTTCCGGGAGAAGACCGTAAATCGGATCATCCTCACCCGGCCTGCGGTCGAGGCCGGCGAGCGCCTGGGCTTTTTGCCCGGCGATCTGCAAAACAAGGTCGACCCCTATCTGCGGCCGCTCTACGACGCGCTGTTTGATATGCTTGGCCCTGAGACCTATCAAAAATACCTCGAGCGCGGCAACATTGAGGTCGCGCCGCTGGCCTATATGCGCGGCCGGACGCTGGACGACAGCTTTATCATTCTCGACGAGGCACAAAATACAACGCGCGAGCAGATGAAGATGTTTCTCACCCGTCTGGGTTTTGGCTCCAAAATCGTCATCACGGGCGACGTCACGCAGATCGATCTTCCGACCGACAAAACCAGCGGCCTGAAGGAAGCACTCAAGGTTTTGGAAAATATCCCCGATATCGCGATCTGCCGCCTGTCTGCGTCTGACGTTGTGCGTCACGCGCTGGTGCAGAGCATTGTAGCAGCTTATGATAAATACGAACAGTCCAGGGACCCTGCCAAAAAACTCAACGGTAAAACCTTCAAGAGGAAACAGTAAATGAAAGACAATATCACCATCACCTTTAAGCTGGGGAAGAGGGACCGCGAGCTGCGGCGGCTTCCTCTTATGATGCATCTTCGCACCTGCATCGAGACCGCGCTGGAAGCGGAGCACGTCAACGTGCCGGTTGAGATCAACGTGCTGGTCACCGACGACGACACCATCCGCGTCATCAATAAGCTCTATCGCAAGCTAGACAAGGCCACGGACGTGCTCTCGTTCCCGATGTTCCAGTTTGAACCGGGCAATCTGCCGGAGGATCTGAGGCCCTATCTCGACCCCGAAACCAAACGGCTTCCTCTGGGAGACATGGCGATCTCCCTCGAGCGGGCGGAGCAGCAGGCCATCGAATACGGTCACACCACCAAGCGAGAGGTTGGCTATCTCACCATCCACTCGGTGCTGCATCTTTTGGGATATGACCATGTGGACGAAGGCCCGATGAAAAAGCAGATGCGCGCCAGGGAAGAGGCCATCTGCCGCATGATCGACCTGGAACGATAGACACCCGATAGCTACCCACGGACACAAGGAGAGAACGACAGCTATGAACACCAAATCAGCTATGATTGCCATCTGCGGCAGACCCAACGTGGGCAAGTCCACCCTGACCAATACCGTCGTGGGGGAGAAGATTGCCATCGTGTCCAACAAGCCGCAGACCACCCGCAACCGGATCTGCGGCATTCTGACAAAAGACGATACCCAGTTTGTGTTTATGGATACGCCCGGCTTCCACAAGCCCAGGACCAAGCTGGGAGATTATATGGTCAACGTTGTCCAGGAATCGGTATCCGACGTGGACCTTGCCCTTTTGCTGGTTGAGCCGATCGCGAACATCGGCCCCCAGGAGCAGGCCTTGATGGACCAGTTCCGTCAACGGAAGGTACCGGCCGTTCTGGTCATCAACAAGATCGATACCATAGAAGACAAGGACGCGCTGCTTGCCGTGATCGCCCTGTACAGCCAGGCATTTGCGTTTGACGCCATTATCCCGCTGTCCGCCAAGACCAAGGAGGGCGTGGAGGAGCTTCTTTCTGTCTGCGCGGGCTATGCCGTGCAGTCGCCCTGGTTCTTCCCTGAGGGAGAGACCACCGATCAGCCCGAGCGCCAGGTCATTGCAGAGATCATTCGGGAAAAGATGCTTTGGAATTTGGACAAGGAGATCCCCCATGGCACTGCCGTGGAGATCACCCGCTTTTCCGAGCGCGACAACGGCATTGTCGACGTAGAGGCTACGATCTACTGCGAAAAGGCCAGCCACAAGGGCATCATCATCGGCAAAGGCGGCCAGATGCTCAAAAAAATCAGCTCCCAGGCCAGGGCGGACTGCGAGCGCTTTATGGGCACCAAGGTCTATCTGCAAACCTGGATCAAGGTCAAGGAAAACTGGCGCGACAGCGATTTCTTGATCCGCAACTTCGGCTATCGCCGCGACCAGTAAGAGCCATATTTTGCGCGCATAGCTTTTTCACATCGGCAAATCCTATTCCTGTCAAAGCCTTGCCATTCGGCATACACTGTGACAGGAGGGATGCGCATGGATCCGATCGCCGCATACTGGGACCTGTTTTTGCAAACCGGCGCGCCGCAGGCATACCTGGCCTACAAGCAGCAGGTCAAGGACCAAATCAACACCACAGAAGGAACGGATATCACCCATGTACGTGAAAACTGAGGGGATCGTGCTGCGGGAGGTGGAGTTCAACGACGCAGACAAGCTGCTGGACCTTTTGACCAAGGACCAGGGCCTGCTCACGGTAAAGGCCAGGAGTGTGCGCCGCAAGAACTCCACCATCAAAACAGCCTGTCAACTGCTCTGCTACGGAGAGTTTACCCTGTTTGACTACCGCGGCAGAATGACGATCAACGAGGCTGTGCCGATCGAGCAATTTACCGAGCTGCGCGGCGATATTGAGCTGCTCTCGCTTGGCAGCTATTTTGCGCAGGCCGCCGGGCTGATCGCCCAGTCTGACGTCCCGACGCCGGAGCTGCTTTCACTGCTGCTCAATGCGCTCTACGCGCTTGGCAGACTGAAAAAGCCGCAGCTTCTGGTCAAGGGCGCTTTTGAACTGCGCCTTGCTGCCCTTGCAGGCTTTGAGCCGGATCTATCCGGCTGTGTCACCTGCGGCCGTGCCGAGCCAGACCGCTTTTTGGTCCGCCAGGGCGTTTTGCAGTGTGCTTCGTGCCAGGGCGCGGACGAGCAGGATCTTCGCCTGCCTATCACGCCAGGCGTGCTTGCGGCCATGCGTCATATTCTCTGGTGCGATAGCAAAAAGCTCTTTTCGTTCACCCTGAGTGAAGCGTCGTTGGAGCAGCTATCCGGCATCACAGAGACGTTCCTTTCCACGCAACTTGAGCACAGCTTTTATACGCTGGATTTTTATAAATCGTTGTTTCTTACATATGGAGAGTAAACATGTCTGAACTATACGAAAAATCATTAAAAAAACTGGAGCTGGACCTGGTTCTCAGCAAGCTGGCGGACTGCGCCGTCAGCGCCGAGGCCAAGGACCGGTGCATGGCGCTTCGCCCCTTGAACGACCGCGAGGATATCGTGGCCCTGCAGGAGCAGACCTCCGCAGCCTGCAGACTGATCACCCTGCGCTCCAGTCCTGCCTTCCAGGAGGTTCGTGACGTCCGAGCTTCGCTCGACCGGGCTGACCGTGGCGGCAGCCTCAATCCCAAAGAGCTGCTTGCCATCGCAGGCGTGCTGCGCTGCGCCAGAGGCGCCAAGGAATATTACGACGGCGCCTGCGCAAACACGGTACTTGACTGGATGTTTGCCGCGCTTACGCCAAACCGCTACTTAGAAGAGAAGATCTTCGGCGCCATTTTGTCTGAGGAAGAGATCGCTGACTCCGCCAGCTCCGAGCTTGCGGATATCCGGCGGCATATGAGAGTACAGAGCTCCAAAATCAAAGAGTCCCTGCAAAAGCTGATTGCATCCCCGGCCTACGCCAAGTATCTGCGCGAGCCGATCATTACCCTGCGCCAGGACCGATACGTGGTCCCGGTAAAATCTGAGTATAAAAACGAGATCCCGGGTCTGATCCACGACGTGAGCTCTACAGGCTCCACCTTTTTTATCGAGCCCATGTCGTCGGTCAACGCCAACAACGCCCTGCGCGAGCTTTTGATCAAAGAGAAAAAGGAGATTGAGCGGATCCTTGCCGAGCTTTCCGCCGAGGCGGCTAGCTATAAAGACAACATCGGCCAGGATTATGAGCTTTTGGTGGGGCTGGACGTGATCTTTGCGCGTGCTAAGCTCTCCTTCCGCATGGACGCCACAGCACCCGAGATCCGCGAGGACGGCAGCCTGGAACTCAAGCAGGCAAGGCACCCGCTGATCGACCCAAAGCTTGTCGTGCCCATTTCGGTGCGCCTTGGCACAGATTTTGACACGCTCATCATCACCGGCCCCAACACCGGCGGCAAGACCGTCACGCTTAAAACCATCGGTCTTCTCACACTGATGGCCGAGTGCGGTCTGCATATTCCGGTGCGGGATGGGAGCCATATCTCCGTGCTTGAGCACGTTCTGGCAGACATCGGGGATGAGCAGTCCATTGAGCAAAGCCTGTCCACCTTCTCTGCGCATATGCGCAATATTGTCCAGGTTGTCGAGCAGTGCGACAGGGACTCTTTGGTTCTGTTTGACGAGCTTGGCGCGGGTACTGACCCTGCCGAGGGCGCTGCGCTTGCAATCGCGCTCATAGAGTTTTGCCGGAAGTGCGGCAGCAAGGTGGCTGCAACCACGCACTATGCAGAGCTGAAGGTCTATGCCATGCGGACGCCAGGCGTCATCAACGCATCGTGCGAATTTGACGTTGAAACGCTCAAGCCAACCTATAAGCTTCTGATCGGCATCCCCGGCAAATCCAATGCGTTTGCTATTTCCCGCCGCCTTGGCCTGCCGGAGGAGATCATCACCGCTGCGCGCAACACTGTGAGCCAGAACGATCTTGATTTTGAAGACGTCCTCAACCAGCTTGAGCAGCAAAGGCAGCAGATGGAATCTGCACGGGAAGAGGCCGAGGCGCTGCGTGCGGAAACGGAGAAGACCAAAAAGCAATCCGACGCCTACTACGCCGAGATCAAAAAGCAGAAGGAAAAGGCTGAGCAGCAGGCGCGGCGTGAGGCGCAGATTATCCTCGATGAAGCACGCCGCACAGCAAACGCGGTCTATGATGAGCTCAAGGCCCTGCGCAAGCAGATGAAGGACGTTGCCGACGCGCAGGGGATCAATCAAAAACAGGCGGACCTGCGCCGCCAACTCAACGAGGCCGAAGCAAAGCTATCGCCCAGGAAGGAGCAGGTATCCCGCCCCAAGCCCAGCCGCGCGATCAAAGCAGGCGACACCGTGGAGCTTTTGAAGCTTGGCACCAAGGCCACGGTCCTGGCGGTGAACAAGGATGGTACCTATCAGCTCCAGGCCGGGATCATGAAGGTCAACGTAAAGCCCGATGAGGTCTATCTGCTTGAGAACGAGCCGACTCAGGTGAAAAAGTTCATCGACAAGACCCGCCGGGAATTTAAAAACGAGGCGCAGTCGCCCGAGCTGGATCTGAGGGGCATGGACGCGCTGGAAGCAAGCGCAGTTTTGACTATTTTCTTAGACAACGCATATATGGCAAATCTACAGCAGGTTCGCATCATACACGGCAAGGGCACCGGCGTTTTGCGCAAGATGGTGCATGACGAGCTGAAGAAAAACCGGCACGTCAAAAAATACCGCCTTGGCGTTTACGGCGAAGGGGAAGACGGCGTGACCATCGCAGAGCTTTCCTGATCGGTGACCGGCAAACGGTCGACCTAAAAATAGTAAACTTCTTATGATGCACCTTTTTCACAAAATTCTGTGTATTTTACCGGCTTTTCTGTGTGAAATCCCGTAAAAAGCAAATTGCTCTTGACAAAGCGGGCACAAACCTG
>ONCN01000020.1 GCA_900316335.1 uncultured Eubacteriales bacterium | reverse complement strand
ATCCATAGATGCTTTACGAGTGTATGAGATAAAACTTGGAGGCAACCTTGACACAAAAAATGCACCAAGTAATGCGGAAGAAGTCTTAAAAAACAAGAACGTGTTTTCCTTTATAAACAACAGCCATTCATATTTTGCAACTTGCTATGGTGAGTGCTCCCAATCGGTAAGAAGAGCAATGACAGAGAAAGAGTGCGAATTGCTTTCACCAGAAGAGTTTTGGCCGACTGTTTTGCCGGAAGGGCTGTCCTACGCACGATTAATTGATCTTTTCCAAACGCAATTTACTTCTTCGCATATTGAAGAGGCAATTGAGGCTTTATGAACACAAATCTCCAGATTACATCGTAATCTGGAGATTTGTAATAATTAGATGTGCTGCATGTCTGTCATTTCTGCTTCTGACATTATAAGCGTAAGTTTTGTCAAAGGATAAGATTTGAAAACCGCTGTGCTCATACAAAGAATAAATGTAGTCGGTATATTTAATGATCAATAGAAACTTCGCTTTTGTTTCATAAAGGATTTCTGCTAAACGCTTTTGATCGTTCTTCGTGAAGTCCCTTCCTTCATAGTCAGAAAAATCTGTATCATAAGGAGGGTCCAAGAACATGAAATCATCCTCGCGTAAATCATTGGCCTTAATAAAATCCGCAAAATCAGAACAAGTTATCTCAGTCCCACAAAAGAGTTGTTTCGTATGATCATTGAATATGGCGTCGATTTTTGACTTGAAGTCTTTTCGATTGTAGGACATCCCTCCATATGGGATGTTAAAATCTCCTTTGCTATTGTACCTGAACATTGAACCATAGCAGTATTCTCTTATGAAGTAAAAATTGGCAATTTTTAAGGAGAGATCGAGTCCTGAATCCGATATGCGCGCAAAACGGTTATAAAGTGAGCGGAAGTACATGTAAAACCCACTGGCAAAACCGGTGATCAAATTCTCCTTTAAATCTTCATCATTGTAACTTAGCTTTTCTTCATTCTTACGCGTTCGAATCATTTTATCTAGGGAGAAAGAAACAAGCGTTTGAGTAAACTCATCTTTGCTGAGAATAATCGATTGGGATTTAAGAGCGTGTTCTGTTAGATCACTGCAAAGCCCAGATAATTCCACTTTTGCATCATTCTCGAAGATAAAGTGGTGTTTTAGCCTGAAGTAAAGTGAAAGGATTATTTCAATGTTCGTGTCACAAAAAGCAAGCAAAGACTGAAAACAATGATCGTATTCTCTAAGATAAAACTCAAACGCACAGTCTTGCCTCTTTACGAGCTCATAAAACGATATAAGGTTATGAGAAATGTCATTTATAATGGCGTTCTGAGGCTGTAGATGAAAAAACATTGCACCCCCACCAAAAAAAGGTTCAACATACCGTTTATAATTGGGGATTAGGTGTTCGATGTATGGGATTTCTCTGGATTTGCCGCCAGGCCATTTGATCAAAGTGTTTATCGTCTTCATCTGCTTCTCCAAAGAACTGGGAAAACCCAATATGACAAAAGGGCGTAAAACCGAAGGTTTTACGCCCTTTTGTTTGGAGCTGTTACCCGGATTTGAACCGGGGACCTCATCCTTACCAAGGATGCGCTCTACCGGCTGAGCTATAACAGCGTTTCGCAATCAGCTCCGTTATTATATCAAAAAAACAGGAAAAGTCAAGTCCTATTTTTCAAAAATTGAAAATTCCTGCTTTGCCGGGCGCTCTGCCGCGTTGGAAGCGGGGAGCGCGAGGCGAAGACGCGCTCGCGCTCCCGCTCCCGCAGCTGTGGGTTCGCGTTTTAAAGCGTTAAGGGCTTGGTGTTTGTGTATTCCACAAAGCGGAAGGGAACACGGCCTTCGATCTGCGTGGGCTCGATGGCGGTGACGTACCAGTTTTCGTTGCGGTTCAGATTGGGGAAGAACTTGTCCGCCTTCGCCTCGGTGTAGCTGAAGGTGACGTAGGCCTTCTCGCAGTAGGGCACAAGCAGCTTATAAACGCTCTCGCCTCCGATGACGAAGAGGTTTTCCGAGTAGCGCTCGCGCAGCAGCTCCTTGAGCGTCTCGAAATCGTGGCAGATGACGGCGCCTTCTGCGGTGAAATCCTTGTTTTTGGTGAGGATGATATTCTCTCGGTCTGCCAGAGGCCGTCCGCCGGGGAAGGTCTCAAGCGTTTTGCGGCCGTAGATGACGGTTTTGTGGATGGTAAACTCCCGAAAACGGCGCAGATCTGCGGGAATGGAAACCAGCAGCTTGCCGTTTTTTCCAATGCCCCAGTGGGGCGTGACGTTGACGATCGCGTTCATGTGTTTCTCCTGTCAGATGGCAACGGGGATCTTCCCGTTGAAGGGATGGTAGACGTAATTCTCCATCGAGAAGCTGTTTTTTGTGAAGTCGTAAAAATCCCGGACCGAAGGATCCACGCGGAAAACCGGAGCGGGAAGAGGCTCCAGCTTCAGCATCTGCTCTACCATGGGAATGTGCCGGTCATAGATGTGGCAGTCTGCAATGACGTGGACCAGCTCGCCGGGCACCAGGCCGGAGACCTGGGCAAACATATGGACCAGCGCGGCGTACTGCACCACGTTCCAGTTGTTGGCCGTGAGCATATCCTGAGAGCGCTGGTTCAAAATGGCGTTGAGCTTGTTTCCCGTGACGTTGAAGGTCATGCTGTAGGCGCAGGGATATAGCCCCATCTCATGCAGATCCTGGAAGTTATACATCGAGGTCAGAATTCTGCGGCTGTTTGGGTTGTGCTTCAGGTCAAAAAGGACGCGGTCCACCTGGTCAAACTCTCCCTCGGGATAGTGGTGCTTGATGCCAAGCTGATATCCGTAGGCCTTGCCGATGGTGCCGTTTTCGTCCGCCCAACTGTCCCACACGTGGCTTGAGAGCTCAGAAACCCGGTTGGACTTCTTCTGCCAGATCCATAAAAGCTCGTTGATGGCGGACTTCCAATAGGTCCGGCGCAGGGTCATGATCGGGAATTCCTGCTGCAGATCATACCGGTTCACCACGCCAAAGAGCTTGACGGTGTGGGCGGGCGTGCCGTCCTCCCAATGGGGACGGACGGGCAGAGCATCGTCCCGGAAGCCTTTTTCCAGAATGTCGCGGCAGTTTTGCAGATAGACCTGATCGGCGTAGCTCATAGCGCAGCCTCCTTTTTGTCACAACTTGCTACAGTATAACATACTTTACCCCAAAATGGAAGTCCAAACTTTTTGCCGGACGGGGCTTATCGCAGCATCCAAAGGCGGTTGGCAGCCAGGGGGAAGCTCAGATCGTTGTATGTGAGCGCCGCGTCCTGACCGTTGACGGTGAAGCGCACGCGATCTACCGTGTCAAGGCTGCACATTGTGGCAGTGATGGTCCGTACGGCGCTGAGCTCTGTGGCGGCATCCTGGCCCAGAAAGCTCCGATCCGGGAAGTCAATGGTGCAAACCCCGCCTTCAACGTTGACCGAACGAGGCGGCAAAGCATTTTCCACAGGGTTCATCATTCCGTTGTGGGTCGGTCGGTCCCACAATGCGCGCAGCAGCGCTTCCTCGCGGGATAAGCCGCTGCCGGCCCTGACCCGCAGCGGGAGGCTGTGGAGCAGAGCCTGGTCTGCATCCGGCAGGTACAAAACCGCCTCAAACTCGTTGAGCTCAGACCGGATGGGCCCCACAACGCCGAGATCGGCCCGGAAGGGTCCTGCAAGACTCAGATAGGTATATAGCCCCGGCTTGCGGCCCTCAATATAGAACTCCACCTCGTCCACCTCATCGAGCGCACAAAGCGTGTTTACCACCGACAGCAGCGTAAGCTGCTCGCCGCGCTGGGTCAGCGGCCGGTTTTCCCAAAAGTCGCCGTTAAAGTCCACCGAGCAGATCCCGTCCTCGACGTTGACGTCCAACAGCACCGTGCCCTGCGGCATTGTGGGATATAAGCCTGCAGCCTGCGGCCCTGCGATCAACTGCTCAAGAACGTATTGGGGCAGGGAGGGCGCCTCCATGTACGGAACCGTGCGCCGGTCAGCCAGCAGGAAGCTTCCGGTGCTGTCGGCAAAATACAAGGTAAGCTCCGTATTGCCGGGCTCGTTGCCGGTGTCAAACAGGAGAATGTCGCTTGGCTCAAGCAAAACAGAACGCAGGGTCTGCCCCTGGTCACCCTCACAGAGGATACGGACCTGTTCCACGCCCTCAATGCCAAACGCAGTCATGGCCAGGCAGGCGTCTGCGACCGAGGCGTCGATGGCGGAAAGTGCCGCATATTCCGGGCTGAGCCGTATCGTCAGCAGCGCAGACCGCTTTGCGGCACCCAGAAATTTCACGCCGCCGGGCAGGGGAGAGAGCAGACCCTGGTCAGACGGACCCTCCCAATAGCGCTGAAAAATATCCTCTTCCGTTGCGGGATTTTCACCCAGATCCTTGATCTCGGGGGAGATCAGACCGTGTTCGTCGCCATAAGAGGTCTGTGCGGTGCGATAGTAAAAGGAGAAGGGCTGCACCGGCTCCGGCACAGGCGCCTTTGTGCGCGCGCAGCCTGCCAAAAGACCGGCAAGGATACCCAGAGCAACCGCCAGCCAAAGGAGCTTTTGTCGTCTCATGGCGTTTCCTCCGTTTCAAACAGCGAAAATTCCAGTTCAAACACGCTGCCGCCGCCCTCCCGGTCGCGAACCGAGATCGCGCCGTCGTTGCGCAGCACCATGTCATGGACGATGGATAAGCCGAGCCCCGCGCCGCCGGCCTTGCGCGAGCGGGCCTTGTCAACGCGATAGAAGCGCTCGAAGATATGCGCCTTTGCCTCGTTCGGAATGCCGGAGCCCGTGTCCGCTACCCGGATATGGACCAGCTCGTCGTCGTGGCTGGCCGACAAGGTCACGCTGCCCTGCGGGTGGTTGTATTTGATGCCGTTTTCCACCAGATTGAACAGGATCTGATACAAATCGTCCTCGGTTGCCAATATTCTGCAGCCGCTCTGGCAGTCCAAAGACAGGCGGATCTCCTGCTTTCGGGCAAGCGGCAGCAGCATGCGCAGCACGCGGTCTGCTACCTGATCCACCTCGACCAGCTCCAGCTCTTCATGGGGCGTGCTGTCGAGCCTGGTCAGTTCCAACAGCTTTTGCGACAGGCGCGTGAGCCGATCCGCCTCGCTGCCGATGTCTGAGACGAACTCCCGCATGGTGGGCATATCCATATCATTTTGCAAAATCGAGTCAGACAGCAGCTTGATCGAGGCCAGCGGGGTTTTAAGCTCATGCGAGGCGTTGGAGACAAACTGCTTGCGCACCTCTTCAGACTGGTTCAGGCGGTCGGCCAGATCGTTGAAGGCGTCGCCGAGCTGCCCCACCTCGTCACGGCCGCGGACCTTGAGCTTGGCGGCATAGTTGCCGTCACGCATCTGGCGCACAGAGTGCATGATGCTCCGCATCCGGCTGGAGAAGGCCAGAGAGAAGAACAGCGAGAATACGATCACCGCGCCCTCCAAAACCAGAGAAATACGCAGCAGGTTGGTCTCCAGAGAAGAGATCAAAGCGCCCTGGTCTGTGTCCCGCTCGAGCAGATAGACCGCCCCAAGCAGCTTGTTATAGGCCAAAATGGGCATAGAAGCCCGGCTCACCAAGGCTCCGTCCTCATACTGGATGTAAACCACATCCTTGCCGGCCAGAGCCTCGGCAAGCTCGGGAAACAGCGCCAGCTTCCCTTCGGCGCTCTGCAGGCGGAAGGAATCATAGATCCCATAGCCCGCCGGATCCGTCACCACAACTCTTGTGGTGTGCAGATCGTTCACCGATCGGATGACCTCCTGTACGCTTTGTGCATCAAGCGTCTCATACGACGAAAAGGCGGACACGATGAGCTGTGCCTTGTCGGTCATGGCGGTGCGCTGTGCCGAGAAGGTGAGCGAGCGTATGGTCCTTGGCGCGTAGATATTCAAAAACAGCAGCACCACCGAGGTGATCAGCACATAGGCGGCAGCATACCGGAGCTGGGCGCTGCCAATCAAAGCTCCGGCGCGGGCTTTATGCTTTGAAATAGTACCCAACTCCCCACTTGGTCATGATATATTCGGGGCTGGCGGGGTTTTCCTCCAGCTTTTCCCGAATGCGGCGGATGTGAACGTCCACCGTGCGGATGTCGCTGCGGTAGTCGTCACCCCAGATGATGTCCAGAAGGTTTTCTCTGGAGTAGACCCGGTTGGGATTTCGCATCAACAGCTCAACCAAGTCAAACTCCTTTGCCGTCAGCTCCACAGGCGTGCCGGACCGGTAGGCGTTTCGGCTCACCGGGTCCACAGTCAGGCTGCCCCGCGTGATCTGTCCTTCGGCGCTGGTGGCCTTTTTGGCACTGCGCCGCAAGAGCGCACGGATGCGCGCCTTGAGCTCAAGAATGTTAAAGGGCTTGGTGAGATAGTCGTCTGCTCCCTGATCAAAGCCCAGAAGCTTGTCCATATCCTCTGTCTTGGCCGTAAGCATGATAATGGGCACGTCCGAAAACGCCCGGATGCGCCGGCAGGCCTCGAGCCCGTCCATCACAGGCATCATCACGTCGAGCACGATCAGACTGATATCCGGGTCCTGCGCCAGACGCACGGCCTGGGCCCCGTCCGAGCCGGTGACGACCTCGTAACCCTCCGATTCCAAATTAAAACGGATCCCCTTGACCAGGAGCTCCTCATCGTCGATGATCAGTATTTTCATAGGTCACTCCAATATTTTCATCGGTTCTTCATCGCCCTTTTCGTTGACAAGCGACAAATTTCTGCTATAATGCAAAGTGAGAGATCTTAATCTGGCGCAAGCGACAGCTTGCGGTTCGATTATACCATAAACCTGCCCACCTGGGCAAGAACCAACCGGCAAATAAATGGAGAAACTATGAAAAAATTGACTGCGCAACGATGGATCTGCCTGCTTCTGGCGCTTCTGATGTCTTGCCAGCTTGTCTGCCTTGCGGCCTGGGCCGAGCCCGGCGATGAGACAGACGCTGCCGAGAACACCGAACAGACCCTGCCGGAAGACGGCGAGCAAACCGAGCAACCCGAGGATCCCCAGCCCACCGAGGGCGAGCCCGCGGAGGAAACCAGCGCCTATCAGTCATACGCTGTGGCCGGGGCCCCGGAATATGAAGCAAACTGCGGCGCAGCGCTGCTGATTGAGCTCAACTCCGGTACCGTGATCTACGGCAAAAACGCCGAAGACATCATGTATCCCGCTTCCTTGACCAAGATCATGACCTGCATGCTTGCCATCGAATACGGCAAGCTCGACGATGTGATCACTGTCTCCGAGACGGCGCTGCAGGGCCTGGATGAAGCCGGCTCCACCGCCGGTCTTCAGCCCGGCGAGCAGCTTACGCTGAAGGACGTTCTCTACTGTTTGATGCTCTCCTCGGCAAACGAGGCATGCAACGTCGTGGCGGAGTACATCTCCTCCGACGTGCCCTCCTTTGTGGCCTTGATGAACAAGACCGCGCAGGAGCTTGGCTGCAAGAATACCCATTTTGCCAATCCGCACGGTCTGCACGAATCCGACCATTATACCACGGCCATGGATCTGAGTCTGATCACCCGCAAGGCCCTCGGCAGCGAGACCTTCCGCGAGATCTCCGGCTGCGCTGAGTATACCGTGCCCGCCACCAACCTCAGCGAGCCGAGAAACCTCAAAACCACCAACTATCTGATCAGCACCGCCACCGTGGCCGACTATTACTATCCCGACGCCATCGGCATCAAAACCGGCTACACCTCCGCTGCTGGCCGCTGCGTCATCTCCCGCGCGGCAGACGGAAATCTGAACCTTTTGTGCGTCATCATGAACGCCACCACGGATATGCTCGAAGACGGCTCTGTGCGCTATAACAACTTCATTGAGGCGCGCAAGCTCTTTGACTACGGCTTTGACAACTTTGCCTATGCCCAGGTCCTCACGCGCCTGCAGCCCACCGCGCAGGTCCCCGTCCGCTATGGCCGCGAAAACAAAGGCGTGGTGCTGATCCCCTCCAAGGACATCAATTGCGTTCTGCCCAAGGACTATGACAAGACCCAGGTTACCACCCAATATCAGCTTGACACGCCTGAGCTTGAGGCGCCCCTTACGCAGGGGCAGAAGGTCGGCAATATCTCCGTGTACTACGGCGGGCAGAAGATCGGAGAGACCACCATCGAGACGCTCACCGCGGTGGAGGCCTCCGGCACTGCAAAGGCCTTCGAGGAGAGCAAGAACTTCCTTGAGGAGTACTGGTGGCTCATTGCTGGCCTGGTCGGGCTGATCGTGCTGTTGCTTCTGGTCATCTGGCTGCGTCTGGTCGTGCACCGTGCGCGCCGCCGCAGAGCCATGCGCAAGCGCCGCCCGGGAGGAAGCCGCAAATGAGCGCCGACGTGAAAGCCTTCGAAGCGCTGCGGGATCGATGCGCACGCTGCAGAGCCTGCGGCTTGAGCAGCGTCCGCACCAAGTCCGTCTTCGGCGTCGGCCCGCTGGATGCCGAAATCATGCTGGTAGGGGAGGGCCCCGGCCAGCAGGAGGATCTCACCGGCGAGCCCTTTGTCGGCGCAGCCGGCAAGCTGCTGGATGATATGCTCTCCATCATCGACCTTGGCCGGGACAACTGCTATATCGCCAATATCGTCAAATGCCGCCCGCCCGGAAACCGGGATCCCATGCCGCAGGAGCAGGATGCCTGCATCGGCTATCTGACAGAGCAGATCCGTCTGATTCAGCCAAAGATTATCATCTGCCTTGGCAGGATCTCTGCCCAACGGCTGATCCATGAGAGCTTCCGCATCACGCGGGAGCACGGCACCTGGACAGAACAAAACGGCGTGTGGTACACTGCCATCTACCATCCCTCGGCTCTGCTGCGGGATCCCTCCAAGCGGCCCGAGACCTTCCGGGACCTGCTCTCCATCCGGGAGCGGGTGCGTGAGGTCTGTGAAAGGACCTATTGACCCGGTTATGAACCAAAAACAGCGTTATCAAGCCCTTCTTCCGGTGATCTTTGCGCTTGCCTGGCCCACCATGCTGGAAGAAGCGATGCAAACCGCGGTACAGTATATCGACACCGCAATGGTGGGTCGCCTTGGAACCCAGGCCACGGCAGCCGTGGGCTCCACCGCCACAGTAAACTGGCTGGTGGGCACCACGATCTATGCCTTTGGCGTGGGCTTTTTGGCGTTTATCTCGCAATCCATCGGCGCCGGCGAGACGCAAAGGGCAAAAAAGGCCGCGGCCCAGTCCGTGCTGGCGGTGTTGGTTACGGGCCTGTTTTTTACCGTGCTGACGGTGGGCCTCAGCCGCAAGGTGCCCGTGTGGATGCATGTTGACCCGCAGATCCGGGATCTGACCGCCTCATACTTTGCCATCCTCTATGCGCCCATGCTGCCCCGGGCTGCAAGTGCGATCTTCGGTACGGTCCTGCGCGCGGCGGGAGACACGCGCACGCCCATGCGCATCGGCCTTGGCGTAAACGCGATGAACGTGGCTTTAAACTTCCTCCTGATCTACCCGAGCCGCACCATCCGCCTGTTTGGATTGTCTCTGCCCGTCTGGGGCGCGGATCTTGGCGTCATCGGCGCAGCCATTGCCAGCGCAGCGGCCTTCATCTTTGGCGGCGTCGCCATCACCGTGGCGCTCTATCGTCACAAGACGATCTCGCCCAAGGGTTTCTCCCTGCGGCCGGATCCCACGGTGCTGCGGCCTTGCCTCAAGGTGGCTCTGCCCAATATGCTCCAGCGCTTTACCACGTCTTTGGGCTTTGTGGTCTTCGCCTCGATGATCAACGCCCTGGGTGAGACTGCCACAGCCGCGCATACCATCGCCAATACTGTAGAGTCCGCCTTCTATATTCCCGGCTTCGGCATGCAGAGCGCCGCGGCCACGCTCACCGGCAACGCCATCGGCGCCGGGGACCGGCAGCGACTCAAGGACCTGCCCCGCGTGCTGATCGTGCTGGAGGTATCCATGATGCTCCTCTCCGGCGGCCTGCTCTTTGCGTTTGCGCCGTCAATGATGGGCCTGTTCAGCCGTGACCCTGCGGTCATCGGTCTGGGCAGCCGTGTGTTGCGCATGGTGGCTCTGTCAGAGCCTGTTTACGGCGTATCCATCATCCTGGAGGGCATGCTCCAGGGGGCCGGCGAGACCCTGCGTCCGTTTGCGTTTAATACCGCAGGCATGTGGGGCGTCCGTATTTTCGGCACCTTTTTGTGTACCCGCGTGCTCGGCCTTGGGCTTGTCGCAGCCTGGGGCTGCATGATCGGCCACAATCTGTTGCTGTTTACCATGTTTTTGTGCTTCTATCTCAGCGGGCGCTGGAACCCCCTGCGCGCCAGATAAAACCGGACCCCAGACGTCATCTTTCGCGCCAAAAGCGATTGACAGCGTCTGGGGTCCGTGCTATAATTTTGATAATCAATGGCGCGAATGCGCCGAAAGGAGCTGTTTTTTATGATTTCCAATGCGGAGTTCCGCGCCCGTGCCCGGGCAAACCTGGGCGGCTCATTGTTCCACAACAACTGGCTCACCGCAGTCGCGATCGTCTTTGTCGGCGGCCTGATCACCGGTGCGGTCAATCTGCTGATGGCGGTCAACCCTCAGCAGATCCAGAATATGGCGCAGGGCATGGCTGACTCGGGCAAGATGTCCGTCACGGTGACGGCCTCGCCCCTTCTTTTGCTTGCAGCCGCAATCCTGTTGGGCGGCCCGATTTCGTATGCCTTTGCTCGGATCTTCACCAAGCGGGCCAGAGGCTGGGCCGAGGGCTACGCCTTCAATGACCTCTTTATCGGCTTCAAAGAGAACTATGCCGGCGTTATCGGCACGGAGGCCCTTGTGGTGCTTTACACCTTGCTGTGGTCTTTGATCCCCATCGCCGGCATTGTCCTTGGCATTATGAAGGGCTACAGCTATTCCATGGCGATCCATCTCAAGCAGGACCATCCCGAATGGGACGCCTCCACCTGCATCACCTGCAGCAAAGAGCTGATGCAGGGCCATCGTTGGGAGCTGTTCTGCCTGCAGTTCTCCTTCCTGGGCTGGTTTATCGTGGGCCTGCTGTGCTGCGGTGTCGGCACGCTTTGGGCCGAGGCCTATGAATATGCTGCTGTGGCGAACTTCTATATCCATCTCCATGATGTGGAGCGCCAGATCCCCATGACTGTGAACACCGCTGAACCCGGTGCAACGGTCTAAGCTTCCCAAGCTGTTCCCGGCTTTGCTTGCAGCAGGCATTGTCTTTGCAAGCTCCGTCCTGGTGGGCTGCCCGCTGCGGCGGCTCACCGGTTTGGGCTGCCCCCTGTGCGGGATGAGCCGGGCCTTTCTTGCCCTGCTCCGGCTGGATTGTTCCGCTGCCTTCGGCTTCCATCCACTCTGGCCTGCGGCGCTTTTCGGCCTGCCTGCGGCCTGGATCCTTGCGCATCGACACCCCCGCACAGCCAGGATCCTGCTCTGGTGCCTTGGTGGGACCGCGCTGGTGGTCTATGCGCTGCGCCTTTGCCTGCACGATCCGATCGTCTGGCCGGACCCTGCAGCAAGTATTCTTGGACACCTGATGAACCAATGAAAGGAGATACCCTATGGATTTGTCTGTTCTTCGCGCCCGCGCGCGGCAAAACCTCGGCGGCTCTTTGGTGCACAGCAACTGGCTGATGGGCGTTGCCGTGACCTTGGTTGGCGGCCTGGTCGCGGGCGTATGTTCATTGATCTTCTTCGGCCCCATCTCGGTCGGCCTGGCGGTGATCTTCCTCAAACAGGCCAGAGGCCAGCAAGAGATCCGCTTTGAAGACCTCTTCCTCGGCTTTTCCGACCGCTTTGGCGATTTCCTGCTGCTTGGCCTGATGCACCAGATCTTCTGCTTCTTGTGGGCCATTGTGCCCATCTATGGCATCATCCGGATCCTGGGCTACTCCATGTGCTACTATATCAAGGCCGACAACCCCGACATGGAATGGCGGGAGTGCCTTGATCGCAGCACCATCATGATGGAGGGCCACAAGTGGGAGTATTTCCTGCTCCAACTGTCCTTCCTGGGCTGGGCGCTGCTTGGCCTGGCAGCCTGCTGCGTGGGCATCTACTGGGTGGCCCCTTACGCGCAGGCGGCGGAAGCCAATTTCTACGAAGCTCTTCGCGCTGGCGGATCCACACTTTGAACGCCGACTAATCTTACAGAACAGGAGACTGACGCAATGACACCCAAGGTATTTTTCAGCCCCACTATCACGCCCGAAAATGTGGTCGCTTTGTACTGCGCCCTGGGCATTGATCTGCCGGGCAAGGTCGCCGTGAAGCTCCACTCCGGCGAAAAGGGCAACCAGAACTTCCTTCGCCCTGACTTCTGGAAGCCCATGATCGACAGCCTCGGCGGTACTGTGGTAGAGTGCAACACTGCCTACGACGGTGCGCGCAACTACACCGACCGCCACGTCAAGCTCATCGAGTACCACGGCTGGAACAAATATTTCAACGTAGACCTCATGGACGCCGAAGGCCCGGACGTGATCTGGCCCATCCCCAACGGCAAGGTCCTCAAGCAAAACCTTCTTGGCCGGAACATCGAGCACTATGACTCCATGCTGGTTTTGGCGCACTTCAAGGGCCACCCCATGGGCGGCTACGGCGGCGCGCTCAAGCAGCTCTCCATCGGCTGCGCCTCCAGCCGCGGCAAGGCGCTGATCCACTCCGGCGGCTATACTGACGACCAGAACGTCTGTTGGGACAAGCACGCCCAGCAAGACCGCTTCCTCGAGGCAATGGCGGACGCTGCCTCCTCCGTGGTCGAGCACTTCAAGGGCCGCATCGCGTTTATCAACGTCATGAAAAACATCTCGGTTGACTGCGACTGCTGCGCCGTTGCCGAGGACCCCTGCATGCGGGATATCGGCATCCTGGCGTCTTTGGATCCGGTGGCGATCGACCAGGCCTGCATGGATCTGATTTATGCCGCCAAGGACGATCCCGGCCAGGCGCATTTCCTTGATCGTGTGGAAAGCCGCCACGGCGTGCACACCATCGAAGCCGCAGCCAAGCTTGGTTACGGCCAAAGAACCTACGAGCTCGTCCGTCTGCCCTGATCGGTCCGGCCGCAAAAAACCGTGAGACATCGCTGTCTCACGGTTTTTTGCGCCTATATCGTCATACCCGCAGCAGATGCTTGAGCATGTCCACACAGGCCTCCATATCCTCCACAGGGATGTATTCAAATCTGCCATGATAGTTTTCACCGCCGGTGCAAAGATTGGGGCAGGGAAGACCCTCATAGCTCAGACGGGCGCCGTCTGTGCCGCCACGGATGGGCACGGCCACAGGCTCCATTCCGGCTTGCTTCATGGCGGCCATGGCGCGCTCTACCACAAACATCACAGGCAGGATCTTCTCCTTCATGTTGTAGTAGCTGTCCTTCAGCCGCAGCTCCACGGTGCCATCCCCATAGCGCTCGTTGAGATAGGCGGCGATCTTCTCAAACCGGGCCTTCTTGGCCTGGAACTTCTCCATGTCGTGGTCGCGGATGATATAGTGCAGCTCTGCCTCTTCGATCCCGCCCTGCATCTGGGTCAGCATCGAAAAGCCCTCGTAGCCCTCGGTATATTCCGGCCGCTCCTGCACAGGCAGCATCGCGTGGAATTCCATCGCAAGCTGCATGGCGTTGACGAGCTTGCCCTTGGCGGAGCCGGGATGGATGCTCACGCCGTGCACGCGCACGGATGCTGCCGCGGCGTTGAAGTTCTCATACTCGATCTCGCCGATGGTGCCGCCGTCGGCAGTGTAAGCGAAGTCTGCGCCAAAGCCCTTGACGTCAAACAGATCTGCGCCGCGGCCGATCTCCTCGTCTGGCGTAAAGCCGATGCGGATGGGCGCGTGCGGCGTCTTATCGGCCATCAGCTCCTCAACCGCGGTGAGGATCTCTGCGATGCCGGCCTTGTCGTCGGCGCCGAGCAGGGTAGTGCCGTCGGTGACGACAAGATGCTTGCCCACGCTGCGCTTGAGCTGGGGGAAGTCAGACGCGCGCATCACAATGCCCTTTTCTTCATTCAGCACAACGTCGCCGCCAAGATATTCCACGACCCGCGGCTTGATCTCAGCGCCCGAGCAGTCGGGCGAGGTATCCATGTGTGCGATCAGGCCGATCACAGGGCTGTTTTCCACCCCGGGGACCGAGCCATAGACGTATCCGTTTTCATCCATATGGGCGTCGGCAATGCCCATAGCCAGCATTTCCTCCACAATGGCCCGGCCGAGCAGCTTTTGCTTGTCGGTGGAAGGGCAGGAGGGGCTTTCCTCGTCAGACTGGGTGTCGAAGGAAACGTAGTGTAAAAAACGGTCCAAAACCTGCATAGCGGTTCTCCTTTCCGGCGCCGCGGGCTGTGCCCGGGCAAAAAAGATGGGTAACAAAAAAGACAAGCATTACTGCTTGTCTTAATTGTATCGTCATTAGATGGCGCGTTCAACCTTGTTGGAACGGAGACATCTTGTACAGACGTACACATGGCGCGGAGTACCGTTGACAATCGCCTTCACGCGCTTGACATTGGGCTTCCACATTCTGTTGGAACGTCTGTGAGAATGGGAGACCTTGATGCCGAAGGTAACGCCCTTGCCGCAGATATCGCACTTTGCCATTAGCTGCACCTCCAATCCATAGGCGAGATACCAATTATTAACGCCCTAAAGCGTCGGACAATATAATAGCAGATTTCGTTCAGAATTGCAAGAGAAATTTTTGATTTTTTCCAAAAAATTTTCCAACCCAACGACATTTGACAAAATCCGGTTGCCAAGGGCTGTCAAATATGATAAGATGAAGAAAAAAACGGAGGACTCCCTCATGAACAACTACAGTGTTCCCCTCAAGCGCCTGGCCGAGGAGTTCAATCTTTCCGTGGCCTACCAGGCCACCAACTATGATCAGATCCGCGTCATGGTAGACGAGGTCTCCCGTCCCGGCCTGCCGCTGACCGGTTATTTTGAACATTTCGAGGCCCTGCGCGTGGAAGTGCTTGGCTTTGTGGAGATGACCTATCTTGACAGCAAAACGCCCGAAGAGCGCCTGCAGATCTTCGACCGCCTCTTTGCCTATCAGATCCCGGCGCTTGTGATCTCCCGCGGCCAGCAGCCGCACCCCGAGTGCATCGAGATGGCAAAGAAGCATAACATCACCATCCTCCTTGCGCAGGAGTCCACCTCTTATATCATCTCCGGCCTCATCACGTCCCTCAAAAACGCGCTTGCCCCCCGTGTCACCCGCCACGGCGTGCTCGTTGAGATCTACGGCGAGGGCATCCTCATCACCGGCGAGAGCGGCATCGGCAAGAGCGAGACTGCCGTTGAGCTGCTCAAGCGTGGCCACCGCCTGATCGCAGACGACGCGGTGGAGATCAAAAAGACCTCGTCCACCCAGCTCATGGGCTCTGCCCCGGAGCTTATTCAAAACTACATCGAGCTGCGCGGCATCGGCGTAATCAACGTGGCCAAGCTCTATGGTATGGCCTCCATCAAAGACGAAAACGTGATCAACCAGGTCATCCACATCGTCCCCTGGGAGCAGGGCCAGCACTACGACCGCATGGGCCTTGAGGAAAACTACGTCGATATCCTCGGCGTCAAGGTGCCCTGCACCACCATCCCCGTCACCCCGGGCCGAAATCTCGCGGTGATCCTGGAAGTCGCCGCCATGAACAGCCGCCAAAAGCGCATGGGCTACAACGCCGCCCTCGAGTTCAGCGAACAAATCAACCGCCACTTCGAAGCCGCCTCCAAACGCTGAGTCTCCCACCAAGTCCCCTGGGAGTCATGCGCCACTACGGGCGTGAGCGTATTCCTGTGTAGGGGCGAGCATCGCTCGTCCGCAGGATAACCCCCGAAATCGAATATGCCGATGCAAATCCGCACCACCCAACCGGGCACGAATATGCATCGGTAAGTGCACCCTGCACATAGCGTAAGCCCCGGAAACGGCTGTTTCCGGGGCTTGCGTGTTCCAATATACAGTTCTTCGTGTTCAAATGTCAGAGAGCTTTGCGTTCAGCTTGCGGTAGATGGGCCACATCTCGGGCTCGGTGGAGTAGCGCTCCACCTCGTCGATGGGGATCCAGGCCACGCCGCTGTTTTCGTCGGGCTTTACGCGCAGGGCCTGCGCCTCGTCCGCCTGCCATAAATAGCAGCAGTCCAGATGCAGGTGGGAGGATACGAACCTGCCACGCTTGACGTGGCTGTTCACGCACACCACCTCAAGCGCATAGATCCCGGGCCACAAGGGGGTCAGCGCCTGCAGCCCGGTTTCCTCCCTGGCCTCGCGCAGCGCCACTGCCATCAGATCTGCCTCGCCGTCTGCGTGGCCGCCCGTCCAGGCCCAGGATTTGTAGATGTTGTGCCAGGCCATCAGCACGTGCCTGCGGTCCGGGCTTACGATCCAGTTGGAGGCGGTGAAGTGGCAGACGGGGTCATCCCGGGTCAATACTGCCGGCCTGGTTTGCAGGCAGTGGAGCATCACAGCCTGGTCGGCGGCCTCCTGCTCGTCAAAGGGGCGGAAGGCGGCGATCTCCTCTTGCAGGGTCATCTCAGACCTCCCAGCCGGCCAGATACGCCTCCTGCTCTGGGGTCAGATGGTCGATCTCCATGCCGATGCCGCGCAGCTTGAGCAGAGAAACCATGTCGTCGATCTCCTGCGGGATCTCATAGACAGCCTTGTCCAGCTCCTTGCCGTGGTATCGCAGATACTCCAGCGCCAGCGCCTGGATGGCAAAGCTGGTGTCCATGATCTCCGCCGGGTGTCCGTTGCCGGAAGCCAAGTTGACCAGTCTGCCCTCGGCCAGCAGATTGAGCACGCGGCCGTCGGGCATCTCATAGCCCACAATGTCCTGCCGCCGCGGGAAGACGCGCACGGCCATGCGCTCGAGCTCTTCGCCGTTGACCTCTACGTTGAAGTGGCCCGCGTTGGAGAGGAAGGCGTTGTCCTTCATCACCGCAAAGTGCCGTCCCACGATCACGTCCCGGCAGCCGGTGGTGGTCACAAACAGGTCGCCCTCCCGGGCAGCCTGGTCCATGGGCATCACGCGCATCCCCTCCATGCTGGCCTCAAGCGCCTTGATGGGGTCGATCTCGGTGACGATGACGTTTGCGCCCATGCCCTTGGCCCGCATAGCCACACCCCTACCGCAGTAGCCGTAGCCCGCCACCACAACGGTCTTGCCGGCCACCAGCAGATTGGTGGTGTGCATGATGGCGTCCCACACGCTCTGTCCGGTGCCGTACTTGTTGTCGTAGTAGTGCTTGCACTTGGCGTCGTTCACGTTCATCATGGGGAAGGGGAGAAGCCCTGCCTTCGCTCTGGCCTTGAGCCGATGGATGCCGGTGGTGGTTTCCTCGGCGCCGCCGATGATCCGGTCACCCAGATGGGCATAGTCGCCGGTGAGCAGCTCAAGCAGATCGCCGCCGTCGTCGATGATCAGATGCGGATGGCAGCGCAAAGCGGCGACCAGAAGATCGCGGTACTCCTTGGCGTCCACGCCGTGCTTGGCGTAGGTCTCCACGCCCAAAGAGGCCAGACCCGCCGCCACGTCGTCCTGCGTAGACAGAGGGTTGCAGCCGGTTGCATGCACCTCCGCGCCGGCGGCCTTTAAAACCGTGGCGAGGTAGGCCGTTTTTGCCTCCATATGGATGGACATGGTGATGGTCAGGCCCTTGAAGGGCTGTTCCTGTGCCATGCGCTCCTTGATGGCGCCCAGGGCAGGCATAAAATCCTGGACCCATTCGATTTTCATCCGGCCATATTCGGCCAGGGACATATCCGCGACAATGCTCATACTGTAGCTCCGTTTCCTGGTTTTTTCCGGGCGCAGGCCCGGAATGGTTTGCTCCATCATACCATACGCCCCGCCAAATTGCAACCGTTTTTCCCGCTGCAGTCGGTGTCAAGTTGTTGTAGGAAAAAAAGATGTACCTCAAAATGGTCTAAGAGCGTTGAACAATGGCGTGACCTTGTTTTGCCGGGCGGGGAACGCG
>ONCN01000190.1 GCA_900316335.1 uncultured Eubacteriales bacterium | reverse complement strand
CCGCCCTCGTGGGTGGTCAGAAGCTGCCCGTTGAGATACACGGCGGCGCTGTGGTTGGCCCCGCCAAGCTCCAGAAACACCCGCGCGCCGGCGGTTTCATCCGCCGTCAGCGCCCGCCGGTACCAGCAGGTGCCGCGGTAATAGTCGTTGCCGCCGTCCTGTCCGTCTTCGGCGTTCCAGGTGTGGGGAAGCGTGACGGGCTGGGTGATCGCCTCCCGGCTTTTGCCAAAGCGCCAGCCGTCGGACAGGGTTGTGATCTTACGCATTTGTGTTCTCCTCGATTTCTTCCACGGCGGCCTCTACGAGCTGCTCCTGTGCGGGAGCCTGTGCGTGCAGCGCGGCCTTTTTGCCGGCGATCCGCTTTTGGACGTCAACCATTTCGGCCTTGCCCAGATAGCATTTTCTCATGGCCCACAGGGTGCAAAGCCAACCCAGGATCGCCAGGCCGTAGCGCAGGAACATGGTGACCGCGAAGATGGAGCCGGTGGGGGAGTCGCCGGGCTGGGGCATGGTGGTGGTGTAGCCGATCAGAGCCACGCACGCGGTGGCGATCAGCGCGGAGAAGGAGGACACGATCTTGTCCACCAGGCTGTAGGTGCCGGAGATGACAGCGGGGATGTACTTGCCGGAGCGGTCAAGCTCGTAGTCGATGACGTCTGCCATGAAGGCGGTGCCGGCCGTGGTGCCGGCCATCATAAAGCCGTTGCACACCAGCGTAAGCAGGATGTAGACGATCATGGTCACGCCGAGGGAGGCGATGGAGTGGGTGCCGACCGTGAACCAGGTGATCGTGAGGAACGCGATCATCACGATATTGGCGTAGATGCAGTACTTGGCCCAGTTGACGATGGATTCCTTGTTGCCGTGCTTGCCGCAGTAGCGGGCGCCGATGATGGCAAAGATGATGGAGGGCAGCATGCCGCCCACAGACAGATACGTGGCGATGGTCATATTGCCGATCAGGATGCCGTTGAGCATGGTGGCAACGATGGCGGCGGAGCCGGCCTGCTGGGCGATCTTGTCGGAGGAGGCGGAGATGATATAGGCCTGCAGGGGCTTGTTCTTGCTGAGCACCGCCCACATATCCTTCCAGCTCAGGCGCTCCTGTGCTTTGTTGGTGCCTTCAAAGTTTTCCGGCTTGTCATAGGCGGAAATGCCGATGCAGCAGAGGATCACGCCAACAAGGGAGACCAGCACCGTCACGGTGGCGGCGGCGGTCAGGTAGGCCTGGCTGTAGTTGACGGCATAGCCGGAGTCGGTGGCGACGACCTCGCCGTACTTGGGCAGAAGAACCGTGTTGAGCACGATCATGAAGGCCATGGGGACGATGTAGTTGAATACGGTGCTCCACACGCCTACGGTGGGACGCTGCTTCGGGTCGTTGGTCATAAGGGCCGGCAGGGTCTGCGCAGTCATGTTGACGATGGTGTAGCCGATCACGTAGATCATGTAGGTGATCAGGAACATCGGGATGCCGAAGCCCTTGCTGGAGGTCCAGGAGAACATCGCCATGATGCCGAGAGACTGGATCAGCCAGCCGAGCAGCAGCAGCGGGCGGACCTTGCCCCAAGGGGTATTGACCCGGTCATAGAGGAAGGCCAGCAGGGGGTCGGTGATGGCGTCAAAAATGCGGGTGAAGGTCAAAAGGCCGCCCACGATCAGCGTGGAGATGCCGAAGCCGATGCTGGCCGCATAGGAGGCCTGGCCGATCAGCGAGTAAATGGCCATGCCGTTGAGCGCGTTGCAGGCCACCAGAATGATTTGCCAGAGCTTTGCGCGGCGATACTGCACGCCGTCGATCTGGCTTTGCGACAGATGTTCCTTTGCCATAGAGAGATCCTCTTTTCTTTTCAGATTGCGGTGCTCCGCTATCTGTATCTTACAGGAGAGAGCGCAGATCCGTAAACCTAATTTTTCTGGAAAAATTACAAAAATTCCGGAATAATCCATTGCACTTTTTCCCGGTTTCGCGTATACTGAGTGTAAACAGACTGTGTTGGGGGGCTGCAGCGTGGAGCTTGAAGCGGTACGATCGTCCATGACCGAGCAAGAGCGCAATCTTCTGCTGCTCGAGCGGCTCATTGCCTGCAACGAAAAGCTCTACGTCTGGTGCTATGACCGCGCCGGCAGCCTCATTGCCGCCTCCTGTCCCGCCGAGCACCGGCAGGTGCTGGACCATGCCTTCCGCACCCTGGGCGGCATGGAGCAGCTTCTTTGCTACGGGGCCGAGGGGGAAAGCATGAAGCCGCAGATCGTCGGCTCCTCCATCGGGATGCAGTGGGCCTTGAGCTGCGAGCCAGCGCGGGACGGCAGTCTGCTGTTTGCCATCGGGCCGGTGTTTTACACCGAGCCGCTGGAATGGCACGTCCGCGCCGGCCTTCGCCCCTACACCGACCGCCGCGAGAACGCCCGCTGGAGCTCGGAGCTGATCCGCCTTTTGCCGGAGTGCCCCGTCATGTCCTATGCGGTCTTCACCCGCTACGTGATGATGGTCCACAACGTCCTCACCGACCAGCAGCTTGGGCTCGACGCCATCCGCGCAGCGCCCGCAGCGCCTGCCGAGCAGGCCCCCATCTTGGGCGAGCGGGACCGGAACAAGGTCTATCTCTCTGAGCGGGCCATGCTGCGCATGGTGCGCAACGGCGATATCCACTACCAGCGGGCCATGCAAAGCAGCATTCTGCTCAGCCCCGGCGTGCCCGTCCAGGGCCGGGATCCGCTGCGTCAGGCCAAAACCAGCGTTATCGTCTTCACCACCCTGGTCACACGCGCGGCCATCGAGGGCGGTCTGTCGCCCGAGCTTGCATATCCCCTGGGCGACTCCTATATCCAGGCCGCCGAGGACTGCTGGGACTCCGGCAAGCTCTCGGCGCTGGCTACGGCCATGTACCACGATTTTATCGATCGGGTCCACCATCTCAGGACCAATCCCAACTACTCCCACGCCGTGCAGAAATGCTGTGATTACATTGAGCTGAACGTGGATCGCCCGATCCGCGCAGCCGACCTTGCGGCTTTGGTTGGGTATTCAGAGTATTACCTCACCGAAAAGTTCAAGCAGGAGACCGGCCAGTCCGTGCGCAGCTATATCCGCTATGCCAAGGTCGAGCACGCCAAAACGCTCCTGGAGTCCACCGATCTCAGTGTCCGCCGGATCGCCGAGCAGCTTGCCTTCAACACGGTCAACTACTTCATCCAAAGCTTCCGCGAAACCACAGGCTTCACCCCCGCCCAATACCGCCGGCAATATAAAAAACGCTGAC
>ONCN01000040.1 GCA_900316335.1 uncultured Eubacteriales bacterium | reverse complement strand
CGCAGGCGGGCTGACGCCCGGCAAGGACGACAACGAAGTATGGCGGAATTCTGCGCCGCAGATCATGCCATTTTTAGGCTTAACGGAACACTAGTATAAGGATACGAAAACCGGGAACGGAGCAGATCCGTTCCCGGTTTTTTGCTTCTCTCAGCCTTCTGCGATGGTGAGCACCTCGCGCGGGCAGGCGCGGACGCACAGGCCGCAGGCGATGCACTTCGAGGCCGTTGGCATCTGCGGCTGTTTGACGATGAGCCCCTTGGGGCAGGCGTCGCGGCACAGGCCGCAGCCGATGCAGAGCTTTTTGTTGATCATATACACGCCCTTGGGCGATCTTGTGATGGCCCCGGCAGGGCATGCAAGCTGGCACAGGCCGCACTGGTCGCAGGCAAGCGGGCGGAACGCGCCCTTTGCCGAGCGGGAGATTTGCAGACAGGCGTGGTCCGGCTCGTCGTCCTTCTGGTAGGCCATGGCGCAAGCGCGCACGCAGGCAAGGCAGCCGATGCACTCCTTGTCTGCACGGGCAAGCAGGACCTTGCCGGGGTGCTGCAGCTTCACGGGGGCGGCTGGCTTTCTGGCATAGGGCGTGTTGCGAAGCGGAAGCTCTCGCTCGCGCACGCCGGTAAGCTGATAGTAGGCCTCGGCAATGGCGGGGGCTGTGGGGATCGAGGTGATCTCACCGATGCCGATGGCGCCGTTTGCCACCTTGAGCCCCGGCTTATCCACCACGATGGCCTTGACCGGCGGGGTTTCGGTAGCCCTAAGCAGGCCGAGACTGCCAAAGGTATCGGTCGGCTTGCACTTGAAAAGGCCGTAGCGCTCGGTGAGGGCGTAGCCCATCGACATGACCACACCGCCCTCGATCTGCCCCTCGCAGGACAGGGGATTGATGGCCTTGCCCACGTCGTGCGCTGCGACCATCTGGCTGACCCGGCCGGTCTTCCGGTCGAGGATGCAAAGCTGGGTGGCATAGCCGTAGGCCACATGAGACACGGGATTTGGCACATTGGCGCCCAGTGGGTCGGTCTTGGCCAGGTAATCGCCGTAGAACTCCCGGCCCTTGAGATCGTCCAGGGTTTTGCCCTCCAGCGCGCGGACCAGCTTTTCACAGGCACGGCGGGCCGCTTCGCCGGTAATACAGGTCTGGCGGGAGCCTGAGGTGTCGCCGGAGTCCGGCGCGATCCAGGTGTTGGAGCGCTCGTAGACGATCTGGTCGCGGCGCAGGCCGGCGTTTGTCACCACCATCTGCACCAGCACAGTGCCAAGGCCCTGCCCGATGCAGGACGCGCCGGAGTAGATATGCACCTTGCCGTCGTCCTCGACAATGAGCTTGCAGCGGCCCCAGTCGGGCAGACCCACGCCAACGCCGGCGTTTTTCATCGCACAGGCTAGCCCCACGGGGTCGCCGCGCCGGATGGCCGCGTCATAGTAGGGCTTGACCTCGTCGAGGGTTTCCACAAGGCCCGTCTCGGGGCCGACGATCTGGCCGTTGGGCAGCACGCCGCCCGGACGGATGGCGTTGCGGTAGCGGATCTCCCAGGGGGAGATGCCGACAAGCTCGGCCATCTCATTGAGCAAAGACTCAATGGCAAAGCAGGTCTGCGTGACGCCGAAGCCGCGGAAGGCGCCGGCGGGGGGATTGTTGGTATAGTAGGCCGTGCCCTCGATCTCAAAGTTCTCGTAGGCGTAGGGTCCGGCCGCGTGGGTGCAGGCCCGCTCCAGAACCGGGCCGCCCAGCGAGGCAAAGGCGCCGGTATCAGAGACCACCCGGGCCTTGACGCCCTGGATAAGGCCGTTTTCGTCGCAGCCCAGGGTGAAGTCCATATCGAAGGTGTGGCGCTTGGGATGGACCAGCAGGGACTCGGCCCGCGTGAGCTTGACCTTGACCGGAACGCGGGCAAGGTAGGCGATCAGGGCCGCATGGTGCTGGACAGACATATCCTCCTTGCCGCCGAAGCCGCCGCCCACAAGCAGGTTTTGCACCTGGCACTGTTCATAAGGCACGCCCAGCATGGCAGCGCACTCGTGCAGGGTGGTGTGGGCGCTCTGGTCGGTGGTGAGCAGGCGCACGCCGCCGTTTTCGATGGGGTAGGCCACGCAGCACTCCGGCTCCAAAAAGGCGTGCTCGGTCCACGGGGTGACAAAATGGCGGCGGATCACATGCTTGGATCTGGCAATGGCGCCGGACGCGTCGCCGCGGCTGACGTGCTTATAGGCCTGGACGTTGCTTTTGTCCCCCTCGAAGACCAGGGGAGCATCCGGCCGCGCCGCTTCCTCGGGCGAGCTGACGAAGGGCAAAACCTCATATTCCACCTTCACCAGCTTTTTCGCCGTTTCCAGCGTCTGCATATCGCGCGCGCAGACCAGCGCCACGGCGTCGCCCAGATAGTGGGTGATCTCGCCCACGGGGATCATGGTAGGCTGGTCCTTTTTGATGTGACCTACGTTCACCTGGCCGGGAATGTCCTTTGCCGTGAGCACGCAGACCACCCCGGGCAGGGCCTCGGCCCGGCTGGTGTCGATGGAGAGCACCCTGGCGCGGGGATATTTGGAGCGCACGGCGCTGCCGTAGCACATGCCGTCGAGATACACGTCGTCAGGGTATTGGCCGTAGCCCAGAACCTTCTCGGCCACGTCCAGCCGGTGGACGCGGCTGCCGATGTGCCAGTCGTTCACCGAGGGCTCGGGGATCAGGCCGTCTTTCAAGGCCCGGGCTGCAAGCTCGATGGCCTTGACGATCTTGACGTAGCCGGTGCAGCGGCAGATATTGTTGGCAATGGCGCTGCGGATCTGCGCCTCGGTGGGCGTGAGCGTCCAGTCGAGCAGCCCCTTGGCACACATCACCATGCCCGGGATGCAAAATCCGCACTGGACCGCGCCGGCTTCGCCGAAGGCCCAGGTGTAGACCTGCTTTTCAAAGTCGGACAATCCCTCCACGGTGAGCACGCTCTTGCCCTCGAGCTGGCCGGTCTTGACGGTGCAGGCCCGCACGGTCTTGCCGTCGACGAGCACCGTGCACGCGCCGCACGCGCCCTCGCTGCAGCCATCCTTGCAGGAGGTCAGGCGCAGCTCGTCTCGTAAGTAGCGCAGCAGGGAAACGGAGTGGTCCACGGTGCGCAGGACGCCGTTTACATAGAAGGCTGACATGATTTCCCCTCCTCATTCTGTGGAAAATCGCTAATAACCATTTTCATTATACACCCGGGATGCGGCGATTTCAACAAAAAGAACGCAAAAACCAGCAAACAGTGTGATCTTTTTGTGAGATAATCGGCCAAATGGTGCAAGTTCTACTTGTAATTGCAGAAAAATATGGTATAATAACGGCGTAATCTATACTATAAAGGAGTGTATTCACATGCCTCTGGTAACTACCACCGAAATGTTTAAGAAGGCCTACGACGGCGGCTACGCCATCGGCGCTTTCAACGTCAACAACATGGAGATCGTGCAGGGCATCACCGAAGCCTGCCGCGAGGAAAAGGCTCCCGTTATCCTTCAGGTCTCCAAGGGCGCCCGCGCCTATGCCAACCACACCTACCTGGTGAAGCTGGTCGAGGCCGCTGTCATTGAGTGCCCCGAGATCCCCATCGCCCTGCATCTGGACCACGGCCCCGACTTTGAGACCTGCAAGTCCTGCATCGACGGCGGCTTCACCTCCGTCATGATCGACGCCTCCTCCAAGCCCTTCGCTGAGAACATCGAAATCACCCGCAAGGTGGTGGAATATGCCCATGACCACGGCGTGGTCGTTGAGGCTGAGCTCGGCACCCTGGCCGGCGTGGAAGACGAAGTGAAGGTCTCCGCTGAGGATTCCTCCTACACCCATCCCGAGGAAGTGGAAGAGTTCGTGACCAAGACCGGCTGCGACTCTCTGGCCATCGCCATCGGCACCTCCCACGGCGCCTATAAGTTCACCCCCGCACAGTGCACCCGCAACGAAAAGGGCATCCTGGTTCCGCCTCCCCTGCGCTTCGACGTTCTGGAAGAGGTCTCCAAGCGCCTGCCCGGCTTCCCCATCGTGCTGCACGGCTCCTCCTCCGTTCCCCAGGAGTACGTTGCGATGATCAATGCCAACGGCGGCAAGATGCCCGACGCCATCGGCATCCCCGAGGAGCAGCTCCGTCAGGCTGCCCGCCTGTCTGTGTGCAAGATCAACATCGACTCTGACCTGCGTCTTGCCATGACCGGCACCATCCGTGCCTACTTCAACGAGCATCCCGATCACTTCGATCCCAGACAGTACCTCAAGCCCGCCCGCGCCAACATCAAGGAGCTGGTCCGCCACAAGCTGATCGACGTCCTCGGCTGCGCCGGCAAGGCCTGAGCCTGACGATCCGAACGATACGCAATCAAGTGCCCCCGCGCGGTTTTGCCGCGCGGGGGCTGTTGCTTGCAAAAAACCACGCCGATGCAAGGCCGTACTGAGGTACGATTTTGCATCGGCGTGTTTGCTTTGGTTCAGCCGCCCCGCATCACCGGCTGCGCTGGTTGTGCGCAGCCGCGGGGCCGGAGGATTACATCAGCTTGCGGAACAGGTCCTTGAGCTCTTCGACGCTGGTTTCCTTGGGGTTGCCGGGACGGCAGGCGTCGGCGTAGGCGGACTCGGCCAGGAAGTCAAGGTCGGACTCCTTCAGAGCCTCGAGCTTTTCGGGGATGCCGACGTCCTTGGAGAGCTGGCGAACCGCTTCGACAGCGGCCTTGCGGTATTCGTCCTGGCTCATCTGATCCACGCCGGCAACGCCCATGACGCGGGCGATCTCACGGTACTTCTCACCGGTGGTCTCAGCGTTGTATTCCATGACGATAGGCAGCATCATTGCGCAGGCCACGCCGTGGGGGGTGTCATACAGAGCGCCCAGGGTGTGGGCCATGGAGTGGGCAATGCCCAGACCGACGTTGGAATAGGCCATGGCGGTGACGTACTGGGCAAGGGCCATGCCCTCGCGGCCTTCGGGATCGCCGGCGACAGCCTTGCGCAGGTTCTTGCCGATGAGCTTGATCGCCTCGAGATCCAGGCAGTCGGAAAGCTCCCAGGCAGCCTTGGTGGTGTAGCCTTCGATGGCGTGGGTCAGCGCGTCCATACCGGTGGAGGCGGTGAGGCCCTTGGGCATGGAGGCCATCATGTCGGGATCGACCACGGCAACGTCGGGGATGTCGTTGGGGTCGACACAGACGAACTTGCGCTTCTTCTCAACGTCGGTGATCACGTAGTTGATGGTGGACTCCGCACCGGTGCCGCCGGTGGTGGGCACGGCAATGGTGAACACGGTGCGCTTCTTGGTGGGGGCCACGCCCTCAAGGGAGCGGACGTCGGCAAACTCGGGGTTGTTCACGATGATGCCGATGGCCTTGCCGGTATCCATGGAAGAGCCGCCGCCGATGGTGATCATATAGTCTGCGCCGGAGTTCAGATAGGCCTTGACGCCGGACTGCACGTTCTCGATGGTGGGATTGGGCTTGATGTCGGAGTAGATCTCATAGGCCATGCCCTTCGCATCGAGCAGATCGGTGACCTTTTTGGTGACGCCGAACTTCAAAAGGCCCGGGTCAGAGGCGATGAAAGCCTTGTGGAAGCCCTTGCTCTCGATGATGCCGGGGATCTCCTGGATGGCACCCTTGCCGTGGTAAGAAATGCCGTTGAGTACAAAGCGGTTAGACATGATTGTTCCTCCAATCGATAAATTTATATCCATTTAGTATGTATCACAATCGACTCCAAATTGCAAGTCCTGACGTCGGTTGTTTTCAAAAAGTTTACAGATTGTAGATGCTGCCAAACTTCTCTTCCAGGTAGTCGGTGTAATATTTGGGGTCAAACGGCGCGCCGACGGCCCGCTCGAGCAGGTCCATGGGATCATACATCGCGCCAAACCTCCAGACATGGTCCTCGAGCCACCGGGTCACCGGGCGCAGATCGCCGGAGGCGACGGCTGCGTCCACGTCCACGGTCTTTTTCATCTCGGCCAGCATCTGCGCGCCGTAGGCAGAGCCCAGCGCATAGGACGGGAAGTAGCCCACGTTGCCGCCCGACCAGTGGCTGTCCTGCAAGACGCCGCGGCGGTCGTCCGGCACGTCGATGCCAAGGTATTCCTTGTACTTGGCGTTCCAGATCCGGGGCAGATCCTCTGCGCGGATGGAGCCGTCAAACAGGCCCTTTTCGATCTCGTAGCGGACCATGACGTGCAGGGCGTAGGTCAGCTCGTCGGCCTCGGTGCGGATGAGCGACGGCTCTGCCTTGTTCACGGCAAGGTAGAGCTGCTCGGCGGTGACGTCGCCAAGCTGCTCGGGGAAGAGCTCATGCAGCTTGGGCAGGATGACCTGCACAAAGCCGCGGCTGCGGCCGATGATGTTCTCCATAAAGCGGGACTGGCTTTCGTGGATGGACATCGACACGCCGCCTGCCAGCAGGGTCCCCTCCAGCTCGTCGCCGGAGTGCAGCTCGTAGAGCGCATGGCCGCCCTCGTGGATCACCGAGTACATCGAGTAGATCGGGGTCTGCTCATGGTAGTGGGTGGTGATGCGCACGTCCTTCTTGTTGAAGTTGGTGGTGAAGGGGTGCTCGGTCTCGCCGATGGAGCAGCGCTCGCGGTCGATCGTGATGAGGTCCATCAGATAGTCCGAGAACTTGCGCTGCGCCTCGATGGGATAGGTCTTGTTCCAGATGAAGCTGTCGTCCACCTGCGGCCGGGACTGGACCTGCTTCAAAAGCGGGACGATGCGCTCGCGCAGTGCCGCAAAGAAGGCGTCGGCCTTCTGCATGGTCAGGCCCCGCTCATAGCGGCCAAGGGCCACGTCGTAGGGCGCCTGATCGGGCTTGTAGTAGCGGGCAAAGCGGACGTTGGTGTCGAAGATCTCCTGGACCACGGGGGCAAACGAGGCATAGTCGTTTTCCGCCTTGGCCTTGTGCCAGACGGCGCTCGCGCGGTTGAGCAGGGTCACGTAGCCCACGTATTCCGCCTGCGGGATGGAGGCGGTGAACTCGGTCTCGCGCCGGAACACCTCCACCTCGCGCCGGTCCTGCGCGGAAAGCTCGTCACTGTGGGCGGCGAGGAAATCTGCGGCCCGGTTGAGCTCCGGCCCGGTTTCGATCTCATAGGCAAGGCCCGAGAGATATTCCAGCGTTTTGCCCCGCCCCTCTGCGGATGCGGGCGGCGCGACGGTCTCGCCGTCGTACTGCAAAACGCCCATGGCGTGGTTCAGAGCGTGGAGCGCCTCGATCTTGGCGCGGAAGGTTTGCAGGGCTTCCTGGGTGGTCATGGTCATATCCTCCTTGTCATGGGGCGGATGGCCCGAATTGGATCACAGCTTGCAGTAGGCCGCGGCGGTGCGGGCAGCCAGCGCGGCGTTGTTGAAGACGAGCTGGATGTTGGCGTCAAGGCTGTCGCCGCCGGTGATGTCCTTGACCTTGGCCAGCAGATACGGCGTGGTGGCCTTGCCGTGCACGCCGTCGCGCACAGAGTCAGCAATGGCCTCGTCGATGGCCTTGTTGATCACGTCGGGATCCATCGAGTACTGCTCGGGGATCGGGTTTGTGACCAGGATGCCGCCCTTGAGCCCCAGCTCGCGCTGGACCTTGAAGGTCTCGGCCAGCTCCTCGGGGGTATCGAGCTCATAGTCCACGGCAAAGCCGCTCTTGCGGGTGTAGAAGGCGGGCAGCTCCTTGGTGCCGTAGCCGATCACGGGCACGCCGTGGGTCTCAAGATACTCGAGCGTGAGGCCGAGGTCCAGAATGGACTTTGCGCCCGCGCAGATCACCATGACGGGGGTGTTGGCCAGCTCCTCGAGGTCTGCGGAGATGTCCATGGTGGTCTCGGCGCCGCGATGCACGCCGCCGATGCCGCCGGTGGCAAAGATCTGGATGCCCGCCATATGGGCGATCATCATGGTGGTGGTGACGGTGGTCGCGCCGTCGAGCTTTTTGGCGACGATCACGGGCAGATCGCGGCGGGAGGCCTTGGTCACGGCGGTGCCGGTTTTGCCCAGATACTCGATCTCCTCGGGGCTCAGGCCCGCCTTGAGGCGACCGCCCAGGATGGCGATGGTGGCGGGCACCGCGCCGTTGTCGCGGATGACCTGCTCGACCTTGAGCGCGGTCTGCACGTTCTGCGGATAGGGCATGCCGTGCGAAATGATGGTGGACTCGAGCGCCACCACGGGCCGGCCCTCCGCCAGCGCGCGGGCGACCTCGGGGTTGACGTCCAGATAACGGTTCAATTGCATGATAATATCCTCCTTGGGTTTATGATACGGTGATTTGGTTTTCCTGCGCCCCTTGGCCAAAGGCCAGGGCGCGGGCCGATTGCAGGCTCAAAGCAGGGTTTATGGTCTGCTCGCAGGAAACGGCGATGGACGAGCAGGCCAGGGCAAGCTTTGCCGCGCGGTCAATGGGCAGATCGTCCAAAAAGGCGCGCACAAAGCCCGCCATCATGGCGTCGCCGCCGCCGCTGGCGTTCACAAGCCGGGTCTGCGGGCAGGGCTCAAAATGGCGCTTGTCGTCCCAGGCGCAGTAGACGCCCCGGCTGCCAAGCGAGATGCAGACCCGGCGCAGGCCCGTCTGCAGCAGCTTGGCCGCGGCAAGCTCGAGCGTGTTGTAGTCGGTGATCTGCACGCCGGACAGGGCCTCGGCCTCAAGCAGATTGGGCTTGAGGGTGTGGATCCGGCCAAGCACGGGCCGCAGCTTTTCGGCCTTGGTCACAGAGACGGGATCGGCAAACACCGGCGCGGTGCACCGCTCGAGCAGCCAGGCGAGGCTCTCGGCCGGCGGATTGGCGTCGATCACCACGGCGGACGCGCCGCACAAAAGCGGAAGATGGCCCGCAAGATAGTCCGGCGTGAGCGCCTGGCAGGCCGAGGCGTCGCACAGGGCAAGCGCCACGTCGCCCTCGGGCCCTTCGATGACAAGATAGGTCGCGGTCCGGCCGCCCTGCAACCGCAGCGCGGCGGACAGATCAATGCCGCATTGCTTGCAGTCGTCGCGGATCTGGCGCTCGTAGCCGTCGCCGGCCAGGGCGGTGAGCAGCGTCACCGTGGTGCCGAGCAGGCTCAGATTGTGCGCAATGTTGCGCCCCACGCCGCCCATCGACAGGCTGACCCTGCCGGGGTTGGAGTCCTCCGGGATCAGGGGCGCGTCGGCCTTGCCGCAGATATCCAGATTGATGGAGCCGAAGACGGCCACATAGGGTGTTTTCATTTGGGATCATCTCCAACGTATGATTGTAGCACACATCCGGCCAAAAAGCAATCACGACGCGCGCCTGCAGTGCAGAAAAAGCCGGGGCGCGCGGCCCCGGCTTTTGGATGCTTTACTTGGCAAAGACCTTTTTCAGATTGACGAAGCTGGGCAGGCCGTCTTCCTTGGCCTGCTTGGTCTCGCCCTGGATCAGGGGCAGGCAGTAGCGGATGAAGTCCTCGGTCACGCCGTTGTGCGCGGGGGTGATCCACTCGAGCGGCACCTTCTGCTCGGTGTTGGCGACATCCTCGAGGTTGAACAGCTCGTAGTGGCAGACGTAGCCGTTGTCGCGGTCGCACTTGAAGCCGACCATCTTGCCGGTCTCGCCGCGCAGCGCGGACTCCACGGCGACCTTGCCGGAGTTGAAGGACTCTTCGATGTCGGTCAGAGACGCGCAGTGCGAGGCGCAGCGCTGCAGCAGGCTCAGCTCGATGCCGCGCACCTTTGCGCCGGTGGCAGCCTTGACCACAGAGGCCAGACGGGCAGCCAGGCCGCCGAGCTGGGCATGGCCGAAGCCGTCGGTGCCGGAGGTCTTCGCCTCGGAGACAAAGGAGCCGTCGGCATAGTGGACGCCCTCGGAGACGGCCACAAGGCAGTTTTTCTTTTCTTCGTAGACGCGCTTGACGTCGGCGATGAACTGGTCCATATCAAAGTCGACCTCGGGCAGGTAGATCAGGTCGGGACCGTCGTTCTTCAGGTTCGCCAGCGCAGCGGCGGCGGTGAGCCAGCCGGCGTGACGGCCCATGCACTCCACGATGGTGACCATGCCGGTGTCGTAGACCTTGGAGTCACGGCTGACCTCCATCAAGGAGGTGGCGATGTACTTGGCCGCAGACGCGAAGCCGGGGCAGTGGTCGGTGCCGTACAGGTCGTTGTCGATGGTCTTGGGCACGCCGAAGACGCGGCACTCGTAGCCAACCTTGGCGCAGTAGCGGCTGATCTTGTTGCAGGTGTCCATGGAGTCGTTGCCGCCGTTGTAGAAGAAGTAGCGGACGTTGTATTTCTTGAAGATCTCAAGGATGCGCTTGTAGTCGGTGTCGTCCACGTCGGGATCGGCGATCTTATAGCGGCAGGAGCCCAGTGCGGAGGAGGGGGTATAGAGCATCTTTTCCAGCTCCTTGGGATCCTCCTCGTCCATGATCATGAGTCTGTCGTCCAGAACGCCCTTGATGCCATGGTTGGCACCGTAGACGGTGGTGATGTATTCGCTGTCCAGGGCGGTCTTGATCACGCCGTAGCAGGAAGCGTTGATGACGGCAGAGGGGCCGCCGGACTGACCGATGATGGCCGCGCCGACCAAAGGCTTGTTAGACATAGAGTGTTCCTCCAATCAATAGATAAAATCTGTCAACTGCGGCGCCTGGGCAAAGGCCCAAACTACCACAATATCAATCATGCCATAAATTTATCATTCTTTGCACCGAAAGTCAATGGAAATGCGAAAGAAATTTACACAATATTAAAATGTAACGCTTTACACCCGGGGGAAAATGCGATAAAATAAGACAAAGTGTGATTTCCCGGAAAGAGAGGGCCCGATCATGGATTTTAATGAGTTGAAAGAAAGAAAAGCCCGGAGCAAGCGGCGGTGGAACTTCATCGCCTTCCTCCTGTTTTTTGCGTTGCCGCCTGCGGCGGTGGGTCTGTTTGTGGCAAACATGCTTGACATTCTGCCCAATATCGGCGGCAGCGTGGATCTGACCAAGTCCGTCAACCGCACCGACTTCAACCGCCCCGTGCAGCAGATGCGGCAGCCCGAGGTCTGGCAGCAGCCCGCTCCCGTGGAAAAGAGCAAGGTCCACAACGGCATGCCCAAAAACAACAAGCTCATCATGGGCCTCGGCCTTGGCGCGATGGGCCTGTTCGGGATCTCCAGCCTGGCCGCCATCCTCGACGGTGTGTATACAGTTTCCGACACCCTGCAGCTTCTGGCCTTTCTGAGCCTGGCTGCCGCGGGCGGCGTGATGGCCATTTTCGGCAGCCTGCGCAAGAAAAAGGCCGAGCGCTTCACCGCCTATCTCAAGCTCATCGGCGATCGGCAGGCGGTGCCCATCCACTATCTGGCCGACGCGCTGGGTCTGGACTACCACAAGGTGGTCAAGGACCTGCAGGAGATGATCTCCCGCGGGATTTTGGATCCCGCCTGGATCGACATGAAGACCTACCGGCTGATGCGCACGGACTATTCCGAGCCACAGCCCGCCGAAAAGAAGGAGGAGACGATCTCCCGCTCTGACCGCATTTTGCGCCAGATCCGCGCAGACAACGACCTGATCGCCGACGAAGAGGTCTCATCCAAGATCGACCGCATCGAGGATCTGACCCGCAAGATCTTCGCCATTGTGGACGAGCGGCCCGAGAAGGAGGAGCAGCTCTACACCTTCCTCAACTACTACCTGCCCACCACGCTCAAGGCGCTGGAAAACTACGCCCGGCTGGAAAGCCAGGGCATTGAGACCGCCTCGATCAAGGAGGCCAAGGAGAAGATCAACTCCATGCTCGACGAGCTGGCCCAGGGCTATGAAAAGCAGCTTGACCGGCTGTTTGAGAACGACGTGGTGGACATCTCCGCCGACATCGAGGTCATGCGCCAGATGCTCAAGCAGGACGGGCTGACCGAGGACGCCATTATGGAGGCCACCCGCAAATGACCTGGGACCGCTTTTTGGGCCATCCCTTCGACGCCCCGCCGCACAGCACCACGCTTGCGCGCGCCTTGGCCCTGTATGAGACCGAGACGGTCTATCCGCCAAGAGAGCAGCTTTTTACCGCCTTTGCCCTCACCCCGCCCGAGCAGGTCCGGGTCGTGATCTTGGGGCAGGATCCCTACCACGGGCCGGGACAGGCCATGGGCCTTGCCTTTTCCGTTGCGCCGGGGGTGAAGCTGCCGCCGTCTTTAAAGAATATCTTCCGCGAGCTTGGCGAGGACCTCGGTTGCCCCGCCCCGGCAAGCGGGGATCTCACCGCCTGGGCCGAGCAGGGCGTGCTGCTTTTGAACACCGTGCTCACCGTGCGCGCCGGCGCGGCCGGCAGCCACGGCGCGCTTGGCTGGCAGGCGTTTACAGACCTGGTCATCGGCTCGATGGCAGCGCTTTCGCAGCCCATCGCCTTTGTGCTCTGGGGCAGCCAGGCGCAAAAAAAGGCCGAGCTGGTGCTGCCTGCGCAGGGGCCGCGGCTGATTTTGTCCGCGCCGCACCCCAGCCCGCTGTCCGCCTACCGCGGCTTCTTCGGGAGCAGGCCGTTTTCGCAGGTCAACGACTTTCTCACCGCGCACGGCGAAGCCCCCATTCGCTGGGCGCAGGAAGCAGGCGCCGTATGAGACGCTGCCTGCTGCTTGCCGCGATTTTGTGTTTGCTGCTGTGCGGCTGCGCCAAGTCCGGCACAGTCCAGTCCGCCGCGGAGCAGGCTGAGCCGTCTCTTGTCGGCGTGTGGGTCAACCGGGGGCAGTACGGCCCGGGGCAGGACTTTGTTGAGACCATGACGCTCACCGAAGACGGCGAGGCGCGGATCCATCTGGACTACCAAGGCGAGCCCTACGCCGACCTGGAGGGCCAGTGGAGCGCCCGGGACGGCCTTCTTCTCGTGACCTTCCGGGACCCGGAGGTGCAGGATCGCAGCTATGCCTATACCCTCTCAGACGCCACGCTGACGCTCACCGGCGCGGGCAAGGACGTGATGTATCAGCGGCAGACGCCCTGATTGATTAAGATAAAAATACTTAACATACAAGGAGGCAAACCTATGAAACAGACCGTTTTGCGCAGCTACGCCAGACTGATCGCCAGAGTCGGCGTCAACATCCAGAAGGGGCAGGAGGTTGTGATCCAGTGCGATCTGGACCAGCCCAAATTTGTCGAGCTTTTGGTGGACGAGTGCTACAAGGCCGGCGCCAGAAAGGTGACGGTGGACTTCAGCTATCAGCCGCTGACAAAGCTCCACGTCCGGCACCGCACGCTGACCACCATGGGCAAGATCGAGGAGTGGGAAAAGGCCCGCCTGCAGCACTACGTAGACGTCCTCCCCTGCCGGATCTACCTGGTCAGCGAGGATCCCGACGGCCTCAAGGGCATCAACCAGGAGAAGATGGCCAAGGCCGCCCAGAAGCGCTACCCCATCCTCAAGCCCTACCGCGACGCGATGGACAACAAGTACCAGTGGTGCATCGCCGCCGTGCCCGGCGCTGCATGGGCCAAGAAGCTCTTCCCCGAGCTGCCCAAGGGCCGCGCCATCGAAAAGCTGTGGGAGGCCATCCTCTTCACCGCCCGCGTCACGGACGATCCCATCGCAAGCTGGGAGGCCCACAACCGGGATCTGCATGACCGCTGCGCCTATCTCAACAGCCTGGAGATCCGCGAGCTGATCTACAAGGGCACCAACGGCACCGACCTCACCGTGGGCATGATCCCCGAGGCGGAGTTCAAGGGCGGCGGCGACACCAGCCTGCAGGGCATCTTCTTCAACCCCAACATCCCCACCGAGGAGTGCTTCATCTCCCCCAAGCGCGGGCTTGCCGAGGGCATTGTCTACGCCACCAAGCCCCTGTCCTACCAGGGCCAGCTCATTGAGAACTTCTCGGTCCGCTTTGAAAACGGCAAGGCCGTGGAGGTCCACGCCGAACGCAACGAGGCGCTTTTGCAAAAGATGATCTCCATGGACGAGGGCGCGGCGTATCTGGGCGAGTGCGCGCTGGTGCCCGTCAACTCCCCGATCTCCGAGTCCGGCCTGCTGTTCTACGAGACCCTCTTTGACGAAAACGCCGCCTGCCATCTGGCGCTGGGCGCCGGCTTTGCCGATACCATCCGCGGCTTTGAGAACAAGACGCTCGACGAGTGCCGGGCGCTTGGCATCAACGACTCGATGATCCACGTGGACTTCATGATCGGCTTCGACGGGCTGGACATCGACGCCAGGACCGCGGACGGGCGCTTGGTGCCCATCTTCCGCCAGGGAAAGTGGGCCTTCTGAGATGAAACGCAGCGCAAGGCGGGCCCGGTCGGTCCTCTTCGGTCTGACCTGCCTGGTGGTATTGGCCGGCACAGGGTTTTGCGCCTGGCAGCTTTTGACCAGACCTGCCCCCGTGCAGGCTGCGGCAGTGCCGAGCGCACCGCCGATCGAGACCCAGGCGCCCACGCAGCCGCCCGAGACGACCCAGCCGCCTGAGACCGAGACCACGCAGCCGCCCGAGACCGAGCCGCAGATCCAGACCCTGGAGCTGGTGGCTGTGGGCGACAATCTGATCCACAACCTGGTCTTCCGCTCCGGCTGGGGCACGGACCCGTGGAACTACGACCACCTGTACCAGTATGTGAAGGACGATATCTCCGCGGCGGATCTGGCCGTGATCGACCAGGAGACCATCTTTGTCAAGGACCACGCGAACGTGTCGCACTATCCCCTCTTCGGCACGCCGCGGGAGATCGGCGACGCGGTGTACAAGGCGGGCTTTGACGTGATTTTGCACGCCAACAACCACGTGCTGGACAAGGGCATCGAAAACGTCTACGACGCCATCGACTATTGGTCCGATAAGGACGTCACCGTGCTTGGCATCCACAACAGCGCCGAGGACGCCCGCGTGCCCAAAATCGTGGAGAAAAACGGCATCCGGCTTGGCATGCTCAACTACACCTACAGCTTCAACGGCCTGTCTTTGCCGTCCGACCAGCAGTATGCGGTGGACGTTCTGACCAACCGCGACAAGCTGATGGCGGATATCGCCTATCTCGAGGCGCACGCGGACATGACCGTCGCCTTTTTGCACATGGGCGCGGAGTATTCCGTCACGCCCTCCGAAGAGGCCCGCAGGACCGTGGAGGACGTGGTCGCCGCAGGCGCAGACCTTCTGATCTGCGGCCACCCGCACGTGCTCGAGCCGTATGAGCGCTATACCGCCCAAAACGGCAACGAGGCTGTGGTCTACTACTCGCTGGGCAACTTTGTCTCGGCCCAGACCGAGCTGGACCGGCTGCTTGGCGGCATGGCAAAGGTGACCATTCAAAAAACCACCACAGACGGCCAGAGCGTCACCGCGGTCACAGACTTTGACCTCATCCCGCTTGTCACCCACACGGCGACCGACACCAGCTACGCCGTGTACAAGCTCGAGGACTACACCGACGAGCTTGCGGCAAGAAATCTTCTTGTGCCCACCAGCACCCAGCGCCTCTGGGACCGCTTCCACGAGATCGTCGGCGACGAAAAACCATCCTGATCCCCCAAAGGGGCTGTCTCACAAACGAGACAGCCCCTTTGTTGTCTCGCGTACAGATCGCGTACGCGAGCAGGGTCGTGCCGACACCCGTACACACCCCGTAGGGGTCGATGACCGCATCGACCCATCGCGAAGCGCATTTCGGTGCGCTACCCGGGTTTTGGATTGGTCGGAGGTTGCACAAGCCTTCCGCCGCCCAATGGTTGCGCTCATAATCCTGTTCGCTGGGATCCCTGCCG
>ONCN01000006.1 GCA_900316335.1 uncultured Eubacteriales bacterium | reverse complement strand
CAAAAATGCCCGTAAAACCGGAGTTTTACGGGCATTTTTGCTTGGGGACGGGAGATTTTGGTCTCCTGTCTGGAGGTGACGGGCGGATTTGAACCGCCGAATGACGGTTTTGCAGACCGTTGCCTTACCACTTGGCTACGTCACCATATGAAATAAGGAACAGACTAAGCTGTTCCTTATTTGTTTTGGAGCGGGTGACGAGGCTCGAACTCGCTACCTCCACCTTGGCAAGGTGGCGCTCTACCGGATGAGCTACACCCGCATAATCATTCCCTTACGGGAATGATGGTGCCTCCGGTCGGAATTGAACCAACGACACGCGGATTTTCAGTCCGCTGCTCTACCTACTGAGCTACAGAGGCGTTTAGAAGAGCCAAGCCAATCGGCTTGGCTCTTAATTGGCGACCCGGAACAGACTCGAACTGTCGACCTCCAGCGTGACAGGCTGGCGTGCTAACCGACTGCACCACCGGGCCATATTCTGGTGGAAAGTACAGGGCTCGAACCTGTGACCCCTTGCTTGTAAGGCAAGTGCTCTCCCAGCTGAGCTAACCTTCCGTCCATCAGATCCGCTGTCGTTTCGTCCAGCGGACGTTGATAATTATACACGCAAGGGGTCACTTTGTCAAGCATTATTTTTCTGTTTTTTGTCTTTTTTTACAGTCCCGCCAAAAGGCCGCGGATCTCGTCAGGGGTGAAGGTGTAATCGGTGTCGCAGAACTGGCACCCGATGTGGATGCTCTCCCCTTCCCGAACGATATCGGTCAGCTCCTGCTTGCCAAGGCTGATCAGGGTCGCTTCCACCCGCTGGCGGGTACAATAGCAGCGGTAGCTGACGGGGGTGGGATCAAAGAACTCAAGCTCCATGTCTCCTGTGACGCGGCGCAGAAGCGCTTCCAGGCTCAGCCCCTCCTCGAGCATTGCGGTGACAGAGCCGGCGGCAGCGATGGCGGACTCAAGCCTGTCAATGATCTCCTCCGGGGCGCCCGGCAGAAGCTGGAGGATGAAGCCGCCGGCCTGGCGGACGGTATAGTCCCGGTCCACCAGCACGCCCAGGCCACAGGCGGAGGGACATTGCTCGGACTGGACCAGGTATGCGGTCACGTCGTCGCCGATCTCACCGGAGACCAGCTCCACAGAGCCGACGTAGGGCTCTTTCATCTGAAGGTCACGAATGACGGTGAGCATGCCGTCGGTCCCGACGGCGGCGCCAACGTCGAGCTTGCCGGCGTATTTTTCCAGCAGGGTGACATGCGGGTTTTGCACGTAGCCGCGCACGTTGCCCTCAGCGTCGGAGACGGCAAGAATGGTACCAAGAGGACCGCCGCCCTTGATCTGCAGCGTGACAGAGCCGTTTTCGATCTTTTGCATATTGCCCAGCATCGAGCAGGCGGTGAGGGTGCGGCCCAGCGCTGCGGTGGCTGTGGGTGTGGTGTTATGGATCTGGCGGGCGCGTTCAACCAGATCGCGGGAGCGAATGGCAACGGCCTTGACCCATCCGTCGGTGGTCATGGCGCGAAGAATTTGATCAGACATTGGGTTCTCCTTTATTTTCAGGTTCGTTCGTTCTTTGGGCGGACAGGAAAATGCGCTGCTCGCCCTCGGCAGGAGGCTGCATGCGACGGTCGCCATAGACACGGACGTCGGCAAAGCCGGCCTCGGTAAGCCAGCAGGTCAGCTCGTGGGGCGCATAGGCATATTCCAGGTGCTCCTCCCGGCTGCGGTCCCAGACGCGGCCGCGGCGGCGGAAGATATCCATTCCATAGGTGCAGATGCGGCTTTTCTCGTCAAACTCCGCGCGCCAGAGGCAGAAGACGTCGTCGTCCTCGTCCAAAAAAATCTGGCCGTCCAGGCCCCGGAGCTTTTCGGGGCTGTTGATATCGAAGATGAACACGCCGCCCGGGCTCAAAGCCTCAAACACGCGGCGGAAGGTTTGCTGCACGTCCTGGGGGCGGGTGACGTAGTTGATCCCGTCGAGACAGCACACGACCAGATCCACCGGCTGGGGCAGGCGAAGGCGCTGCATCCGCTGGCGGATAAAATAGGGCGGATTGTCCAGGTCCATGGCCTTCTCGTAGGCCTGCGTGAGCATCTGCTCGCTTTGATCGCAGCCCAACACCGACCAGCCGCGGCGGGCCATCAGCAGCGCCATGGAGCCTGTGCCGCAGGCAAGATCCAAAGCACTTTGCGGCGCAAGGCCATAGTGCGCCAGGATCTGATCATAGAAGGCCAGAACAGAGGCATATGGAATATCGTTGGTCAGCCGGTCATAGGATGAGGCAAGGGCTTCGTAGGCCATGGGAGCTCCTTTCAGGTGCGTGGAAAGTGCCTCTTGCGAAAGGCAAGAGGCACTGTAACAGGCACAAAAGCGAACGCTTACTTCTTGAAGATGGAGAAGATGGCGTCGATGTCGTTGATGTCTCCGTCGGGGGCCTTGGGCTTGGCCGGAGCCGCGGGACGGTTGGCGTTTTCGCCGGCGATGCTGGAGAAGGATCTGCGCTCGGGCTTTTTGTCTTCTTTCTTGACGTCGTCAAAGCCGGTGGCAATGACGGTAACGCGCATTTCGTCTTCGAAATCATCGGAGAAGGTCGCGCCGAAGATGATGTTGGCCTCGGGGTTGGCAGCCTCCATGACGATGTTGGCGGCAGTCTCGACGTCGTCCAGACCCAGCTCGGCGGAGCCTGTCACGTTGATCAGAACGCCCGTTGCACCGTTGATGGAGGTTTCCAGCAGGGGGCTGGAGACCGCGGCCACAGCGGCCTGCTCGGCCTTTTCGCGGCCGGAGGCAATGCCCACGCCCATGTGGGCGCGGCCGGCATCCTTCATGATGGAGGTGACGTCAGCAAAGTCGAGGTTGATGATGACGCGGTCGGAGTAGCCGACAAGCTCGGAGATGGAGGTCACGGCCTGCTTGAGCACATCATCGGCGATGCCGAAGGCGTTGGCAAAGGTGATCTTCTTGTCGGTAACATATTTGAGCCGATCGTTGGGAATGACGATCAGAGAATCGACCTTTTCAGACAGAGCGGCGATGCCGGCGTCGGCCTGCTTCATGCGGTTGGCGCCCTCAAACTTGAAGGGGCGGGTGACCACGCCGACGGTGAGGATGCCGGCCTCGTGGGCCAGATCTGCAATGATGGGAGCAGCGCCGGTGCCGGTGCCGCCGCCCATGCCGGCGGTGATGAAGACCATATCGGTGCCCTCAAGGCACTTGGCAATGGCAGCCCGGGACTCTTCGGCGGATTTCTTGCCGATGTCGGGCTTGGAGCCGGCGCCCATGCCGCCGGTGAGCTTTTCGCCGATCTGGAGCTTATTGTCGCAGTTGGACTTGTTGAGGTCCTGCCGGTCGGTGTTGACCACCAGGAATTCCACGCCGCCTACGCCGTCTTTGATCATACGGTTGACGACGTTATTGCCCGCGCCGCCTACGCCGATCACTTTAATATTTACAACTTTTTCAGGATAATCAGCCATGTGTTCGTCCTCCTATGTATATCTGAGTCATGCTCGGTCATGTTAGTATTTGCATGCAGGTGCCATTTATACTAATCTATTTTATCGTGCTTTTGTCGTTTGGTCAATAGGAATTTCCACATTTTTGCAAAAAATTCAGAGTTTTTTAACCGAAGGGCTGGAAGTGCGCTTTCTTGTCCTCGGTGAAGGTGAGATCGATCACGCCAGACTGGAACGACTCCAGCTCCTCGAGCACTGCCTGCAGATACTGCATTTTGTAGGCAAGCTGCTCGGTGTTGCCAAGCTTGATCTGATACTGTGTGCCATACCAAAGGAGGATGTCATAGGAGGTAGACACGTCGATGCTCACGATCTGCTTGGCAAAAGCAGAGGTCTCCAAAAGCTGCAGCAGGGTCAAAGCAGCGTCCTTTTTTGAGGCAAGCTCTGACATATCCGCGCCCTCGGCGGCGGCGGGCTTGATGTCGTCGCCGATTTCAGGGCTTTGGATGATCAGGCCCTGCACGATCACGTGGTCCTTTACAGCCTGGGCGTTGCTCTGATCCAGGACGCGGCCCTCGCGGTTGATCAGCCACCAGCGGTTGATCTCGTCCTGGATGCCGTAGGTCACCTCAAACTCGGTGACGGTAATGACCACGGTGTTGGGCAGGCTCCGCTTGATCTGCACCTCGCTGACGTAGGGCAGCTCCGCGCGGATGCGGGCTGCAACGGCGGCCTTGCTCATTGTGAGCAGATTGTCCTCCAGGGCGATGCCGGAGGCCTCGGCGATCTCGTCGGCGGTGTAGTAGGCGTTGCCCTGCACCTGGATATGCTGGATTTTGAAGAAGATCACAAGGCCAAACACCACCGCGGCAACCACGGCCAGCATAGTCACGAACTTCACGCCGAAGTTGGTGTTGCGCAGGCGGTGTGGCTTACGTTTTTTCAGGGAAGGACCTGTTTTTTCTTCTTTTTTCGGTTTTTCAGCCTTTTTTGTTGCCTTTTCCGCAGCTTTGGTCTTACGGCCGGACTTTTTTGTCTCCGAGTTGGCGCGTCGCGTCGCTTCCGGCGCGGCGCTGCGCGTCCGGCGGGCGGGCGCTTCCTGCGCCGCATGTTGCGTACGGTCTGTCCGGGCGGTGCGTCGGGTCGGCTCCGGCTCTGCAGAACGGCGGCGGGCCGGCTCGGTCTCCGGGCGCTGCCGGCTCCGGCGTTCCGGATCACGGTCGGTCTGTGTGCGTCTGCGGACGGGCCGCTGGGTTTCCTGTTCCATGGTGTTCCACCTCTTTTGCGGATCGGGCGGCATCATATGCCGCAGGACATCATTATAGCGGTTTGCCTGGTCGGTGTCAAGCGCAAAGGGCGCTGTGCTGTCCGGTGGGGACCGGGTTTCAGCGTTGTTGACGGCTGCGGGGTCTTATCGCTGCGCTCAATCCAGCGCCTCAATCTGTGCGCCGAGCGCGCGCAGGCCGGGGACAAGATCCGCATACCCGCGCTCGAGGTGCTGTGCCTGGGTCAGCACACTGGTTCCCTCGGCGCCAAGCGCGCCGACAACCATGGCAGCCGCGCCGCGCAGGTCGGTGCCCTCCATGCGCGCGCCTGAAAGGGCTTGCACCCCGCGCACGCTCGCAAGCTGACCCTGCACCCGGATCTCGCCGCCCAGGTCCTTCAGGGCCTTGACGTGGCGAAAGCGGTTTTCAAACACAGTCTCGTGGAAAAGCGTGGTCCCCTCGGCGCGAAGCAGCGCGGCCATCACAGGGGCTTGGGCGTCGGTCGGGAAGGCCGGATGCGGCCCTGTGACAACCATGCCGGGGCTTTGCAGCGCGCCGGCGCGGATGGTAAGGCTGGTCTCGGTCGGGGTGATCGCGCAGCCCGCCTTGCTAAGCGTACCGGTCACCTGCTCCAGGTCCTGCGGGCACAGGTCAGTCAGCGTCACGCTGCCGCCGCAGGCTGCAGCGGCGCAGAGGTAGGTCGCAGCCTCCATCCGGTCGGGGCAGATGCGCCCCTCGCCGCTGTGCAGCTCGGCGGGCTCGATCGTCAGAACGCTCGTCCCGTCGCCGCGGATCTTTGCGCCGCAAGCGCGCAGATACGCGGCAAGGCAGACGATCTCGGGCTCTTTCGCGGCGCCGAGGATCTGCACGGGGCCGCTTGCGCCGAGCGCGCACAAAAGCAGGTTTTCCGTTGCTCCCACGCTTGGGCAGCGCAAAATCACCGTGCCGCCGGTGGGCTTCCCCTCGGCGCACATGCGGCCTTCCCGGTCCTGGCAGTCCACGCCAAGGCGCGCAAGGCCGGACAGGTGCTGATCCAGCGGTCGAAGCCCCAACACGCAGCCGCCGGGAGACGGGACCTCCGCCCGGCCAAAGCGGGCAAGCAAGGCACCCAGAAACAAAACCGACGAACGCATACGGCAGGCGAGCGCCCTTGGCACCGGCGCACTGACAAGCGCGCGGGTATCAAGGTATGCCGTGCCGTCCTTCAGCGCCGCGCTTGCGCCAAGGTGGGTAAGGATCTCTAAAGTCGTATGGACGTCCCGGATGTCGGGACAGTTTTCGATCCGGTGCAGCCCCGGCACCGCCGCAGCGGCGGTGAGCACGGGCAGCGCCGCATTTTTGCTGCCGTGAATGGCAAGCGTCCCCGAAAGGGGCCTGCCGCCTTGGATCAAGATGGTCTGCAAAGCATTGCCTCCTGCCCATGGGATTTGTGTCCCATCCTATGCAGGGGCAAGCTTCAGCGTGCGCGCACCAGAGACAGCACGGTGTCGAGGATCCGCTGGGCGGAGTCCACCACGGCCATATCGGCCAGGTTTTTGCGCATCTGCTGCCAGCGGGCCTTGTCGGATAGCAGCGCTTTGGCCTCGTCAAAGAGGACCTGCCCGTCGCAGTCGGCCTCCCGGATCACCAGGGCGGCGCCGCGGCGCTCTAGCACGCGGGCATTTTTCTCCTGGTGGTTGTCGGTCACGTTGGGCGAGGGCACGATGATGCAGGGCGTGGCGGAGGCCTGGATCTCACTGAGGGTAGACGCGCCGGCGCGGGTGATGATGAGATCCGCCGCCGCCATAAGCTGCGGCATATTATAGATGTACTCCTTCATCTGGATCGAGGGGTGCTTGGAAAGGTCTACCCCGGCCTGCCGGACGTAGTCCGGCATCCAGCGCCAGCCATACGAGCCGGTGGCGTGGATGTGCTGGAACGGTTCCCCCGCCTCGCACTCAAGGGCCATGAAGGACGTGATTTTTTTGTTCATTTCCCGCGCGCCGAGACTGCCCCAGGCCGAAATGACCAGGGGCCGCTCGTCCAGGCCGAGGGCCTTGCGCGCCTCGGCGCGGTCGGTGTAGAGAAATTCCTCGCGCACGGGCATACCCACGACCTCAACGCGGTCTGGGTTTTGATAATAGCTGCGGCTCTCGTCAAAGCAGACCAGGATGCGGTCGGCCCCGGCCTCCACCATGCGGGTGGTGAGCCCGGGGACGGCGTTGGCCTCGTGCACGGCGGTGGGGATGCCGAGCTTTGCCCCGCGCTTGAGCATAGGGAAGGAGGCATAGCCGCCGGTGCCCAGGATCACGTCGGGACGGAAGTCGCGGATGATGCGGTCTGCCTTGCGCATAGAGCCGCCCATATGAAACAAGGTGGCGACATTATGGCAGATGGCCTTGGGCGTGAAGGAGCGCTGGTAGTTGGAGATCTTCAAGGTCTCCAGCCGGAAGCCCTCGCGGGGGACCAGATCCTTTTCCATGCCGTCCTCCGCGCCCACAAAGAGGATATTGGCCTCCGGGTGGCGCGCAAGCAGGAGCTTTGCCACGGAGATGGCGGGGTTGATATGGCCGCCGGTGCCGCCGCAGGTGAAGATGACGTTCATGCTTTTTTCTTCCTCCATGCTTCTTTGTTGATACACCAGCGGGAGATGCTGAGGATGATGCCCATCTCAAACAACTGCAATAGCAGCGCCGTGCCGCCGTAAGAGAAGAAGGGCAGAGAGATGCCCGTTGCAGGCAGGAAGTTGGACACCACGCCGATGTTGAAGAAGACCTGAATGGCGAGCTTTGTGATGAGGCCTGCCGCCACCAGGGTGCCGAAGCGGTCTCTTGCATGGATGGCGATCCAGTAGCCCCGGAGGATCAGCAGCACAAAGAGCAGAATTACGCCCACAGCGCCAACAAAGCCCAGCTCTTCGCAGACGATGGCGAAGATGTAGTCGTTGTGCTCCTCGGGCAGATAGAGGTATTTCTGTCGGCTTTTGCCGAAGCCCAGGCCTAAAAAGCCACCGGAGCCGATGGCATACCGGGATTGAATGATTTGGTAGCCGGAGTCGGAGGGATCAGACTCCGGATTGAGCCAGGCGGTGACGCGCTGGCTGGCGTAGCCCTGGATGGCAAGATAGATGGCCAAAAACACCGCCAGGGCTATGATACCGATGACGAACCACCGCTTTTGCGTGCCGCCAAGGAACATCATGACCGCGCCGATGAGGAAGATGATCAGCGTTGCGGACAGGTGCCGCTCCAGCGCAAGCAGGCTGGCGATCAGAACCAGGATGGCGGCATAGGGCAAAACGCCGTATTGGAAGGTGCTCATCTTATCCTGCCAGACGGACATCATGGCGCCGAAGGTGAGGATCATGCCGAGCTTTGCTACCTCAGAGGGCTGGAACTCAATACCAAAGAGTCTGAGCCAGCGCTTTGCGCCGTTGTGCTCCACGCCGATGAGCGGCACCAAAACCAGCAGCAAGATGGCCGCAAGCAAAATCAGTGTGGCCGTGCGGTACCAGATGAAGTAGTTGAGCCTGCCAACCACGATCATGATGGCCACGCCTGCCACGGCGAAGATGGCCTGGCGGACAAAGTAGTGGGCGGAGTTGCCGGTGTTGAAGTAGGCTCTGGCATAGCTGGCTGAGAAGATCATGACCACGCCGATGGCCACAAGCAGCACCACCAGGATCAAAAAGGGCATATCCAGGATGCCAGTGTCGTCCAGCTTCACCTGGGGCTGTTGGATCGCCTCTGTATTCTGTTTTTTTCGGAACAGGGCCATGGGGATCCTCCTTATGAACGGGTTTTGCCCCTATCGGATGGGGGCAGTGGCAAACCAGGCGACCAGGCACATCACAACGCTGACCGAGACGAAGACCACCCAGATCTTCACCTCGCTCCAGCCGCACATTTCAAAGTGGTGGTGGATGGGCGTCATCTTGAAGATGCGCTTGCCGTGGGTCAGCTTGAAGTAGCCGACCTGCAGGATCACAGAGACGGTCTCGACGATGTACACCAGGCCGACCAGGATCAGAATGAGGGGCATATCCAGCGCGAAGGCCAGGCCGCACACCGCGCCGCCCAAAAACAGGGAGCCGGTGTCGCCCATAAAGGCCTTGGCAGGGTGGAAATTATACACCAAAAAGCCGCCAAGTCCGCCGAGCAGGGCCGCCGGGAAGATGGCAAGCTCCGCCTTTTTCATGGCGATGGCCGTGACCAGGAAGAAGATCATCACCGGCATGGTGACGCCGGTTGCAAGGCCGTCGATGCCGTCGGTGAGGTTCACGGCGTTGACGCAGCCCACAATGACAAAGATCGCAAACGGGATGTAAACCCAGATGGGGATCTGCCAGAAGATCTTGGTAAAGGGCACCCACAGCGAGGCGGTCATATGCCCCGTGCGGTAGAGGACAAAGAGGTACAACGCCGAGGCCGCAAGCTGCAAAAGAAGCTTTTGCAGAGCGGTCAGACCCAGGTTCTGCTTTTTCTTGACCTTAAAGAAGTCATCCAAAAAGCCGATGGCGCCGAAGATCAGCGCAAAAGCAAAGACCAGCGCAGACGTCCACTGGCCAAAGGCCAGGCCGCCGCCCACGGTGCCGACCAGAGCGGTGAAGATAAAGACCAGGCCGCCCATCGCAGGGGTGCCGGCCTTGGAGTTGTGCCACTTGGGGCCAACCTCGCGGATGGACTGTCCGGCCTTCATGGCGCGGAGCATAGGGATGATGTATTTTCCCGCCAGGACCCCGATGAGAAAGCAGGGCAGGACGGAAAGGATCACAGCGATGATCTGAGCTTGGGTCATGGTGCTTCCTCCGTTTCAATCTCTTTTGTGAACAGCTCCAGGGCCCGCTCCATGTGCATGCCATGGCTGCCCTTGAAGAGGATCAGATCGCCCGGCGCAGTGCGCTCGCGCAGGCAGCGGACCAGGTCCTCGTGGGTTTCAAAGTGCAACGCCTTCTCCCCTGCGGCCTCGGCAGCCAGACGGCTCATGGGGCCGTAGAGCAGCACCAGATCCGCTGCCTCGGCGGCCCTGCGGCCCATCTCGGTGTGGGCGGCGGGGGCGTGGTCGCCAAGCTCGAGCATATCGCCCAAAACCGCAACGCGCCGGCCCGGCGTCCGTCTGGCCCGCAAAACTGCAAGCGCCGCGGCAACAGACTCGGGCCCTGCGTTATAACAGTCGGCGATGAGCGTATAGCCGCCCACCTCCAGCACGTTCTGCCGGTCGCCGGTGTTGCGGAAGAAGGACAGGGCCTTTGCAATCCGCTCGGGGCGGACCCCCAGACTCAGGCCGACCAGGGCGGCGGCGAGCGCGTCGTAGACGTTATGGCGGCCCTCCACGGGCAGGTCGATGGGGATGCGCTGGCCAAAGCCCTCGGCAATAAAGCGGGTGAAGCCCTGTCCAAGCTCGATCTGCACGGCGCGCAGGTCACATTCGGTGTCGATGCCGAAGAAAAGCGGCTTGACCGGCAACTTGGCCGCGCGCAAAAGCGGCTCGTCGCCGTTTAAGATGACCTGTCCGCCGGGGCGCAGGCCCTCCAAAATCTCGAGCTTTGCCCGGAGGATTCCCTCGCGGGAGCCGAGGTTTTCAATGTGCATGGTGCCGATGTTTGTGATCACCGCAACGTCGGGCTGCGCAATCGAGGTGAGATAAGAGATCTCGCCCAGGTGGTTCATGCCCATCTCCGTCACCGCGGCCTCGCAGGCAGGCGGGATATCCAGGATGGTCATGGGCAGGCCCAGGTCGTTGTTGAAGTTCTTTTTGGTCTTGTGGGTCTGGAAGGTGGACTGCAGCACCGCTGCGGTCATCTCCTTGGTGGTGGTTTTGCCGACACTGCCGGTGATGCCAACGACCCTGCAGCTCATCTGCTCGCGCCAGTGTCTGGCGATGGCGCCGAGGGCGAGCCTTGCGTCGGGCACCACGATCATAGGCACGTCTGCAAGCTGCCGCTCGCCAAGTGCTGCGGCTGCGCCGTGCTCGATCGCCATGGGGATGAAATCGTGTCCGTCGCGCGCACCCTGCAGGGCCACAAAAAGCTGGCCCGGCTCGACCGCGCGGGAGTCGATGGCAGCGCCTATGAAGGCGATCTGTTCATATTGGGGCAAAACCGCCCCGCCGCAGAATGCCGCGGCCTGTTTGAGTGTGATCATAGCTTCTTCCTTTTATACTGGGGCGCCGGGCACAGCAGGGCCGGCGCCGCCGGGTGTAGGGCGAGGCGGCTTCAGAGGTTTTTGGCCACTTCCTCCCGCTCGTCGAGATGTGTTTTTTCCGTACCGATGATCTGATAGGTCTCGTGCCCCTTGCCGCACAGGACGATGATATCGTCCTTCTTGGCCTCTCGCATGGCCCAGGCGATGGCCTCGCGGCGGTTTTCCACCACCTGATAGGGCCGATCCAGACCCTGCACGCCGGCAAGGATATCCTCGATGATCTTCGCCGGGTTTTCGGTGCGGGGGTTGTCGGAGGTGATGACGGCAAGGTCAGCCAGCTCTACGCCGATCTTGCCCATGATGGGACGCTTGATGGGGTCGCGGTCGCCGCCGCAGCCAAAGACTGCGATGAGCCTGCCTTTGCAGAAGCCTCGCACCGAGCGCAGCACGTTTTCCAGCGCGTCGGGGGTGTGGGCGTAGTCGATGAGCACGGTGTAATCCTTGCCGGGGGTGGGAACCACCTCTACCCTGCCCTGCACGCTTTTGGCGCAGCGCAAGGCCCGGCAGATCTTCTCGGGCTCAATGCCAAGGCACAGGGCCATGCCCATGACCGTGAGCGCGTTATACACTGTGAAGCCGCCGGGGATGCCCAGGCGAACAGGATAGACCCCGCCTTGGAAGTGTGCGTCAAAGGCCACATGGTCTGATCCGAGCGAGATATTCGTTGCGCGCAGGTCCGCCTCGCCCTTGGCCGAGGTGGTAAAGACCGGGCAGGCAGACTCTTCCGCCGTGCGGGCGACTGCGGGATCGTCAAGGTTGAACACACCGACGTCGCTGCGTGCAAAGAGCAGCGCCTTGGCCTTGCGGTAGGCTTCCATGGTCTTGTGGAAATCCAGATGGTCCTCAGTGAGATTGGTGAAGGCGCCCACGCGGAACCGGACGCAGTCCACCCGGTTAAGATACAGTGCGTGCGAGGAGACCTCCATCACCACATGGGTACACCCGGCGTCCCGCATGCGGGCAAACAGGGCCTGGAGCTCAAAGCTCTCAGGGGTGGTGCGCTCCGTGGGAATGACCTCGTCGCCGATCATATTCTGGATGGTGCCGATCAGGCCGACCTTGGCCCCCAGGCACTGCTCGAGTACAGAGCGCAGAAGGTAGGTCGTGGTGGTTTTGCCGTTGGTGCCGGTGACGCCGAGGATCTCAAGATCCCGGGCGGGATAGCCGTACCAGGCGGCGCCCAGCGCCGCAAGCGCGGCGCGGCTGTCGTGCACCAGAATATGTGGGATCGTATCCGGCTGGGGCTGCTGGCACAGCACGGCCACAGCCCCCTGCTCAAGCGCCTTGGGGATGAAACGGTGCCCATCGGCGGCAAAGCCGGGAATGGCTACAAACAGGTGGCCCGGACGGACCTGGCGGGAGTCGTAGCTTACGCCGGTGACCTCGACGCCAAGGTCCACATTGGTTGACAGTACGGGAATGTCCCGCAATAAAGCTTCAAGCTGCATGGTAACCTCCAAGGGGCGGCATGCCGCCCGGGTATCAGTCTTGTGCGGTGTGGTCGGTGAACTCCGCAGTGATGGTGGTGCCTCTGGGCACTTCGGTGCCGGGCTCATAATCCTGCCCGGAGACAACGGCCCTGGACAGCGTGGAGCCCTTGGTCTGCAAATACAGGCCGCTGTTGACCGCTGCTGCGTTGGCCTGGGCACGCGTCATATTGGAGAAGTCCGGCACGGTGACTTTGTCGGTGGGGACCTCCTGGCCCATGTAGAGGATGACCTGGGAGTTGCCCGGGAGCATATTGCCCGCCATGGGGATCTGACCGGTGACCTCTGCCCCATCGCCCACGGTGATGTAGGTCAGGCTCTGCGCGCCGAGCATCTGCTCGGCGTCGGCAAGGGTATAGCCGCGCACGTCGGGCATCTCGACGTTGACTGTGGACATATCCACGTCGGTGTAATCCGGCTGCACGCCAAGATACAAGAGCGTGTCGCTGAAGATGTCGCGCACCACGGGGGCTGCCATCACACCGCCGGAGATATACATGCCCGTGGACGTGCTGGGCGTATCGAGCGCGACCAGGACGATGTATTGGGGCTTATCCATCGGCGCGATGCCGACGAAGGAGACGATCTTGTCTTCGGTCTGCTTGCCGTCTTCATCGTAGACGTCCAGCTTTTCCGAGGTGCCGGTCTTGCCGCCGATGCGGTAGCCCGGCAGACTTGCGTTGCTCGCTGTGCCGTCGGTAACGACCGACTCGATGAGCTCGCACATCGTGCGCGAGGTATCCTCGGAGATGGCCTGGCGGATGACCTTTTTGCCGTTTTTCTGGATCACGTTGCCGTTTTCATCCAGGATCTCGGAGACCACGTAGGGCCGCAGCACATAGCCGCCGTTGACCACCGCGGCAATGGCGCGGACCATAGCGATGGGGGTTGGCTTGATCGACTGGCCGAAGGCGACGGTGGTAAGCTGGGCGTTGACCTTCATGGCGTCTTTGGTATGGAAGACGCCCCAGCCCTCGCCGGACATATCAATGCCGGTTTTGGACATCAGGCCGAAGGCGTCGATGTAGTCATAGAGCTTTTCGCCGCCGAGCATGATGCCCATGTCGGCAAAGGCGATGTTGCAGGAGTTTTGCAGGGCCTGCGCCGTGCTCTCGGTGCCGTGGCCGTCGGCGTTCCAGCAATGGAGGGTGTCGTCACGGTCGGGGTAGTCCTTGGCGCCGCTGCAATAGAAGGTGTTGTTCAGATCCACAGCCCCCTCCTCCAGGGCGGCGGCCAGGGTGATGGTTTTGAAGGTGGAGCCCGGCTCATAGCCGTCGGAGACGCAGCGGTTGCGCCACTGGCTCAGACGCGCGGCTGCAACCTGCTGGTTGTAGGCGTCGGCAAGCTCCTTGTATTCGGTGCTCTCTTTGTTTGTGTGATCCATCTGGTCAGAGAGCTTTTCCAGCTCTTCCAGGACGGTCGGATCCATAATCTCCAGATAGTTGTTGGGATCGTACCCGCCCTCGGTCGCCATGCCGAGAATCGCGCCGGTGTTCACGTCCATCATAATGGCGAAGGCGCCGTGCTGGACGTCGTATTTCTCAATGGCGGCCTTGAGGTTCTTTTCCAGATAGAACTGCACCGTGGAGTCGATGGTCAGAACCAGGCTGTTGCCGTTTGTGGCCTCATAGTATTTCTCGTAGGAGTAGAGCATCTGAGTCTCATAGTTGCCCTTTGTGGTAATGACGGCGCCGGCGGTACCCTCAAGCGTGTCGTCGTAATAGGCCTCCAGGCCCTCGGAGCCTCTGCCCTCGGCGTTGGTAAAGCCGATGACCTGGGCCGCCATGGTGCCGAAGGGATAGTAGCGCTGGGCGTCGTTTTCCAGATGGATGCCGGTCAGATTGTTCTCGTTGATAAAGGCGCGGACCTGCTCGGCCACCTCGCGGGGCTGCTTGCGCGCGACGATCTTATAGCGCATCTTGACGTCGGAGGCAAGCTCCAGGATCCGGCCGGGATCCACGTCGAGGATCTTGCCGAGGCCGTCGGCGATAAACGCAGCGGTCTGCTTTTCGTTGGTGCGGTTTTCGTCGTGCTCGGCGCGGTCGATCTCAAGCGGGTCGATAAAGACGTTTTCTACCGTAGTGGAGGCGGCAAGGGCGTTCATATTCCGGTCGTAGATCAAGCCGCGGCTTGCTGAGACCGAGGTGGACCGGGTTTGGTTGGTGATGGCCTGGCTCTCGTATTTGTCGTGCTCCAAAATCATCAGCTTGAAGAGCTGTCCGATCAGCGGGATAAAAAGCAGGACGCCGCAGAAGATCATAATAAACGTGGTCCGGCGCAGCACGCCGTGATTGGCCCGCTCGCGGTCATAGGGCTTTTTCGGCTTCCGGGCGGGCAGGATCCGGATATTCGGTTTGTTTTTCGCACGTTTGGCCATAACAGACCTCCGATAAGAAGAATGAAAAAATGCGAAAGAAGGGCGGCTGGACTTGCCGCCCTTAGGTTATATGAGTTAATTGCGGAAGTATTCCACAATGCCGGTGAAGCTGTCCCGGATGGCGTCCCAGGTCTTTTGCAGGAAGCTGCGGTTATCCACCTCGAGCACCTCGGTGTGGTCGGCGCCGGGGATGTTGAGATACACCGTCTGCCGGGCTGTGGGCTGACGCATGCCGAGCTCTCTGGCCTGGACCTCGATCTGCTTGAGGTCGATCTTGCTCTCGTAGGACGAGCGCAGCTTGGTGTTCTCCTGCAGCTCGTGCGTTAGCTGGCTGTTCAGCTCGCCCACGCGGCTGCTGGCCTCGTAGTACTGCACATAGCCATAGACCACCATGGCAAGCAGCGCCACCACCACAAGCATGCCCACCGCAGCAAAGGGCGCGATGACCAGCTTGGCCTTTTCAACCTTTTGCTTTTGCGGCTCTTTCCGCTCCTCGGGGAGATTGCTGGGCCGCTCGAGCGCGGCGTTCTGGTCAAAGCGGACCGAATAGACGTCATAGGCCGCCGAGCCGCTTGTACGATACTTTCTGTTGTCAGAGGCCATGAAGCGTCAACTCCTTTCGATCGTTTTGCTACAGCTTTTCCGCCACGCGCAGCTTGGCGCTGCGGGCGCGGGGGTTTTGCTCCAGCTCCTCTGGGCCGGAGACGATGGGTTTTTTGGAAATCAGCCGCACCTGCGGGGTTTTGCCGCACACGCAGACCGGAAACTCAGGCGGGCAGGTGCAGCCCTTGGCAGCCTGGGCCATCGCGTTTTTTACAATGCGGTCTTCCAGAGAGTGGAAGGTGATGACGGCAAGCCTTCCGCCGGGTCTGAGCCTTGCGATGGCCTTTTGCGTCATCTCGTCGACCGCGGCCAGCTCGTCGTTGACGGCGATGCGGATGGCCTGGAAGGTCCGTTTGGCGGGGTGCTGCTTTTCGCGCAGCGCCTTTTGCGGCATTGCGCCGCGGATCACGTCTACAAGCTCGAGCGTAGTCTCGATGGGCTTTTCCTCGCGCCGCCGTACAATGGCCGCGGCGATCAAGGGGGCGTAGCGTTCTTCGCCGAAGGTATACAGGATGCGCTTGAGTTCCTCCTGCGGCCAGGTGTTGACCACCTCATAGGCGGACAGGCCGCCGCTTTGGTCCATGCGCATATCCAGCGGCGCATCGGCCATATAGGAAAACCCGCGCTCGGCCTCGTCAAGCTGGGGCGAAGAGACGCCCAGATCGAAGAGCATGCCGTCCGTTGCCGGGATATTAAGCTCGTCGAGGATCCGGTCCAAATCCCGGAAGTTGCCGTGGACCAGCTTCACATGATCGGCAAACGGGGCAAGGCGCTCCTTCGCTGCCGCAAGGGCCTTGGGGTCCCGGTCAACGCCGATGAGAAGGCCCGTGGTCAGCCGGGAGGCGATTTCATATGAGTGGCCAGCACCGCCCAGGGTTCCGTCGAGGTAGATCCCGTCGGGCCGGACGTTCAGCGCCTCGACGGACTCGCCGAGCAGGACGGAAACATGATGGAAATCCATTACAGTCCCAGAGCCTCCAAAGCGTTTGCCAGTTCATCCGGCTTGGAGAGGAAGTCGGCCTCCTTGGCCGCGTAATCCGCGGCGTTCCAGATCTCGGCGTGGTCGCCCTGACCCAGGAAGGTGACGTCGTCTTTCAAGTTGGCGTAGTCCCGCAGGATCTGCGGGATCAGAAAGCGGCCCTGCTTGTCGGGCTCGCACTTGGCAAGGTTGGCGTAGAGGTAACGCAGCGCGGCGGACTTGCTGAGCTTCACGTCCTGGAACGCAGCGTTGACCGTCTGCCACTTTTCCTCGGGGAAGACCAGCAGGCAGTGGTCGGTGCCGACCATGACGTAGAAGGTCTCGCCAAGCTCTTCGCGGAGCTTGGCAGGCACAAACAGGCGTCCCTTGGCGTCAACGTTATGCGTGTATTTGCCGAACATCCTGCGCACCTCCCTGCCATGATATGGGGCAGCTCTCCACGAACGTGGGAAACTGTGGCACTTTACACCACTTTGCTCCACTTTCATTTAGTATAAACGCTTTGTTACGAAAATGCAATCATTTTCTGAAAAAATTCCGGAAAATTTTTTGAATAATCATCTGCTCCGGCTCATCCTGTGGCAACAGCCCCGCCCAGAAGCCGAAGCTCACCGTTCTGCGCCGCAAGCTCCGCCCTGCCCGGCCCGCGGCGCAGCAGAAGCTCCGCAAGCGGATCCTCCACCTGGGTGCGGATGCGGCGGCCGATGGCTCTGGCGCCGGCAGGATCCCCGGCGCAGGCGCTGGCCAGGGCAGCCGCCAGATCGCCCCGTTCCCGGATCTCAAGCCCGGCCCGCTCCGCCCGGCGCAGGGCCCGGTCGAGCTCCAGGCGGGCGATGGCGCAAAGCGCCGCCTCGTCCAACTGCCGGAAGGCCGCCACGGCGTCGATGCGCCCCAAAAGCTCCGGCGAGAAGATCTCTGCAAGGCTGCGCGCCAGGTTCTCCCCGGGCAGCGCGGCAAAGCCCGCCGTCTTGCGTGCGGCAGGACCGCTGCCGGCGTTGGTGGTCATCAAGACCAGGCACTGGCGAAAATCCGTCACGCGCCCCATGGCGTCGGTCAGACGCCCATCGGCAAGAAGCTGCAGCAGGATGCTGCGCACCTGAGGGTGAGCCTTTTCCAGCTCGTCAAACAAAACCAAGCTGTATGGCCGACGGCGGACCGGCCCGGTCAGGCTCCCCTCCTCCCCGTGGCCCACATAGCCAGGGGGTGCGCCGAGCAGGCGCGAGACCGTGTGCGGCTCGGTGTACTCAGACATATCCAGGCGAACCATCGCGTCCCGGCTGCCGTAGACCTCCCGCGCCAGGACCTTACAGAGCTCGGTTTTGCCCACGCCGGTCGGCCCGGCAAGCAGAATGGCGGCAAGCGGCCGCGCCTCGTCGCGCAGGCCAAGCCTGCCCCGGCGCACGGCCGCAGCCACTGCATGGACCGCTTTTGGCTGGCCCACAATTCGGCGGGCAAGGTGATCCTCCAGAGCCCGCAGGGACTCGGCGCAGCTCCGCTCCAGCTCGCCGACAGGGATGCCTGTACGCTCGCAGACAAGCGCGGCAACGTCTGCGCGGCCCACGCTGCGCACAGCGCGGCGGCCCAAAACGACCCCGGCGGCGCTCTCATCGAGCAGATCCAGGGCCTTGTCGGGCTGGCAGCGGCCGGTGAGATACTGCCCTGAGAGCTCCACCGCGGCCTCGATGGCCTCCTCCCGGATGCGGACGCGGTGGTGCCGCTCCAAAACCGGACGCACGCCGCGCAGGATCTGCCGGGTCTGCGCCTGGTCCGGCTCCGGGATCTCCAGGCGGCGAAAGCGTCGGTCCAGGGCGGCGTCCGGCTCGATGAGCCTGGCATATTCGCGCACAGTCGTGGCCCCGATGAGCTGCAGCCGCCCCCGGCTGAGCGCGGGCTTGAAGAGGTTTGCCGCGTCGATCGAGCCCTCTGCAGCGCCTGCGCCCATAAGCGTGTGCATCTCGTCTAAAAACAGGATGACGTTTCCCGCCCGCTCCGCCTCGGCAAGCAGATCCCGCACCCGTTCTTCAAATTCGCCGCGGTATTTGGTCCCGGCGAGCAGGGCCGCCATATCCAGCGCAAAGAGCCGTTTGGATCTGAGCTGCACCGGGACCTGCCCTAAGGCCATCTGCCGCGCCAGGGCTTCTACCACGGCGGTCTTCCCCACCCCGGGCTCGCCGATCAGGGCAGGATTGTTCTTTCTTTGGCGGCAGAGAATGCGGATCAGACGCTCAAGCTCCTGCTCGCGACCCACCACCACCTGGTCGGGATCGGATTGGGCAAGCATATCCCGGGCAAACTGTTCGATCAAGCGCATGATTGGTTCCTCCTGGCTTTGGTTTCCACAAAAGGATGGCCAGATCGCGCCGGGCTCAAACCGAATTGTAAAATATTTCAAAATTTCCTGTTTTTTCAATTGCAATTTGCAAAAAATATGCTACAATGAGAATGCACACAAGCACACAACGTATATTAGGAGGAATGAACAATGGCATACGTTATTACTGATTCTTGCCTGTCTTGCGGCGCCTGCGCCGAACAGTGCCCCGCCGGTGCGATCTCCCAGGGTGACGATCATTACGAAATCGACGCCAGCGCTTGCCTGGACTGCGGCGCCTGCGCTGAACAGTGCCCGGTGGGAGCCATCGAGCCCGAAGCTTAAGCAGACACAAAACATGGGCCTGTGGAAACCACAGGCCCTTTGTTTATATCAAGATGAAACAGGAATTTTTGCAAAACGGCCTGGTGCTGGACCAGGATGCGCGACAGTTCGGCTTCAGCACCGACGCGATGGTTCTGTCCGATTTTGCGCAGCTCCCTGCCGGCAGCCGGGTGATGGATCTGTGCGCCGGCAGCGGGGCCGTGGGGTTTTTGCTGCTCAGCCGCGCGCCTGATCTGCGCCTAACCGCGCTGGAGCTGCAGCGCGAGAGCTGGGCGCTTGCCTGCAAAAACGCCGCGCGCAACCATCTGGAGGACCGCTATGAAGCGGTGCTGGGCGACGTGCGGCAGATTCGGTCGCTGTTTGCCCCGGCAAGCTTCGACGCGGTGGTGTGCAATCCTCCCTACTTTCCCGTCAAAGCCGGTCTGCCCGACCGGGACGAGGCCTTTGCCCTGTCGCGCACAGAGCTTGCCTGCACGCTGGAGGACGTCTGCCGGGCCGCAAGCTGGCTGCTGCCGGCGAAGGGCAGCTTTTATCTGGTCCACAAGCCGCAGCGGTTGGGAGATCTGATGGTGACGCTCAGAAGCACCCGGCTGGAGCCAAAGCTGCTGCATTTGGTGCAGCATCGGCCCGGCGCGGCCCCGAGTCTGGTTTTGATCCGCGCGGTCAAGGACGGACGCCCCGGGCTTGAGGTGCCTGCCCCACTGGTTTTGCGAGGCGAGGACAACGCTCCCACGGATGCGTATCGCCGCATCTATGGGCTTTCGCCCGACTGAATCCAGATCGAGGTAGTTGCGCTGATCACTCGAATCGGGCAGCCTTTACTGATTTGATTTTTCAATCGTTGTGAACGGAGGATCGTTTAAATGAATCTTTTTGAGGACGCAAAACAAACGGAATTGCCAGAAGCCCAAGTGAAGTGGAACAAGCTTTGGGACATGTATGGATTTGGTCAGCTTGCAACGACCGATTACAAATCGTTTGTACTCTGTGATTATGAGAGCGGCGTAAATGGCGAAGGTCACAGCGGCTGGTTTTTCAACACAGAAAACGCAGAAGGAAAAGAAACCATCTGCAAGTATCTATCTGCTTTAGAGCAAGTCCTGCCTGCTCATTTGTATGACAATCTTTACAAAGCATTTCAATCCTATGGCACAGAAAAAGAAGAAATCCTTTGCGAACAGGCCGATCAGTATTTCTATGAACACGAGCAGGAAGTGATCGAGTATTTGCAAAATGTCGCAAACAAACTTGAATTGTAATTTGGACGTCAAAGCGATTGCTGCAGCTCTGTGAAGCCGACGGCACAAACTTTCCAAGCGCTTGCGGCAACAGGACAGATGTGAGCAGTTTTATTCAGCCGATTGTCTCAAAGCAAGAGGAGGTCCCATGGCAGGAACACTGTATCTCGTCCCCACGCCCATCGGCAATCTGGGGGATATCTCATACCGGGCTGTCCAGACCCTGGCGCAGGCGGATTTCATCGCCGCTGAGGACACCAGAGTCAGCCTGCGGCTGTTGAACCATCTGGAGCTGAAAAAGCCCCTGGTGAGCTATCACGAGCACAACAAGCAGGAAAGCGGCCCGCGCATTCTTGAGCGGCTGCTGGGCGGCGAGAGCTGCGCGCTCGTCACAGACGCCGGCAGCCCCGCAATCTCAGACCCCGGCGAGGATCTGGTTCGCCTGTGCGCCGAGCATGCGGTCGCCGTGTGCGCCATTCCCGGGCCATGCGCCGCCATCACGGCCTTGAGCGTGTCTGCCCTGCCCACCAGGCGCTTTTGCTTTGAGGGCTTTTTGCCCGCAAAGGGAAAAGAGCGGCGCACCCTGCTCGCGGCCTTGAAGACCGAGCGCCGCACCATGATCTTTTACGAAGCCCCGCACCGGCTGCAAGACACCCTTGCCTCGCTTATGGAGGCCTTCGGCCCCGACCGGCCCATCAGCCTGTGCCGGGAGCTGACCAAGCTGCATGAGCAGATCCTGCGTCTGACGCTTGGCGAAGCAGTCGCCTTCTACGAGCAGAACGATCCGCGCGGCGAGTATGTGCTGATCGTGCAGGGGGCATCTGAGCAGGACGAGCCCGGCACAAGCCTCGCCGACGCCGTTGCACTGGCAAAGCGGCTTGAGCAGGCCGGGCTGCGCAAAAAAGAGGCTGCCCGCCAGGCCGCCGAGCAGACCGGTCTTGCCAAAAACGCAATCTACGCCGGTCTTCTGGCCGAAGCGCCCGAGCCTTGAGCCAGGCCTTGGTCGGATTTGCGTCTGTTTGATCTGCCTGCGCAAAAATCTGCCAGGAGCGCAAAATAGTACTTGACAAACGCCCGCTTTTTCGCTATAATCTTCATGCTGTTTGAATGGCTTTGGCCGTTCAAGGCAAATGGCGGCATAGCTCAGTTGGTAGAGCACCCGGTTCATACCCGGCCTGTCATCTGTTCAAATCAGATTGCCGCTACCAGGCCCGTTGGTCAAGTGGTTAAGACACCGCCCTTTCACGGCGGTAACATGGGTTCGAGTCCCGTACGGGTCACCACAGCAATATAATCCGAACCTGTTTCCAATTGGAAACGGGCTCGGATTTATTGTTTTCTTCGATGCTTTTTCTGTTGCTCGTCACAACTTAACGAAAAAAGGATAGCAAAGCAAAAAAAGATCCAAAAGAAACTGCGGAGCAGAGGCTGACTTGATCATCCTCTGCTCCGCTCCTTATTATGCTTTCTTCCCTCTCAATAGGTACAGTGCCTGCTGCCTAACTTGCTTTTGCCGCTTCCTCTCTTTTGTTTGCAGCTATGTCTTGCTGCTCCAGCCATTCCTGATACTGTCGCTGGCCTTCCTCACTCTGGAAGGACGCCAGAATATCGGGATAAAATGCTCTCGCCAAACGCTCTGCTCCGCGTTTTCTCTGCCAAAGAGGATGCCGTCCCCTTTGAAAACCTCTGCCAACGAAATAAAGGTTTCTTTGAAATCTTCCTCCTGAAATGAGCGGATTTCCACTTGCAGCATATAGCAAAGAATGGTAGAATAAAAAAGCGAAGACGGCAATTCTTGTGACACAACAAACAACAGCAAAGCGAGGCAACCAGAATGGAGATACAGAAGCTGCCCAATTCCTTTTTTCGAAAGCACCCACTGGAGAAGCTATCTTTCGCCCGTTTTTCCTTCTTCAAACTGGCGGAACTCAAGCCGGGGGCCATAGCAACGCTTTATTCGAATGAAATGGCCCAGCTTCTAACGCAGGAACGAAAAGAATACATTGCGGCAGAGAATGAAAGAATCAGGAAGCTGGAAACAGCGGAAGAAGTCATTGCGGCAATTCGCAAGGAAAAAGAAAGCCTTTGCTTTGACGCGCTCATCCGTCGAGCGTTAGAGCTGGAGGATACGGTTCTGCCGCTGCTTTTGCGGCGGTATCAGACCAGCAACCTGGAACGGTTCATTGAAACGGCCGGAAACATTTTTGCACATGCGGATATCAAATACAGCGAAGCGCTGTTTTCTGAATATGACAGCATTCGCGCGCCGTATGCAAGAGCACAGGCGTGTATCGTGTTTGCCGCAAAGGGCATGAAACAAACCATTCCGCTTTTGGTTCGGGAGGTGGACAAGCTCGGCCGAATCGAGGACAGAGAGTATCATTCGGATCTTTCCCAAGCGCCGCTGTTGGCACTGTATGTGCTGCACAACAGGGCAATCTGAAAGAAAGAGGGGACCCATATGAGCACAAAGGATAACCCGATATGCACGAGGCTGTATCGACTCCACATTGCACTTGCTGATCATCCGGACGACGAGGAAAAGCAGATCCTGCAGCGCTATGGGAAAATGCAGGCGACGATTTCCAGAGACCTGGTCGTCCCGGCAGATATCACGCTGCACGCCCTGCATTATGCCATCCAACGGGCTTTTGGCTGGCAAAACAGCCATTTACATCATTTCGCTTTGGACCCATTTGGTGCGCAGGATAAGCTGAATGCTCTGACAGAGGGCCGATTCTTGAAATGGTCAAAGCTCTGCGGCCTGTATTTCCGCTGCCCGGCCGGAACCTCCGAGGAGGAGATGCAGGATCTCTACTGGGATGACGACTACCGGGAATGGGAGAGCCCAAAGGTCTGGATGAGAAAAAAGTACACCGGACCCTATTGCTATGGCGGCAAATCGGAGCACTATCTCACTGCACAACCTGCAGTCCAACAGCTGATCAAGGAGAATCCCGAACTGCGAGTACCTCCCAGCTTTGCGAACTTTGTGGAGGCGAAGGAACGTGGGACCGACCGGGAGGAGCTCGTTGTTCCCATTGAAGAGCTGACTCTAGAGGCGGCAGCGCGCGTGTTTGAATCGAACCCCGGCGAGCTGCTGGAGCGTCTGCGCCTGGATGAGGTGTTGATCACTGGGGAAGAAAGGGCTGATCCTGCAACCGTATATGTGACTGCTGAAAGGCTTGCGGCAAACGCAAAAGCTAACGCGGAACTGCTCCGCGCCTGGGAGCTGGCGCACCAGGCATTGGAGCAGAATGTCCGGCTGCGCGGGGCCGTTTATTCAGCAAAGCGTGCGGATTTGCTCTGGAGCGAGCGTTACTGGGATTCCGGTACAGCCCGGGAGGAAGCGGAGCAGAAGGTGAAAGCGCTCTATGCCGAAAGTGATTTGAACGTGCAGCCCCTGACGGATACGCTGTACTACGCCTACGATTATGGCGACGGCTGGGAGCTGGCCATCACCTGTACCGACGTCTTTACGGTCGAACTGCAAATCGAAAGCGGAACGGTGCTGCCGACTGCCGCAAAGGCTGCGGAGACTGCGCGAATCGCAAACTGTATTGTGAAAGGCCGAGGCGGGATCACCGTGGACGAGCAGGCACGGGAATGTGTCGCCAAGGCCGCAGTACGGCATACGGTCCAATGCATTGCCCTGGATGGCCTGCCGCTTATGGACGACGTTGGCGGGCTCTACGGCTACATTGAATTCCTGCAGACCTGGAAGGAAGGCGACCGGGAGGAAGCCAGGGACATTATGGAATGGGCAAAGGGTCAAGGGTGGACCGGCAAGCCAAGCAAGCCGGAGAATCTGCTGTAATGGGCCTCTATGACAGAACAGAAGTACAATTGGAGAACGAAAATGAAGCAAGTCAACGAAAAGGACTGGAAGCTGTTCCGCAGCCGTCTCCCTGGCTGGCAGGAAGCCTATATGGGGAAATTGATTGAGGAATACAAAGCGCTGTTAAACAGCGAGGGCCAGGCATCCGAACGCTTTTGGGCCTTGGAAAAACGCGTCAAGCAAGACCGGAGAAATCCCGGCGTGCTGCTTCACCAAAAATCCTTCATGCGCAAGCATGGAGGATTTTTTTGCCTTTTGTTCCTCTCCCCCCGCTTCGTGCGGGGGATTGCTTTTTTCGGGCAGTTGTGGTATCATCGGCTTATATTCATATCATATTTTATATTGTATCATTTGGAAAGGACGTGACTTGTATGAACGATCGCTCCCGTGTGATCATCCGGACCTCTGTGATCGGAATTCTGACCAATCTGCTGCTGGCAGGCTTTAAAGCTGCGGTTGGACTGTTTGCCAACTCCATCGCCATTGTGCTTGACGCGGTGAACAATCTGTCCGACGCGCTGAGCTCGGTGATCACCATCATCGGCACACGCCTTGCCGGGAAAAAGCCCGACAAACAGCACCCCTACGGCCACGGGCGGGTGGAGTATCTGTCGGCGGCGGTGATCTCGGTGATTATCCTCTATGCCGGTGTCACCTCGTTGGTGGAGTCGATCAAGAAAATCATCCATCCCGAAACCCCGGACTACGGCCCGGCTGCCCTGATTATCGTGGGTGTGGCCCTGCTGGTGAAGATCCTGCTCGGCACGTTTGTGAAAAAGACCGGGGAGCGGGTCAACGCAGACACGCTTGTCGCCTCGGGCAAGGATGCACTCAACGACGCGATCATCTCCGCCTCGACGCTGGCTGCGGCGGTGGTCTTCCTGCTGACGCACGTCTCGCTTGAGGCCTGGCTTGGCGCGGT
>ONCN01000050.1 GCA_900316335.1 uncultured Eubacteriales bacterium | reverse complement strand
GGTCGTGACCTTCCTGTGGCGCGCCGCCGGCGAGCCCAAGGCCGAGAAGGCTGAGAACCCCTTCAAGGACGTTCCCGCTGACGCCTACTATCTCGACGCGGTCCTGTGGGCCGTGGAGAAGGGCATCACCAAGGGCACCGAGGCCGATCAGTTCTCCCCCAACGAGACCTGCACCCGCGCCCAGGTCGTGACCTTCCTGTATCGCGACCTTGCAAAGTAAGCTTGTAACAACCCTCCTTTTTCGTCCTGCCGGGGAACCGGCGCAGGGCCGCGGCAATGCCGCGGCCCTGTTTGATTGGGGGGTGACACCTGATATTATACTTGCAAATCTTGCTTTGACATGTCATAATAGGGATAGAAGGAAAGAGAACGCGGCAGCCTGAGCGGCTACCGGAAAGGAAGCGGTGTATATGAAGCTGAGGCTGGCTGTTTGCGACGATGAGCCAGCGGCGGTGCGAAGCGTATCGGCGCAGCTCAAACGGGAGCTGGCCGAGCTTGGTGACGAGGCGGAGCTGTGCTTGTTCACGCAAAGCCCGGATCTTGCCCGGCAGCTTCGCCGGGGCAAACGCTTTGACGCCCTGTTTGCCGACATTGATATGCCCGAGCTTGACGGCATTCGGCTGGGAAAGCTCTATCGGGCGGAGCTCAAGGGCTGCCTTCTGGTCTTTATCTCCAACCGGGAGGATCTGGTTTTCGACGCCTTTCAGGCGCGGCCGTTCCGCTTTATCCCAAAATCTCAGCTCAAGACCATGCTGCCGCAGGTCCTGCGGGACATTCTGGTGGAGCTGCAGGGCGACCGGAAGCTCTCCTTCCCCACCGGCGGGGGCGGCACGGTGCTGCTGCGGCCGGAGCGGATCGCCTTTGTCGAGGCGGTGCGCAAGCACCAGCTGATCCACGACGGGCAGGGCGTGCACGAAGTCAGCTCCGCCTTTCAGTCTATTGCAGACCAGCTTGCCCCGTACGACTTTGTGCGCTGCCACAAAAGCTATCTGGTAAACTGCCGCTTTATCCGCGCCATCGCCAAGACGGAGCTGACGCTCGACGACGGCACGGTGATCCCCGTGGGCAGGACCTATCTGTCCCAGGTGCAGGACGCCTTCGGCCACTTTGCCATGATGGAGGCCCGGGAATAGGGCCGCAAAAGACCGACCCCGCTGCGGACACATCGCGCCGCAGCGGGGTCGGTTTCTTTTTCAAAGCATCAGCATCACCTGCACGCAGAAACGGTCCTCTTCGATCATCTCGCAGCGCAGAATGCCCTTGTGCGACTGCACGATGCGGCGAATGACGCGCATACCGAAGCCGTGCTCCTGCTCATCGGGCTTGGTGGAGCGAAGCTCCGGATTGTCCTTCAGGACGTCGTGATCCACCGTGTTTTCCAGCCGGAAGACCAGATAGCTCTTCATCGGGCCGATCCGCAGCAGGATATCCGGCGCGCTTGTACCCTGGCAGGCCTCGATGGCGTTGTTGAGCAGATTGCCCAGAAGCGAGCACAGAGACAGATCGTCCAGCGGCAGGCTCTGCGGCAGACTCACGCTCGCGCGGGTCCGGATTCCAAGCGACCGGGCATAGGAGAGCTTGCCGTTGATCACCGCGTTGGCCACGGGGTTGGCCGTCGCCACGGTCTGGGCCAGGGCGTCCTGCCAGGTCTCCATGGTCGAAAGGTAGTCCGCAAGCTCGTCATACTGCTTCTGCTCGAGCATGGAGGAGATATAGACAAAATGGTTGCCCAGCTCATGCCGCATCTCCCGCATCTGGGCGGCAGTCTCCTGGATCTGGCTCAGAGCGCTCTGAGACAGACGCATATCCTGCAAAAGCGTCTGCTGCTCCTTGGCACGCTGATGCTCCCAGGCATAGCGGAAGAGCAAAAACGTGATCGCAATCGTGGTCAGACACCCGCTGACGTAGAACACCGTCGCCGGAAGGGGCATCAAAAAGCCCCGGGCGCTGCACGAGAGCGTGAAATTGAGAAACACGATGGCAAGCAGGCAGATCTGATCCCGGCGGGCCAGAAACAGGTTTCCCGCGACCGTGTTGACACGCAGGGCGTGATAAAAATAACCGAAGGCGCAAAAGCTCAACACGTCGCGCAGGAGGATCATCCAGACAGAATACTCCGGGCCAAGGACCATGAGCATCACGGTGCCGTAGATAAACGCAAGCTGGTTTGCAAGCGCCAGGGCGAGGTTGATGACCAGAAGCTTGGTCACAAGGCTGCCCTTGTAAAACACGCCGCACACCAAGCCCAGCGCGGCCAGGTGGCAGATCTGCTGGAAGAAGAACGTATCCGGCCAGCCGGTGATCTTAAGCAGCGCCAGCACGCCAAGGCGCAGCATCTGGGCCAGAAAGCCCGAAACCATTGCTGCGGCAAACCAGGCCAAGGCCCGGCGCCAGCCCGTAAGCTTCCAGCGGGGCGGGAACATCCGCATACCGGGCACCGTGATCAGATGATAGCAATACAGCGAAAACGGATACCAGATCCAGCTATAAAAGCTTTGTATCATCCCAGGCGCCTCCCCTGCTGTTCTCTTAGGCTAACTATACTCCAACCTGTGGTGAAAAGTCAAGCATCGCCGTGCAGTTTGTTCCCATATTCTGCGGCTTGTTCCGAAATCATAGACTTTTTTCGTTCTGTTTGGTAAGATGCATTTGGGTGTAAGGTTTCTTTTTGACGCATCGTTCTACGTCTAAAGTACCTCTTTTTTCCCTGCCTCACAGGTTTTGACTCTCTCCCTTTCTGACGAGGCGGCGGGGCTGCGGTCCGCACAATCGCAGCCCCATTTTTATATGCATACGGCGGCAAAGCGGGTGTTGTGCCCGGCTTTGCCGCCGTATGCTTCTGCGCCGCCGCATCTGATTGCCCCTTGCGCTGGGGCGCAGAGTATGGTAGAATGGCACCAAAAGGAGGGATATTATGGAACACATCACAACCTATACCGATTACGCGGTCTCGCAGGCAGCGGCGCTTTTGGCGATCGACAGTCCCTCGGGCTACACCCGCCAGGCGGAGGCCTTTCTGCTGGATGCCTTTTCTTCGCTGGGTTTTTCCGCCCGCCGCACGGTCAAGGGCGGTATTCTGGCGGATCTGGGCGGCGAAAACGCCGACGACGCGCTGCTGCTTGAGGCCCACACCGACACGCTTGGCGCCATGGTCGCCGAGATCAAGGGCAGCGGCAGACTGCGCCTCACGCCCCTGGGCGGCCTGCCCCCCACGGCTGTGGAGACCGAAAACTGCCGGATCGTGACCAAGTTCAACGGCGTCTACGAGGGCACCTTTCAGCTTGTGAACGCCTCGCTGCACGTCAACGGAGAGCTGCGCACGATCCAAAGAAGCTATGACAACACCGAGGTCGTGCTCGACGAAGCGGTCAGCTCCGCCGAGGAGGTCCGTGCGCTCGGCATTGAGGTGGGCGACATCGTCTGCTTTGAGCCCCGCACAAGGGTGACTGAGAAGGGCTATATCAAAAGCCGCTTTTTGGACGACAAGCTCAGTGTGGGCATCCTGCTGGGCCTGGCCAAGTATCTGAAGGACGAGGGCGTCACGCCCAAGCGGCGGGTCTACGTCCACATCACGGTGTATGAAGAGGTCGGCCACGGCGGGGCAGGCTCGGTGCCGCAGGGCGTCACCGAGGCCATCAGCGTGGATATGGGCTGCGTGGGCGACGGATTGCAGTGCACCGAGCATCAGGTCTCGATCTGTGCAAAGGACAGCGGCGGTCCGTACAGCTATGAGGTGGTGCGCAGGCTCATCCAGGCCGCAAAAAACCAGCAGGCCGACTACGCCGTGGACGTCTATCCCCACTATGGCTCCGACGTGGAGGCCACGCTGGGCGCAGGCTGGGATATCCGCCACGGGCTGATCGGCCCGGGCGTCTACGCCTCCCACGGGTATGAGCGCAGCCACAAGGACGGTGTGGCAAACACGCTGAAGCTGCTGGCTGGCTTTTTGGAGCTATCATAGTGCGCTTTCGGCATGAGAAAAACCGGAGCTGTGTGTTCCCGTTTCAGAACACACAGCTCCGGTTTTCTGTATCGCGCTCAGCCGGCGGTACGCACGGCGGCGGTTTCGGGGATCTCGACACGGCGGATATCCGCGCCGATGGCGGTAAGCTTTTCGATCATGTTCTCATAGCCGCGCTCGATAAAATGGACGTCCTCGATCACGGTGGTGCCCTGGGCGGCAAGACCCGCGATGACCATGGCAGCGCCGGCGCGAAGGTCAAAGGCCTTCACGTCACAGCCGTGAAGCTGCTCCACGCCGTCGATCACAGCCACCTTGGTGTCCACCTGGATGGCGGCGCCCATGCGGTTGAGCTCGGCACAATAGCGGAAGCGGGTGTCGTAGATGCTCTCGGTGACGATGCTGGTGCCGCGGGCAAGCGACATGCAGACGGCGATCTGCGGCTGCATATCCGTGGGGAAGCCGGGATAGGGCATGGTCTTGACGTTGGCCCGGCGCAGACGGGCTGTGCGGGTAACGCGGATGGCCTCGTCGTACTCGGTAATCTTTACGCCCATCTCACGAAGCTTTGCGGAAATGCAGTCCATATGCTTGGGGATGACGTTCTGCACCAGAACGTCTCCGCCGACAGCCGCCACAGCGGCCATATAGGTGCCGGCCTCGATCTGGTCGGGGATGATGGCGTAGGACCCGCCGTGCAGCGCCCGCACGCCGCGCACACGGATGAGGTCCGTGCCCGCGCCGGAGATCTTGGCGCCCATGGCGTTGAGGAAGTTGGCAAGGTCGACGATATGCGGCTCTTTGGCGGCGTTTTCGATGATGGTGGTGCCGTGGGCCAGCACTGCGCCGATCATAATGTTCATGGTGGCGCCGACAGAGACCACGTCCAGGTTCACCCGTGCGCCCTGCAGACCGTCGGCCGGAGCGGTTGCGACCACGTAGCCGCCGGTGAGCTCCACCATGGCGCCGATGGCCTCAAAGCCCTTGATATGCTGGTCGATGGGGCGCGCGCCGAAGTTGCAGCCGCCGGGCAGCGCGACCTTGGCATGACCAAAGCGGCCAAGCTGGGCGCCGATGAGGTAATAGGAGGCGCGGATGCGGCGGACAAGCTCGATCGGGGCGACAGAGTCGCGCACATGGGAGCAGTCGATTTCGATGGTGTTGGGCGACAGGCGGCGGATCACCGCGCCCATTTCGTCCAAAATCTGTAACAGCAGGCGGACGTCGGAAATGTCCGGTACGTTTTCAATCCGGCAGGTGCCCTTGACCAGCAGCGTGGCGGGCAAAATGCCGACAGCGGCGTTTTTGGCCCCGGAGATGCAAACGGTTCCCTGCAGGGGCTTGGCGCCGTTGATGATATATTTGACCATAAAATTCCCCTTGATCGTGTGGATTTTTGTGGAAAGGAAAGTCGTTTTTTGGTAACTTGTTTATTATAGCATAAGTTTGCGCAGTTGTAAAGAAGAAATTATGTCAACATTTTCCCATGAAACATGGATCAGCCATGTGAAGCGGGTGCGTAGGGCCTTCTCAGGCCCTTGGGATAATGATTTTTCAGCACACCGGCGCTGGCCTTGCCCCACCCGATGGACAGGCCGCCCGTTTTGACCAGGACCCAGCCGGTCTGGTTGCAGGCAAGGGTCTGCCCGGCCAGGTAGCGGCGGATCTCGTCGCCGGCAGGATCAAGCGCAAGCTCGGCTGTGCAGGCGCTGCACCACAGGGCCAGCGCGTGAGACGGCAAAAAGCGTCCCTTTTGCACGGTCCCAAGCTCCAGGCCGGGGCGCAGGACCCGCAGGCCCGAGAGCACCGGGGTATCCGGCGGGGCCAGATACCAGGTGTCGCCAAAGGCAACCGGGATCCCGTCCGGCAGCGTCACGCCCAGCTCGCGCAACAGCGTTTCGGCCGCAGCAGGAAGCTTTTGCGCGCTGAGGGTGTTTACGCCGGCAGCGGGCTCGTCCCCGCGACGGCGCAGGACGGCGGCAAAGTGCCCCTCCCCTGCCAGCTTGTGCGGCCAAAGGCGCACCGTGCCGGCAAGCTCCGCCCGGCCGCCCGGGACCCACTCGGGCCGCCCGGGGGCAAACCAGGGCGTATCCTGTGGTTCGACGAAAAAATCCGGATGTCGTTCCAAAAAAAGTGCGACCGTTCCCTCGTCCTCCTCGGGTGAGAAGGTACACGTGGAGTAGACCAGCCGTCCGCCGGGGCGCAGCATACATGCGGCGCTCTGAAGGATCTCCTGCTGGCGGCGGGCGCACATGGCGACCGTCTCGGCGCTCCAATCCGTCACGGCCTCGTCATGCTTGCGGAACATGCCCTCGCCGGAGCAGGGCGCGTCCACCAAAACACGGTCGAAATAGCCCGCAAAGCGCGCCGCAAGGGACTGCGGGTGCTCGTTCAGAACCAGGGCGTTTTCAATGCCGAGGCGCTCGAGATTGGACGAGAGGATCTTTGCCCGTTTGGGATGGATCTCGTTGCAGACCAGGAGGCCGGATCCCATAAGCCGCCCGGCAATTTGCGTGGACTTGCCGCCCGGTGCAGCGCAGAGATCCAAAATCCGCTCGCCGGGCTGTGGATCAAGCAGCGCCACCGGCGCCATGGCGCTGGGCTCTTGCAGGTAGAAGCCGCCTGCTTCGTGGCGCGGATCCAGCCCAGGACGGCAGCTCGGGTCGTAGGTATGGCCAAGCGGCTCCCAGGGGACGGGAGAAAGGCCGAAGTCCAGCGCTTCCGGATCCAGCGGCTTGCGCGGATTTCGGCGCAGACCGACGCGGCGCGGTCCGTCGAGTGCCCGGAGGAAGGCCTCGTACTCCGGCCCCAGAAGGGCCTGCATCTTTTCTTCAAATCCGTTTGGCAGCATAGCGTGTCCTCCCAGTTCAGGCAAAGCAGGAAGCTTGCAGATTGACACACAGAAAAAAGCACTTGCTTTCGCAAGTGCTTTTTCATGTGATGAACAGACAAAATAGCCCAAGAGCGAAAATGGCTTAAAATTGAGTTTTCAGACGCAATTTCGATACGGATGCGACTTTTGCCTCAATGTCCCGCAGGACACATCATTGGCGAAGCCAACATCATTTGCCCGTAAGGGCATACATGATTGAAAAAACCTCGCCGAAGCGAGGTTTTTTCATGGCTCCCCCTGTTGGACTCGAACCAACGACCTGCGGATTAACAGTCCGTCGCTCTACCGACTCCCGGGCAGTCACCCGCCAAGTATCGTCGACGCGCTTGAGCTTAACTTCTGTGTTCGGGATGGGAACAGGTGGACCCTCAAGCCAATCAACACCAACTCATTCATTTGTAGCTGCTTTTCTCAAGCAACAAGGGTATTATACCACAAATACGCAAATTGTCAAGCCTTATTTTCACTTTTTTCGAAAATCTTGCGCAGCCTGCGGCCTGCAGCGCACAAAAAAGCGCGCTTAGGTTGACAAATCTGGTTTGGTATGGTATAGTTGGAGCGCAAACAGGGAGTAGCCTGCGCAAACAGCGTTCACCTTGCCGTCAATACGGCCTCCGGCCCGGCTTGGTGATGAAGTGGCGAGACGTTTGCCGTTGAAGCTTTGGCTCACAGCGGCACAGGTCTCGTCTTTTTTTATGCTCCCGGAAAGAAGGAATGCTTTATGAACCCCGACACACTGAAGCTTGTTGCTCTGGTGCTCTTCGTGCTGTGATGTACGTTGGCATCATCGCCCTGCCCCGCTTTAAGATGTACCTTGCGCTCGGCACCGCTGCGATTTATGTGCTGCTTGGCATTCTCCCCATTGGGCAGATCATTCCAAGTGTGAACTGGAACGCCTTGATGATGATTGCCGGCACCATGATCATTGTCCACTACTTCATTGCCTCACAAATGCCAAACCGGATCGCGGACGTGCTGCTCAACAAAGCGCCAAACGTCATGTGGGTCACAATTCTGATGTCGCTGTTTGCCGGTTTCGTTTCGGCCTTTATTGACAACGTAGCGACGGTCCTGATGATCGCGCCGGTGGGCATCGCGGTTTGCAAAAAGCTGAAAATCTCTCCGGTGCCCATGATTTTGTCCATTGCCGTATCCTCGAACCTGCAGGGCGCGGCCACATTGGTTGGGGACACCACCTCGATCATGCTGGGCGCTTATGCGGGGATGGACTTTAACAGCTTCTTCTGGATGCTGGGCAGGCCGGGTATGTTCTTCGCCGTGGAGCTTGGCGCCATTGCAACGGTGCCGATCATGATGCTCCTGTTCCGCAAAGACAAGCAGCCCGTGTCTTCAGAAGAGCGCACGCCGGTGCTGGACTACATCCCCACGGTGACGCTGCTCGGCGTGGTGGTGCTGCTGATCGGCGCGTCGTTTTTGCCGCACAAGCCGGAGAACACCAACGGGCTTTTGTGCATGGGCCTTGCTCTGGTGACGGTGCTTGCAGAGCTGACGCGCGGCAAATCAGCCCCGCCTGTGGCCGAAGCGCTCAAAAGCGTGGACTACGAGACGCTTTTGCTGCTTATGGGCCTGTTCTGCGTGATCGCGGGTGTGACCCAGGTTGGCATCATTGACGACTTTGCGGCCTGGATCGTCCGGGTCGGCGGGACAAATCTGTTCTTGCTCTACACGATGATCGTCTGGGGCTCGGTGCTGATCTCCGCCTTTGTGGACAACATCCCCTATGTGGCGACCATGCTGCCTGTGCTGGCCGCGGTAACGGCGGAGCTTGGCGTGGAGCCGTATCTGCTCTATTTCGGGCTGCTGTGCGGCGCAACTCTGGGCGGCAACCTGACGCCCGTGGGCGCCTCGGCCAACATCACGGCAACCGGTCTTTTGCGCAAGCAGGGATATGAGAGCGGCTTCCGGGACTTTGCACGCATCGGCATTCCATTTACGCTGACCGCGGTTGCGGTAGGCTATGTGTTTCTCTGGGTCTTCTGGCATTGAGAGAGGCAAACCCGTCCGTACCAGATCGGTGCGGACGGGTTTTTTACGGCTCCTCCCGGCGGTCCTGGACCTTGGGCAGATCCCAGCGGAAACGGGCGGCAAGCACGCGGAGCAGCACGATGGCGGCAAAGCCCGCGATCATGGCGGTCTGCTGGGGCAGCGTGGTGCGGATGAGCAGGCTTGTGACCACCGCGCCCAGAACAGAGGCCAGGGCATAGACGTGCTTGCGCAGAATATCCGGCATGCGGTCTGCCAGAATGTCCCGCATGACGCCGCCGCCCACACCGGTGATCACGCCCAAAAACACCATCAGAAAGAAGTTGGTGCGATAGCCGTGATTGACGGCAAGCGCCACGCCGTCAACGGTAAAGGCCGCGACGCCGAGCGTATCGAAGAGGAACATGGTCCAATCATAAAAGGCCGTGACCCGCTGCGGCAGCTTGGGGTGGAAGTACATGACCAGAAACACAACCAGACCCGTGAGCGCCGAGACGCCCGCATAGAGGGGGTTCAGAAAGGTCACGGGCGGAAGGCTGCCCATGATCACGTCCCGCAGAACGCCGCCGCCTGTGGCTGTGACGATGGCCAGGACCAGAACGCCGAAGATGTCCATCCGGCGCCGGATGGCAACCAGAGCGCCGGAGACCGCGAAGGCCAGCGTGCCCAAAAGATCCAGGACCAGCAAGATGATTTGCACGTACGTGTCCTCCTCTGAATGGGATTGCGCTGCAAAAAGGGCTGCCCGAACGGGCAGCCCTGATTTGACAGCTTAGACCTGAATTAGTCCTCGTTGATGGCGATGACAACGCCGGAGCCGACGGTTCTGCCGCCCTCGCGGATAGCGAAGCGGAGGCCGTTCTCGATGGCGATGGGGGTGATCAGCTCAACGTCCATGTCGACGTTGTCGCCGGGCATGCACATCTCAACGCCTTCGGGCAGGGTGATGATGCCGGTCACGTCGGTGGTACGGAAATAGAACTGGGGTCTGTAGTTGTTGAAGAACGGGGTATGACGGCCGCCTTCTTCCTTGGTCAGGACGTAAACCTGGCCCTTGAACTTGGTGTGGGGATGGATGGAACCGGGCTTAGCCAGAACCTGGCCGCGCTCGATGGACTTCTTGTCAATGCCGCGGAGCAGAGCGCCGATGTTGTCGCCAGCCTCAGCGAAGTCAAGCAGCTTGTGGAACATCTCGATGTCGGTGACAACGGTGTTCTTCTTCTCGTCGGACAGGCCAACGATCTCGACGGGCTCCATCTTCTTGATGGTACCACGCTCGACACGGCCAGTGGCCACGGTGCCGCGGCCGGAGATGGTGAAGACGTCCTCAACGGGCATCAGGAAGGGCATATCAGCCTTACGGTCGGGAGTGGGGATCCAGGAGTCAACAGCGTCCATGAGTTCCTTGATGCAGGCGTACTCGGGAGCGTCGGGATCGGTGGACTCGCTGACCAGAGCGTTCAGAGCGGAGCCGCGGATGATGGGGGTGTCGTCGCCGGGGAAGCCGTAGAAGTCGAGGGTCTCGCGGACTTCCATCTCAACGAGTTCGAGCAGCTCTTCGTCGTCGACCTGGTCGCACTTGTTCAGGAAGACCAGAACGGAAGGCACGTTAACCTGACGGGCCAGCAGCAGGTGCTCCTTGGTCTGAGCCATGGGGCCGTCGGAAGCAGCGATAACCAGGATCGCGCCGTCCATCTGAGCAGCGCCGGTGATCATGTTCTTGATGTAGTCAGCATGACCCGGGCAGTCAACGTGAGCATAGTGACGCTTTTCGGTCTCGTACTCAACGTGAGCAGTGTTGATGGTGATGCCGCGCTCTCTCTCTTCGGGAGCCTTATCGATGGAAGAGTAATCGGTGTACTCAGCGCCGCCCTTCATGGCCAGGTACTTGGTGATGGCAGCGGTCAGAGTGGTCTTGCCATGGTCGATGTGACCGATGGTGCCGATGTTGACATGGGGCTTGGTTCTATTGAATTTCTGCTTTGCCATTGAAAAATTTCCTCCTGTAAATTGTTTCAGTGATGGGAAAAGTTGGTTTTGCCAGATTTTCACTCATACAGCCATTCTACACTATATTCCGCAAAAATACAAGCATTATTTTTCAATTATCTGCCTCTTTTCAGAACAATTTCGTCCTGTAAGCTCTTGGGCAGTTGGATATAATGGCTGGGTTCCATGGAGTAATTTCCACGACCCTGGGTGCGGCTGCGAAGATCGGTCGCGTAGCCGAACATCTCGCTGAGCGGAACGTTGGCGTCGATTTGCGTAGAGCCGCTTCTGGGCTGCATGCCCAGAATGTTGCCGCGGCGACCGGAGATGTCGCCGATGACGTCGCCCATATACTCCTCAGGCACGATGACCGAGACCTTCATGATGGGCTCGAGCACCACGGGCTTGGCCTTGCGGCAGCCCTCTTTGAAGGCCATGGAGCCGGCAATCTTGAAGGCAAGCTCCGAGGAGTCAACCTCGTGATAGGAGCCGTCGTAGAGCGTGACCTTGACGTCCACGACCGGGTAGCCGGCAAGCACGCCGGCCTGCATGGCGCCCTGGATGCCCTGGTCCACCGCAGGGATATACTCCTTGGGGATCGCACCGCCGACAACGGCGTTGACGAACTCATAGCCCTTGCCGGACTCGTTGGGCTCGACCTTGATCTTGACGTGACCGTACTGGCCCTTGCCGCCGGACTGACGGGCATATTTCATGTCCACGTCCGCGGACTCCTGGATGGTCTCCTTGTAGGCGACCTGGGGCGCGCCGACGTTGGCCTCGACCTTGAACTCCCGCAGCAGGCGATCGACGATGATCTCCAGGTGAAGCTCACCCATGCCGGCGATGATGGTCTGACCCGTTTCGTCGTCGGTGTAGGTCTTGAAGGTGTGGTCCTCTTCGGCCAGCTTCATCAGGGCAATGCCCATCTTCTCCTGGCCGGCCTTGGTCTTGGGCTCGATGGCTACGCGGATCACAGGCTCGGGGAATTCCATGGATTCCAAAAGAATGGGGTGCTTTTCATCGCACAGGGTGTCGCCGGTGGTGGTGTTTTTCACACCGACCGCGGCGGCGATATCGCCGGAGTAGACACACTCGATGTCTTCCCGGTGATTGGCGTGCATCTGCAGGATGCGGCCCAGGCGCTCACGGGTACCCTTGGTGGTGTTCATGACCGTCTTGCCCTTTTCAACCGAGCCGGAGTAGACCCGGAAGAAGCACAGCTTGCCCACAAAGGGGTCGGTTGCGATCTTAAAGGCCAGAGCGGAGAAGGGCGCCTCGTCGCTGGCGGGGCGGAACTCTTCATTTTCGGTCTTGGGGTTGACGCCGTGGATGCCCTTTTTATCCAAAGGAGAGGGCATATACTCCACAATCGCGTCAAGCAGCTCCTGAACGCCCTTGTTGCGGTAAGAGGTGCCGCAGCAGACGGGCACCATGCGCACGCCGATGGTGGCCTTGCGGATGGCACGGTGGATGAGCGCCTCGGGGACCTCCTCGCCGGAGAGGTAGAGCTCGGTGATCTCGTCGTCCTCTTCGGAGACGGCATCCATGAGCTTTTCCCGGTACTCCTGGGCAAGATCCATAAGGTCTTCGGGGATCTCCTCCTCCCGGACGTCCTTGCCCAGCTCATCGTAGAAGACGTTGGCCTTCATGCGGATGAGGTCAATGACGCCGGTGAAGTCCGCCTCAGCGCCGATGGGGAGCTGAATGGGGACTGCATTGCATTTGAGACGATCATGCATCATCTTGAGGACATTGAAAAAGTTGGCGCCCATGATGTCCATCTTGTTGATGTACACCATTCTGGGAACGTCATACTTGTCAGCCTGACGCCAGACAGTCTCGGTCTGGGGCTCGACGCCGCCCTTTGCGCACAGGACGGTGACAGCACCGTCCAGCACTCTGAGGCTGCGCTCCACCTCTACGGTGAAGTCCACATGACCCGGGGTGTCAATGATATTAATGCGGCGACCCTTCCAGAAGCAGGTGGTAGCAGCGGAGGTGATGGTGATGCCTCGCTCCTGCTCCTGCTCCATCCAGTCCATGGTTGCCGTACCCTCGTGGGTCTCGCCCAGCTTGTAGGTACGGCCGGTGTAGAACAGGATCCGCTCGGTGGTCGTGGTCTTGCCGGCGTCAATGTGCGCCATGATGCCGATGTTTCTCGTATTCTCAAGTGAGTATTGTCTCGGCATGGTTTTGCTCCTTTATCAGATAAGGAAGAATTACCAACGGAAGTGGGAGAAAGCCTTGTTGGCTTCGGCCATCTTGTGGGTATCTTCGCGCTTCTTCACAGAGGCGCCGGTGTTGTTGCAGGCGTCCATGATCTCAGCGGCCAGGCGCTCTCTCATGGTCTTTTCGCTGCGCTTGCGGGCATAGGTGGTGATCCACCGCAGACCCAGAGTCTGCCGACGGTCGGGCTTGACCTCCAGAGGAACCTGGTAGGTGGCGCCGCCCACGCGGCGGGACTTGACTTCCAGAGCGGGCATGATGTTTTCCATGGCCTGCTGGAAGGCTTCCAGACCGTTCTTGCCGGTCTTTTGTTCAACAAGTTCAAAGGCACCGTACACGACCTTCTGGGCAACGCCCTTCTTGCCGTCGAGCATGATGCTGTTGACGAGCTTGGTAACCAGAACGGAATTGTAAATAGGATCCGGGAGAACTTCTCTCTTGGGAACATTACCTCTTCTGGGCACTTCGCTTCCCTCCTTCATAAAATAATGATTTCATAGGTACTTCAAAAGGCTGTGCCTTTTGTTGGTGCTTGCCAGAGGTTACAGATCCTGAAATCTATATAAACTCATGGCAAGGTACTGCCTTGCATAAGGCAAAAATGTCAGATTTGTGGTTGAGGCCGAGGCTTACTTCTTCTTGGAGGCCTTGGGTCTCTTGGCACCGTACTTGGAACGAGCCTGCATACGGCCCTGCACACCCTGGGTATCCAGCGTGCCGCGGATGATGTGGTAACGAACACCGGGCAGGTCCTTGACACGGCCGCCGCGGATCAGGACGACAGAGTGCTCCTGCAGGTTGTGGCCTTCACCGGGGATATAGGAGGAGACCTCGTATCCATTGGTCAGGCGAACACGGGCGATCTTACGCAGCGCAGAGTTGGGCTTCTTGGGGGTGGTGGTACGAACTGCGGTGCAGACGCCTCTCTTCTGGGGAGAGGACAGATCGGTGGTACGGTTCTTCAGGGTGTTCATACCCTTCTGCAGAGCGGGAGCAGTGGACTTGTAGGTGGACTGCTGTCTTCCCTTTCTTACCAGCTGATTAAAAGTAGGCATGTGTTTCTCCTTTCTTTTGAATGTCGGCTTGTCGCCGCTTTATTATGTCCAGGAATATCCAAAATATTCCACGGATCACGAAACAGGGCCCATCAGGGCCGGAGAATCCCCGCGGCGGAGGCGCCGACGGCGATCTGGCAGGCAGCGCCAAGCTCCTGCATGGTTGCGGCCCACAAAACGGGCACGCCCAGGCTTTCGCTGAGCTCAGCCACGGGCTGGGTCAGCGCAGGGTCGGCGTTTTCAGCCAGGAAGACCCGGCTGATCTGCCCCTTGGCAAGGGCCTTGCGGAGCTGCTTGATGCCGACGACCTTGTTTGCGGTTTTCAGTTCGTCCAGCACCGGTCACACCTCCATCAGGGCAATGGGCATACTAAGCCCACGCAGATACGCATTATAGCAGATTTCACGAAAATAGTCAATAAAAATTGTTGAAAATGTTTGGGTTTTTTTCAGAAAAAAAGCCCCAAGTCCGCTTTGCAGTCTGTCACGGACTTGGGGCGTTATGCACGTGAAAGAACTTGACGAGCCCGGATCTGCGCCGGAGCAATCCCGCTGCTGTCTGTCTTGTTTTGGCGGCTTGGCTCAGCCTTCCGGATACAGCCGCTCCATGGCAAGTCGTGCGGCGGCCTGCTCGGCGCGTTTTTTGCTGGTGCCCTCGCCCTCGCCCACAGGCTCGCCGTTGAGCAGGACGCGCACGGAAAAGTGCTTGTCGTGATCCGGGCCGGAGGTCCCGGTGAGCTCGTAGCTGAGGACCTGGTTTTTCTTCTGCTGCACCCGCTCCTGGAGCATGGTCTTCCAGTCGGCGTTGAGCTTGACCCGCTGCTGGGTGTCGACCAGAACGTAGTGGTAGATAAAGCGCCGTGCCTGGGCAAAGCCGCCGTCAAGGTAGATCGCAGCGATGATGGCCTCCACCACGTCGGCCAGGATGGAAACGCGCGCTCTGCCGCCGGTGGCCTCCTCGCTCCGGCCAAGGCGCAGCCAGGCGTCAAGCTCCAGCGCCTGGGCGGTTTTGGACAGGCTGGTCTCACAGACCAGATCCGCCCGCAGCTTGGTCAGATCGCCCTCGTGCAGGGCAGGAAACGAGCGGCTGAGATAGTCCGCCGTGACAAAGCCCAGGATGGAGTCGCCCAGAAATTCCAGGCGCTCATAGCTTTTCAGCCCATCGTGAAGCGTCTCGTTGGCGTAGGAGGAGTGGGACAAGGCCTGCTCCAAAAGCGTCTTGTCCTGAAAGGTATAGCCGATGGCCTGCTCGAGCTTATGCATGGGGTTCCTCCTTGGGAAGCGTCATCTCGGCGACGTGGTCGCGGATGTCCTGGCAGATGCCGGACTCGACCGCCGCGACCGCCTGGCGCACCGCGCCGACCACGGCGTCTGCATTGGACGAGCCGTGGGCTTTGATCACAGGCTTGCAGATGCCAAGCAGCATCGTGCCGCCGACCTTGTTATAATCCAGCATCCCGGTGAGCTCCTTGACGCCGTCCTTGAGCAGCAGGTAGCCAAGCTTGGTCTTCCAGTTTTTGAGGAACATCCGCTTGATGAGCGAGCCCATGAACATGGCCGTGCCCTCGATGGACTTGAGCATCACGTTGCCGCTGAAGCCGTCGGCAACCAGCACGTCACACGCGCCCAGCATGGCGTCGCGCGCCTCGACGTTGCCCACAAATTGGATGACGCCCCGCTCGCCTGCGTCACGCAGCAGCGTGTAGGCAGCCTTGTGCAGCTCGTCGCCCTTGGAGTCCTCGGCGCCGTTGTTGAGCAGGCCGACGCGGGGGCTTTCCAGGCCGAGCGCCTTTTTGGCGTAGAACGAGCCCATGCAGCCGAACTGGAGCAAAAACTCCGGGCTGCACTCCGCGTTGGCGCCGGCGTCGATGAGAACCAGGTTTCCGGTCTTGGTGGGCAGGGTGGGGCCAAAGGCCGCGCGGCGGATGCCGCGTACCCGCTTGACCACCAGGGTTGCCGCCGAGAGCAGTGCCCCGGTGGAGCCTGCCGAGACGAAGGCGTCGCCGCCGCCGTCGGCCAGAAGCTTCAGCCCCAGGACCATGGAGGAGTTTTTCCGCTTCTTATGGACCGTGGCCGGGTCGTCGTGCATATCCACCACGTCCTCGGCATCCATGAGCTCAACGCCCTTGGGCAGGGTCTCAATACCCTGCTGCTTCATCAGCTCCAGAAGCTCGGCCACACGGCCCACCAGGACCACGTCCACCTGGCACTCCCTGGCTGCCCGCAGGCCGCCCTTGAGGAACTCCAGAGGGGCGTTGTCGCCGCCCATGGCGTCAATAATGATCTTCATATGTGTTACCTCCCTGTTTCTGTATGGGGGATCGCTGTCTGCTCCAGTGCCGCAAGGGCCCGGTTGGCGATGGCAAGGTTTTTGTTGGCCTTGCCCTTGACCTTATAGCCAAGCGGCGCCATGATGCCGAAGTTTATGTTCATGGGCTGGAAGCTCGTGACCGAGGTGTCGCTGATATACAGGCTCAGCGCGCCGATGGCGGTCTGGTCGGTGAAGTCCGGCAGGGGCTGGCCCAGAACGCGGGCTGCCATGGCAAGCGCCGCAAGCAGGCCGGAGGCCGTGGACTCCACATAGCCCTCCACGCCGGTCATCTGGCCGGCAAAGGCCAAAAGCGGATCGCGCCGGTCGCAATAATATCGGTCCAGCAGCCTGGGCGAGTCTAAAAACGTGTTGCGGTGCATCACGCCGTAGCGGATGAACTCGGCGCTGCGCAGGGCCGGGATCATGGAGAAGACGCGGCGCTGCTCCGGCCATTTGAGGTGGGTCTGGAAGCCCACGATGTTATAGATGGTGCCGGTTTTGTTGTCCTTGCGAAGCTGGACCACGGCATAGGGCTCTTTGCCGGTTTTGGGGTCGGGCAGACCCACGGGCTTGAGCGGGCCGTAGCGCAGCGTGTCCTCGCCGCGGCGGGCCATCACCTCGACCGGCATGCAGCCTTCAAAAACCTTGCTGTCTTCAAAGCCATGGACCGGCGCCTCTTCGGCGGCGGCAAGCTCACGGACAAAGGCCTTGTAGGTGGGCTCGTCCATCGGACAGTTGACATAATCCGGTGTGCCGCGGTCATACCGGCTGGCGAACCAGGCCTGTTCCATATCAATGGATTCAAAGCTCACCAGCGGGGCCGCAGCGTCGAAGAAGTTGAGATAGGACTCGCCGCCGAAGTGTGCCCCGATGGCCTGCGACAGCGCCTCAGAGGTCAGAGGGCCGGTGGCGATGATCAAAGGGCGCTGCTCGGGGATCTGCGTGAGCTCCTGCTCGATCACGGTGATATTGGGATGGCTGCGGATCTTCTCGGTCACCAGGCGGGAAAAGCCCTCCCGGTCTACGGCAAGGCACCCGCCGGCCTCAACCCGGGTCTCGTCGGCGCAGGCCAAAATGAGGCTGCCGAGCCGCCGCAGCTCTTCCTTGAGCAGGCCGACCGCATTTTCCAGCCGGTCGCCTCGCAGAGAGTTGGAGCAAACCAGCTCTGCAAACGCCGGGCTGTGGTGCGCCGGGGTCATTTTTTCGGGCTTCATCTCATACAGGCGTACCCGGATGCCTCTTTGGGCCAGCTGCCAGGCGGCCTCACAGCCGGCAAGGCCTGCGCCCACTACGGTAACGGTATTCATGTCTGATCTCCCTTGGCGGTTTTCCGGGTCGTGGTCTTTTTGGCGGTGGATTTGGCTGCGGTCTTTTTTGCGGTGCTCTTTTTTGCCGTCGCCTTTTTGGCCGCGGTCTTTTTTGCGGAAGGCTTCTTCGCGGCGGTCTTCGGCTCCGGCGGCGCGCCGGCGGGCAGGGCCTCGCCGGTCTGCTCGGCCTCTGCGGTCTTTTTCTTATAGTAGCCGCGCTGATCCTCGGGCAGGAAGTTTTCACACTTCTCGTTGATGCAGAAGGGCTTCATCCGTCCCTTGCCCGAGCGCTTGAACATCGTCTGCCCGCAGGCGGGGCAATCCTGGTCTGTGGGCACGTCCCAGGTCATAAAGCCGCACTCCGCGCCCGTTTCGCAGGCATAATAGGCAAAGCCGCGCTTGGACTTGCGCTTGAGCATCCCCGCGCCGCACTTGGGGCAGCGGCCCGGCATATGTTCGACAATGGGCTTGGTGAACGAGCACTCCGGCCAGCCCGGGCAGGCCAGGAAGCGGCCGAACTTGCCGTATTTGATCACAAGGTTCCGCCCGCACAGATCACAGATCTCGTCGGTCTCCTCTACGGGGATCTTGACACGGGTCCCCTCGAGGGCCTGCTCGGCCTGCTCCATCTCCTGGTGGAAGCCCTGGTAGAAGTCGCGCAGAACGGTCTTATAGGGCAGCTTGCCGGCCTCCACCTCGTCAAGGCGGTTTTCCATGCCGGCGGTGAACTCCACGTCGATGATGTCGTTGAAGCGGTCCTTCATAAGCTGCGTGACCACCTCGCCCAGGGGGGTGGGCTGGAGCTTTTTGTCCTTTTTTAGCACGTACTCCCGGTCCTGGATGGTGGAGACAATGGAGGCATAGGTGGACGGACGGCCCACGCCCTTTTCCTCCATGGCCTTGACCAGGGTGGCCTCGGTGTAGCGGGCGGGCGGCTGGGTAAAGTGCTGCTCCTTCTTGGAGCCGGTGTGCAGGACCTCCTCGCCCTCGGTCAGCTCGGGCAGCGCGTCGAGGACCTCCTCGGTCTCGTCGTCGCGGCCTTCCTCGTACACCGCCAAAAAGCCGGAGAATTTCAAGCTCTGGTGGTTGGAACGGAAGATATGGCCTTGACACTCGGTGTCGATGGTGGCGGTGTCGTAGACGGCGTTGGCCATCTGGCAGGCCACGAATCGGCTCCAGATCAGCTTGTACAGGCGGTACTGGTCGCGCGTCAGACTGGCGGAAATGGCGTCGGGGTCAAGCTGCACGTTGCTGGGGCGGATGGCTTCATGCGCGTCCTGGGCAGAGCCCTTGGTCTTGAAGCGGCGAGGCGTGCCGGGATAGTAGCTCGGGCCGTAGCGCCCGGTGATGAAATCCCGAGCGGCAAAGAGTGCCTCGTCAGACAGGCGAAGGGAGTCTGTACGCATATAGGTGATCAGACCAACTGTGCCGTAGCCCTCTACGTCTACGCCCTCATAGAGCTGCTGGGCGATCGCCATGGTGCGCTTGGGCGTCATGTTCAGTTTTCTGGAAGCCTCCTGCTGGAGCGTGGAGGTGATAAACGGGGGCGCGGGCGCGCGGCGCTTTTCCGCTTTTTTCAGACTCTGCACCCGGAAGCGGCGGCCCTCCACGTCGCGGATGATCTCGTCCACCTCCGCTTCGGTGCGAAGCTGGCGCTTTTTGCCCTCGCCGTAGTAGTGGCCCTCAAAGCTGCCGGCCTTGCCGATGCAGTTCAGCCGTACGTCCAGGGACCAGTATTCCTCCGGCACAAAGGCGCGGATCTCATTCTCCCGGTCCACGACCAGGCGCGTCGCCACAGACTGCACCCGTCCGGCGGACAGGCCGCGGCGTACCTTCCGCCACAGAAGCGGCGAGAGCTGGTAGCCCACGATGCGGTCAAGGATCCGTCTGGCCTGCTGGGCATCCACCAGATCCTGGTCGATGTCCCGGGGCTCCCGGATGGCCTTGGTGACCACGCCGCGGGTGATCTCGTTGAAGGTGACCCGGCGGGATTTCTCCCGGCTCAGACCCAAAAGCTCGCGGATGTGCCAGGAGATGGCCTCGCCCTCGCGGTCCGGGTCAGTGGCAAGGTAGACCGTGCCGGACTTGTCGGCGGCTTTTTTGAGCTCGCGGATCAGCTCCTCCTTGCCGGGCACGGGAACGTATTCCGCTTCAAAGTCATGGTCCAGGTCCACGCCCATGGTGCTCTTGGGCAGGTCCCGCAGATGACCCATGCAGGCCTTGACCTGAAAGTCAGGGCCGAGATATTTTCCAATGGTTTTAGCCTTGGAAGGCGACTCCACGATCACAAGATCCGGATTTTGCTTCGCCATGGATGATCCTCCCTTTGTTATGTCTGGCAGCAG
>ONCN01000064.1 GCA_900316335.1 uncultured Eubacteriales bacterium | reverse complement strand
AAGCTGAGCCTGGAAAAGCTCCAGGCACTGTACGAAACCCTCAAGGACATGGAGCAGGATTGATCTGCGGTTTTTGATAATAGCGAAAGAGAAGAGAAGCAAAAACAGTACGCTTTGCCAGACGTTACCATCTGACAAAGCGTGCTGTTTTTGTTTCTCTGCGTTATCCCAATTGCTCTACTGCGAACATATTCAGCCGCTTGATCAGCTTCAGGTCCTTGGCTGACAGCTTCAGCTCCTCCTGGAACGCATCGGACTCCTCCGGTTTTTTTGCGCTGAGCACACATTTGATCGAAACCGGCAGCATTGGGTATCGCGATATCCCGGTAAGCAGCCCCAAAACTCTGCCGCTGCGGTCAAATGGATTGGCGGCGCACAGCGTGACGTGCTCGATGCGATTGCTCTGGCTGTAAAAGGAGAAATTGGTGAACGTATCGTAGAAGTCCGCGCTGCCAAAATAGAGATTTCTGCAGCTTTCCGTTCTCCCGATATCCTCCAGATCGTGGTACAGCGTCGCCGTGTTTCCGGCCAGATCCCGGTTGACCTGGAGCACCGAACGTATGACTTTGCCTCTTCGTCCGTCGTAAAAATACAGATACAGCTCGTTTTGCGGAAAGAAGCTGTCTCTGGCCGACGGCGTCTTGACCTCCTCCGGCGTATAGTCGATCAGTTGCTGCACCCGTATGCCCAAAGCCTGCGCCAGCTCAAAAAGCGTCTGCACGTCGAGGGTGATCTCTCCGTTTTCGTATTTTGATAAGGTTGCCTTGCTTTTGTGGATCTTTTCCGCCAGGTCTGACAAGGTCAGACGCTTCATCTGCCGGTAAAGCCGGATACGGCTGCCAATATATGCGTTCAGTTTCTCCATACTATGCTCCTGTTTCTTTAAAATCAACAAAACTCAAAAAAACAGTGGTTCTCTCTTCCATAGCTGTTTCTACTATATCACAAGTGGCAGCAAAAATCTACTCCCAGTAAACTCCCGGAACAGAAAATTTCTCTGCCTCCAAATTGTGCAATTTGCCAAAAATTATAACATTGTGTATAATGGGTTTGGTAATAATAACAGGAGGCGACGGATATGAAACGCAGACAATTTCGGATCTCGGATGTTTTCGTCATAGGGTTTGCAATGTTTGCCGTTTTTTTCGGCGCGGGAAACCTGATTTTTCCGCCCTTCCTCGGTCTTGCGTCCGGCAAAGGATGGTTTACGGGCTTTTTGTGCTTCGTCACTGCCGACGTTGGCCTTGCGATCTTTACCATGCTGCTGATGGTCCGCCGCCAGGACCAGGAGGGCTCCATCCTTTCAAACCTGGGCAGCGTGCCGTCCAAGCTGATCAATGTATTGGTGATGCTCTGCGTCGGCCCTCTGCTTTGCGTCCCCAGAACCTGCGCGACCACCTTTGAGATGGCAGTTTTGCCGCTCTTGCCGCAGTTTCCTGCCTGGCTCTTCAGCGTGCTGTTCTTTGTTGTGGTCTTCCTGCTCACCATCCGCTCGTCCAAGGTCGTGGATATCATCGGCAAAGTCCTTACGCCGCTGCTTCTTCTCACGCTTGCTGTGCTCTGCTTCAAGGGCATCATTCAGCCCATCGGAGAGATTGCGGACGCTGCGCCGATTCGCCATGTGATCAAAGAGGGATTCTTGGCTGGGTATCAAACCATGGACGTCTTTGGCTCGATGGTGATGACGCTACTGGTCCTCGGCGCCGCGGCGCGCAAAGGCTATACAGAGAAAAAGCTGCAGTTTCGCGTGGTCGCGCTCTCCTCTGTGGTGGCAGCGGCCTGTCTGTTTTTGGTCTACGGCGCCTTGACCTATCTTGGCGCGACCACCTCAACGACTGACGTCGGTGACGTCAACCAGGCCGGGCTTGTTGTTCTGGTGACGGAGCTGCTGCTCAAGCGTCTTGGCGTCTACCTGCTGGCGCTGATCGTCTTTTTTGCCTGCCTGACCACAGCGGTCGGCCTTGTCTCCTCCACTGCGGAGTTCTTCACGGTTCTTCTCAAAAAGGTGTCGTACTGGCAGGTGTCTCTTGCCATCTGTCTGTGCGGCGCCGGGATCAGCAGCATCGGCATCTCAGCCATGATCCGCTTTGCCACGCCGCTTCTGAACGTGGTCTACCCCTTGCTCCTCACACAGATCGGCCTTAGCGCAGCAGGCCGCTTGATCCGCAAAAAGAGCGTCTTCCGCGGCGCGGCCATCGGCGCGCTTGCCTATTGCCTGCCTGAGGCTGCCTGCACGCTTGGGCTTCCTTTGCAGGCCATCTACGCCATGCCGCTCTCCGCTCTGGGCTTTGGCTGGGTCTTGCCCGCGCTGATCGGCGCGCTGATTGGTCTGCTCCTGCCGGAAAAAAGCGGCTCTGCCGCCTCGACAGTTCCCGGCACGCCGGAACAAAAGCTTCGGCCCAAGGGTGAGCCGAAGCCAGAAGAGGATTGCGTCACCATCATCACCATGATCCCGCCTGCCATCTCCAACAAGCAATAGCGCGACAGCCTTCTCCTAAAAGCCCCTCTTGACGTCGTCAAGAGGGGCTTTTAGGAAAAGAAGAAAAAAGGGATGGATTTTCTGTTGATCTATGTTATAATAAACCCAGCCTGACCCGTGCGGTGCGTACGGTGCGCTCTGCCGGGGATTGATTGGAGGGGTTTTATGTTCCAACAGGAATTCTCCGCTGCCGCGGATGCCGCGGCAGGGAAGTACCGGCTGCTGTCTCGCAGTCCTTTGAGTTATCTTTTGCTGTCCATGCTTGCCGGAGCCTATATCGGCTTTGGCGTTTTGCTGACCAACACCATCGGCGCGAGCCTGCAGGGGTCGCCCTTTACCAAGCTGATTTTGGGCCTGGCCTTCGGCGTTGCGCTGAGCCTGGTCGTTATGGCAGGCGCAGAGCTCTTTACAGGCAACAACCTGGTCATGGCAGCAGGCGTTATAAAAGGAAAGGTCACCCTTTTGCAGGCGCTCGGCCTGTGGGCCCTGTGCTGGCTTGGCAATCTTCTCGGCGCCATGCTTCTGGCGGGTGTTTATGATCTTTCCGGCCTTGGCCAAAACGGGGTTGGCGAGTATATGGCTGCTGCCGCTGCCGCAAAGGCAGGGGCAGGAATTGTTCCTCTGTTTTGCCGGGGCATTCTCTGCAATATTCTGGTGTGCCTTGCTGTCTGGTGCGGGTTTCGGGCAAAAAGCGACGCAGGCAAGCTCATTATGATCTTCTGGTGCCTGTTTGCCTTTATCACCACCGGATTTGAACACTCCGTGGCCAATATGACGCTGTTCTCCGCGGTTCTGTTCCGTCCATCACTGGAGGGGCTGAGTCTTTCCGGAGCACTTCATAATCTTCTTTGGGTCACGCTGGGCAACCTTGTCGGCGGCGTTGTGTTTGTAGCTCTGCCCTATGCGTCGGCGGCAAAAGCCGGCGAGCGGAGCTGACGGAGGCGTACGATGCAAAGCGTTGAACCGTTCTACGGCTGGCAGAGTGCAAATGCCGCTCCGGTTTGCCCTGCGTATGCAGCCGTCCGCAGTCCTGTTCATCTGTTCGAGATCCTTTCAAAGCTTTGGTCCAGGCAGACCTGTGCGCCTCGGATGCAAAGCGCGTGGCGGCCCGATCGCCCCACGCTGGGGCAGTGCTCCATCACGGCGTTTTTGTGCCAGGATATCTTTGGCGGCGTCGTGCGCGGCATCCCGTTGCCCGACGGCTCGGTCCACTGCTATAATGTGACCCAGGGCTGCGTCTTTGATCTCACAAGCGCCCAGTTTCTGCCTGAGGTGCTCACCTATGCAGACGATCCCGTGCAGTCCCGGGAGAGCCATTTTGCCAAGGAAGAAAAGCGTCTTCGCTATGAAATGCTCAAGGCGAAGCTGACGGAATATTTAAGGGAGTCTTCCAAATGAAAAAGCGTGTGTTCTCTTTGATCCTTGCCGTGCTGCTCTGTATTTCTTCGCTTGGCGCTCTGCCGACAGCCGATGCCGCAGAGGGCTGGTTTGCCGCGTGGCGCAGCTTTGTCCTGGGCGGTGGCTACCACAGTGTGGACCCCTCCAGGCACGACCCGAGTTTCTGCTTGCACGACTTGAACCGCGACGGTGTTCCTGAACTGCTTGTTTTTGACGCCGTCAGCAACAACGGCTCCGGCTATTCCCATACGGTTTATACGCTGCGCGCCGGCAAAGTAGTGGAGTGCGGCTCTTTGCGGACTATGGGCGGCGATGTATGCCGCAGCATCGACTCCGCTTATCCCGGTATATTCACCGATTGTTATTATCACTATGCGCACTGGGCCGACTATTTTACCCTGGATGGCACCACCTTGACTCAGAACCAGATCCTCATGTCCAACAACCGAAATGATCCTAAGGTGTACGTCGAGACCTTTCATACACAGGACAGCAAGCTTGATCAGGCGTATCAAAACCGGATTACGCTTGGACAATACACCCAGCAGGAGATCCGCGAGATGGGGTGGGATACCTTTGTAGGTATGTATTTTAAGCCCTGTGGCGGCTTTTATGATGTGTACCCAACGGATTACTACGCACCGGCCGTCTCGTGGGCTGTGGATCGCGGCGTCACCAGCGGCGTGGACGAAGGCCTGTTTGGGCCGAATGAGGTCTGCACCAGAGCGCAGACCGTGACCTTCCTCTGGCGGGCTGCAGGAGAGCCTGCGCCAAGATCCAGGAGCTGTCCGTTTGCAGACGTCCCCAAAAACGCGTATTATTATGACGCGGTCCTCTGGGCCGTGGAGAATAAGATCACGTCCGGCACCGGCGCTTCCACCTTCGGGCCGAACGAGCCCTGCGTCAGAGCGCAGGTTGTAACGTTCCTATACCGCGCAGCCGGCGAGCCGAGAATTCCCGATGCGCCCTTGTACTTCCGGGACGTGCCGCCCTCGGCTTATTATGCCGAGGCTGTGCGCTGGGCGGTTGCCAAGCGCATTACGGCGGGTACCTCTGATACAACCTTCTCACCAATGGATCCGTGCACGCGCGCACAGATCGTGACCTTCCTTTACCGCAGCCGGTAATGGAACGAGAAACTAGCTATGAAACAAATATTCGACCTGTTTGCCACCTTCTTCCGCATTGGCCTGTTCACGTTTGGCGGCGGCTATGCGATGCTGCCGCTGATCCAGGAACTTTGTGTCGACCGAAAGCGCTGGCTCACGCCTGAGGAGCTGATGTCTGTCACCGTCATTGCAGAGTCCACCCCAGGCCCGGTCGCCATCAACTGCTCGACCTATGTGGGTTGGAAGCAAAAAGGCTTCCCCGGCGCGCTTGCGGCAACCCTTGGGGTCGTGCTGCCGTCGTTTGTGATCCTCTATGTGATCTCACAGTTTTTGGATCGCTTCTTGCGCATTACCTGGGTGGCAAACGCATTTCGCGGCATCCAGGTCGCAGTGGCCCTTCTGATCGGTTCCGTCGGCCTGCGGATGTTCCGGAATTTGAAGCAGGATCTTCTCACGCGGGTTTTGTTCACAGCAGCCTTTTGCGCCATGCTTGCCATTGATCTTCTGTCCTTGCGGCTGTCCGCCATTGTGCTGCTGCTCTTTGGCGGCGGCGTTGGGGTGTGCGTGTGGCTTTGCCGCAAAGGGAAGAACGGGGGAGACGGTCTATGATTCTGCTTGAGCTGTTTTTGGCCTTTTTGCAGGTCGGCCTGTTTTCCTTCGGCGGTGCCTACAGCGCGATCCCGCTGATTCGTGAGGTCGTGTTGTCTCATGGCTGGCTGACAGATCAGGCGCTCGTCGACATGATAGCCGTCAGTGAGAGCACGCCCGGCCCGATCATGGTCAATATGGCCACCTTTGTGGGCGCCACCCAGGCCGGTTTGCCAGGCGCAATTGCGGCGACAATCGCCGTAGTGCTGCCCTCGTTTGTTGTGATGCTGTTGGTTGTTCGCCTGCTCCACCCGTATTTGGAGCATCCGGGGGTCCGCGCTGCCATGCATGGGCTGCTGCCGACGGTCGTTGCCATCATCCTGGCCACAGGGCTGGTTCTGCTGCTGCGTGCCTTGTTTCCAAACGGTTTTTCCGGCGGCGTTTCGTGGCAAGACTGCGTCATCGCGCTCATTCTCGGCCTTAGCATGCTGCTGCCTGCCCGCAGAGGAAAGAAGCCTTCCTCTGTGCGCCTCATCCTACTCGGAGCCGGTTTGGGCGTTTTGCTCTATGGCATATAAAGCCCGGCTTGTTTTTGGCGGATCTTTGTGAAAATAAGGCTGTACATTTCAGCAAATATGTCTTATAATATGTGCGTCTGTTCGGCGTGGGCTTGCCCGGCGCTGCGTTCTCAGAGCGGAAAAGGAGAGAGATTGTGGACAAACCAAATCGGTTCAGACTGCACCCCGATGTGAGGGCAGCCTTATTTCTGGCGGGCACGATCGCGTTTTTTGCTGTGTTTGCCATTCCCATGGGCCTTGGAAATGCCATCAATACGCTGATGAACACCGCCTATCGCATCTTGATGGAAACCGTCTTCTACATCATGGCCATTGCCGTCATTGCCGGCGCGCTCTCGAGCGTGCTGACCGAGTTCGGCGTGGTGAATTTGCTCAACAAGCTGCTCTCGCCGCTGATGCGCCCGCTGTTCGGTATGCCAGGCGCGTCTGCACTTGGTGTGGTTTCCACTTACCTTTCAGACAATCCGGCGATTTTGACACTTGCGGATGACAAAAAATTCCGCCGCTATTTCAAAGCCTACCAGATCCCTGCGTTGACCAATCTCGGCACTGCCTTCGGTATGGGTCTGATCGTCACAAGCTTTATGCTGGGCCTTGTCGGCAAAATGAGCCGCGGTGTTGGACTTGCGGCCCTTTGCGGCAACGTGGGCGCTGTGGTCGGCGCGATCGTGTCGACCAGGCTGATGCTGCTGTTTATGAAAAAGGCCTACGGTCCGGATGCGCCCGCGCTTGAGGAGCCTGACCAGGAGGATGCGCAGACCGTCTGCTCCAAGCACAGGGGTCTGCTTCATGTGCTGGACGCACTGATGGAGGGCGGCAAAAAGGGCGTGGATCTCGGCCTTGCCATCATCCCCGGCGTTTTAATCATCTGCTCTGTGGTGCTGATGCTGACCAATGGCAAGCCTGCCGAGGGCTACAGCGGCGCCGCCTATGAGGGGATTGCGCTGCTGCCGAAGCTTGCTGACGCCTTGGGCTTTGTGCTCAAACCCCTGTTTGGGTTTTCCAGCGCTGAGGCGCTTGCCGTTCCGGTCACGGCGCTTGGCTCTGCCGGCGCTGCGCTCGGTCTGATCCCGAAGTTTGCCAGAGAGGGCTTGATCGGTCCGAACGATCTTGCGGTCTTCACCGCCATCTGCATGTGCTGGAGCGGCTATCTCAGCACCCACGTGTCTATGATGGAGGTCCTCGGCTGCAGCGAGCATACCGGCAAGGCGATTTTGTGCCATACGCTTGGCGGCCTTTGCGCGGGCGTTGCGGCGCACTGGCTGTTTATGCTGCTCTTCCGCCTGCTGATCTGATGGAAAAACTTGCCGCGGACCTTGCGTCCGCGGCAGTTTTGTGCTATGATGCAAGTGAATAATCCGGTGAAGCACCGGATAGGAGGTAATAACAGATGTTTACAAGATACGTACTCGGCTTGATTTTTGCGCTTGCAGCAGCGGTTGTGATCTGCGTTATGATCCTGCCAAAATCCAAGGATGGTACATTCAACAACGGGTTTCTCCAGCAGCTGCATGATTATTTCCAATTCAAGCAGCTCTATATCGAGGTCATGCTCAAGGTGCTGTTCGTCCTGGGCACATGCTTGTGTGTTTTTGTTGGCTTTTTCCTGCTTTTCGGCAGAAGCTTCGGCACAGGCCTGATTTTGATGCTGCTTGGACCGCTTGTGCTTCGTGTTATCTACGAGTTTGCCATGATGCTGGTTCTTTTGGTGCAAAACACCATGGAGATCAACCGTAAGCTCTCCGGCGCGCCCGACAAAGCGGAGCAAGCCCACAGTGCGAACGAGTCTTCCGCCCCTTCGGCGCCACGCGCGGAGGATGCCGCGCAGGGCTTTGTAGCCCGGGTTTCTCCCTTGCCGGACGAAGACCGGAGCCCGATTGCAGAGGAAACTCCGGTCGAATCTGCCGCTTCTCAGACCTCGCCTGCTGCCGTTGCCGCCTTTGAGCGCCTCGAGCCGACAAGCGCAGATCCGGGAGCGCCGGTGGTCCGCTTTTGCCCCAACTGCGGCACCCGCTACGACGCCGCTCAGACCCATACCTGCCCCGCCTGTGGGATGGATCTGTCCTGATGCTGAAGTACAAAAGACTGCCTTTCCTTGTGCGAAAGGCAGTCTTTTGTGTTTTACGGCTCTGAATGCTCCGGATCCATGCGGATTTACGGCTCTGAATGCTCCGGATCCATGCGGAGCATCCGATACCCAACGCCGATATGGGTCTGGATAAAAGACTGCCCTGCACCGGCGTCCAGCTTTCTTCGCAAGGTTGCCATGTACACGCGAAGCGAGCCGGTGTCATGCTCCCAACTGCTGCCCCAAACGTGCTGCGTGATATACTTGTGCGTCAAAACCTTCCCGACGTTTTGCGCCAGCACGCAAAGCAGCTTATACTCAATTGGGGTCAGATGCAGCTCTTCCTCCTTCAGCCAGGCTCTGCGCATGGCATAATCGATTTTGAGATCTCCGTTTTCAAACACGGCCGATTGCTGCCCCTGCATCAACGCAAGTCTTCTTTGTGTGACGCGAAGTCTTGCCAGCAGCTCATCGACTGAAAATGGCTTGACCAGATAGTCGTCTGCCCCCTCGTCGAGCGCATCGATTTTGTCGCTGTCCTCGCTGCGCGCGGAGATCACGATGATCGGCACATTGGACCAGGCCCGAATGCGCCGGATCACCTCCACACCGTCCAGATCCGGCAAGCCCAGATCCAGCAGGATCATATCAGGTGCATAGGAGGCTGCCTGCATCACAGCAGCCTCGCCGTTCCCCGCGGTGATATACCGATAGTCTCTTGCTTTCAGCGTCGTTGTGATAAGGGTACGAACCGGCGCATCATCCTCAACGACCAGGATCAGAAACGACTTCATTCAACAAGACCTCCTCTTTTGGCAGGGTTACGGTAAAGACGGCTCCCGTCGGAGTGTTATCCGCCACGGTGATCGTACCGCCGTGCGCTTCCGTGATCGCTTTGCACAAATACAGCCCGAGCCCCAAAGAACGCCGGTTGTCTGCGATCCGGTTGCCGCCCCGATAAAATTTATCGAAAATTTTTGACTTCTCCGCATCCGGAATGCCCGGTCCGTTGTCCGAGATCTGCACCTGCGCCGTATCGCCGCAGGCTTTCAAGGCAATGACGATCCTGGAGCCCGCCGGGGAATACTTGACCGCGTTATCCAGCAGATTGGTTATGACCTGCACCATCAGCGATGGGTCAACGCGTACCAGCATCAGCGTGTCCTCCGGCAATCGATCAAGCTGATGTTCGTCCGCGCGCCTTGCCACGTGTGCGACCGCCTCGTCAACGATATCGCTCAATAATTCTTCGGAGGTTTTCAGGCTCATGTGCCCCTCTTCGATCCGCGTGGCATAGAGTAAGTTTTCCACAATGGTTTTCAGCCACATGGCGTCGTCGTAGATGTCTGTGTATAATGCCAGCTTCGTTTCCCGGTCAAAGCAGTCGGCGTTCGCGATCAGATTGCTTGCGTTGCCGGAGATCGTGGTCAGCGGCGTGCGAAGATCGTGGGAAATGGTCCGCAGCAGATTTGCTCTTAGCTGCTCGCTTTGAGCAAGAATGGCGGCGGTTTCTTTCTCACGGGCGTTCTGCTCGTTTTCCAGGGCAAGGGCAAACTCACCCAGCAAGGACAGAAGCATTCGCTGCTCCTCCGGCTCCAGCGGCTCATTCCGGTCGATTCCGACAACGCCGTAGGTTCTTCCCTGTACGCGCAGTGGATAATAGGCAAGTGCGCCGGGTCCCGCGTCGTCGGCACAGCTCAAGCCGGTCTGCATGCAGACAAGAGCCTGCTTCATCGCGTGGTCCGGATCATAAGAACGCACATTTTTCCCCTCGTATCGACCCGGCGCAAGCGCATCCGCCTCCACCGGCCAGATCACGATGTCTCGTGCAAGCAGCTTTCGGATCTGTGTTGCACCGGTGTGCCAGATGGCCTCACGATCTGCGGCCTTAGACAACAGTTGCCCCGACTCAAACAGCACCTGCGCCATAAACGCGCTTTTTGCAGAGGAGAAGGCCTGCTCCTTGTAGCGCAGAGCAAAAGAGCCTGTGATATAGGCGGTGAGAAACATCACCAAAAAGGTTACCGGCGCGCCGGTCTCATAAGCGGTAAAAGAATAGCGCGGCGAGGTAAACAGAAAATTGAACACGACCACACTGACAATGGAGGAGATCAGGCTGTAGATCTGCCGGGAGGTGGAGATCGAGGTCAGCAGCACACCCAGGATATAGACCATGATGATGTTGGCGTTGGTAAATCCAAGATGGTAGAAGGCCATGCTCAATAAGGTGGCGCCCAAAAAGATCCCGACGCTTTTTTCAATCTCCAGCAAGTTCTTCCGTTTCAACCTGATCGCCTCCAGTGCGGGTTTACTCCATCATATCACATTTTTTTATTTTCTCCAAGGCCTTTTTTGACGGCGCAAAAACCGGTCAAGCCAACCCATGACGTGCCAGCCGCCATATGCCAATGCAAGCAGGTAAATACATAATACAATGCGCCACATATGCCAGCCTCCTTTCATGAGCGGGTTTCGTGCGATTAAAGTCTTGTAACGCGATTGATGAACTTCGGCTCTCCCAGCACCAGCACCGACTGGCCGCGATACAGCGTGGTTTCCGGCGAGATATTCATCCTGATCGTGCCGTTTTCCCGGATCCCGAGGATACTGATCCCATACTTTCTGCGGATGTCCAACCCGCCCACGGTTTTGCCGTTCCACGCATCCGGAACGGCCAGCTCCATCATGGAGAGCGTGTCATCCAGCTCAAAATAATCCAGCACATGCGCCGAGGCACATCGGATGGCAGTCCAGGTGGCCAACTGCTTCTCGGGATAAACCACCTCGTCTGCGCCGTTTCGCAGCAGAAGCTTTTGCTGCACGTCTCTGCTTGCGCGCGCAACCACCTTTTTTGCGCCAAGCTCTTTGATCATAGAGACGGTGACCATCGAGTCCTGAAAACTCTCGCCGATCGCAACAATACATGCATCGTAATTCCGCACGCCCAGGCTCTGCAAAAACAATTCGTCCGTCGCATTACCGATCTGCGCCCGGGTCACGTAGGGGAGCGCAGCCTGGACCCGAGCCTCGTTGTCGTCTACTGCCATGACCTCAATGTTCAGCTCATGCAGTTTTCTTGCGATATGCTGGCCAAACCGGCCGAGCCCGATCAACAAAACAGATTTCATCAAAGCATCCTCCTTTAACCGACTGCGCAAACCTCTTCCGGCAGGCGCGCTGCGCTGCTGCGCGTACCGGATAAGGCAGCATAGATCAAGGTCAGACTGCCGACCCGACCGACGAACATCAACAGCATCAAAATAATGCGAGACAAGCTGCCAAGACCCGGCGTAAGTCCCAGACTCAAGCCAACCGTACCGATTGCAGATGCGGTTTCAAACAGACAGGGCAGCAGTGGAAGCCCCTCCGCTCTTGAGAGGATCAGACCGCCAAACACAAACATAGACAAATACAGCAATCCGATGGTAAGCGCGGTGCGAACCGTCTGCTGCTGCACCCGTCTGCCGAAGAACTGGGTGTGCTCCTTTCGTAAGCAGACCGACCAGGCCGTCGAAAGCAAAACGGCAGCCGAGGTGAGCTTCATGCCTCCTGCGGTAGAGCCCGGCGCGCCGCCGATGAGCATCAGCAGAATGATCAGCCCTTGACCTGCCTGGCTCATCTGCTGCAGATCTACGGTGTTGAACCCGGCGGTCCGCGGCGTGACGGCTTGAAACAGGGCTGCAAGCACCCGTTCGCCCCCGTGCAGATCGTGAAACTCCAAGGCTGCAAACAATACCGCCGGCATGACAACCAACAGGAGCGTAGAAACCAGAATGATTTTGGTTTGCATGCGATACCGCTTCACATGCCATCCGCAGCTTTTTAGATCCGCCCAGGTCAGAAACCCGAGACCGCCGACGAGGATCAAACAGCAGACGGTCAAAACCACAGCCGGGTTGCTGCGATATGCGCTCAGCGAGGCATAGCCGCCCATCAGATCAAACCCGGCGTTGCAAAAAGCGGAGATACTGTGGAACACGCCCATCCAGATCCCGCGTCCGAGCCCGAACTGTCTGCCAAATACAAAGCATAGCACGATCGAGCCGAGCAGCTCAAAGAGCAACACGCCTTTGAGCAAAAACCCGGTCAGCCGAACGATCCCGCCCACCTGCGGAGCCGAGATCGCGTCCTGCATTGTGCTGCGCTGCTTCAAACTGATCGGCCTGCCTGCGAGCAGGTAGAAGGACCATGCGCCTGTCACGACCCCCAGACCGCCGATCTGAATCAAAGCTAAGATCACGCCCTGCCCGAAGCCAGACCAGTAGGTCCCGGTATCCTGTACCACAAGCCCAGTCACGCACACGGCAGACACGGCGGTGAACAGGGCGTCTGAATAAGGTGCGCAAACTCGCTGCCTGGTGGCAAACGGCAGAGACAAAAGAAGGCTTCCCAAAAGAATGATCCCGAGAAAGCCCAGAATGATCACCTGATACGAGGTAAGGCGTTTTTCTGCCATGTGCATTCTCCTTGTTTCGTTTTCATCCTGATTGTAGCAGGCTTGCTGTGAAAACGGTGTTAGCGTCAAAGCGATGCTGTTAAAATCCTGTTAAAATGCGAAGCGGGCCTGCCCTGTGAAAATTCAAAAAAACAAGGCTTGCAATATGCCCCGGTGTTATGTATAATGTAAGACAGACAAAAAAATTGGAGGTAACACCTATGTTCCTGTTTTTGGAAGAAGCTGCTCCGCAGGGCAATATGATCTCTATGATCATCATGTTCGCGGCTGTCATTGCTGTCATGTACTTCATGATGATCCGTCCCGAAAACAAAAAGAAGAAGGAAGCCGAAGAGCTTCGCGCCAACCTGAAGAAGGGTGACAACATCACCACCATCGGCGGCATCGTGGGCAAGATCGTCAACATCAAGGACGACCGCATCATCATCGAAACCAGCGAAGACCAGGTCCGTATGGAGCTGCTCAAGTGGGCGGTCATGACCAACAACACCGCTGAAAAAGAGAAGGCCAAGCGCCAGGCCGACGCCAAGGAAGCCGCAAAAAAGGCCAAGGAAGAGCGTGCTAAGCGCAAGACGCAGAAGGACAACGAGCTCTGAGCCAGATCAATCGAAAAACCACCAAGAGCCACCCAGCGCGGTGGCTCTTTGAATAAGGAGAATACTATGCTGCAAGAAGACAGATTACTCATTGGCAGAGGCAGCGAGGATGCCTTTATTCTGCCGAAAATGGCAAATCGCCACGGCTTGATCTGCGGCGCCACCGGTACCGGCAAGACCATCACCCTGAAGGTGATGGCGGAGTCCTTTTCGGATCTCGGCGTCCCGGTTTTTCTGGCCGACGTAAAGGGCGATCTCTCCGGCTGCGTCAAGCGCGGCGTTCGCTCCGATGCGCTCGACAGGCGGTTGGAGCATCTGGGTCTTGACCCGGATGCCTTTGAATACAAATCCTTTCCTGTTCGCTTCTGGGATGTGTTCGGCCAGTCCGGCCATCCGGTGCGAACCACCGTCAGCGAAATGGGCGCCTCGCTTCTCGCGCGGCTTCTGGATCTGACCGACGTGCAGGCGGGTGTTCTGAATATCGTCTTCCGCGTGGCGGACGACAAGGGTTGGCTTTTGATCGATCTGAAGGATCTGCGCTCCATGGTAGCCTATGTGTCCGAGCACAGCGCCGAGTTCATCCAGGACTATGGCAACGTGTCCAAGCAGTCTGCTGGCGCCATCCAGCGCGCGCTGCTGCAGCTCGAAGATGCGGGCGGAACGCTCTTTTTCGGAGAACCGGATATTCAGATTTCCGACTGGATGACCTGCGACGAGAAGGGCAGAGGCTACCTCAACATTCTCCACTGTGAAAAGCTTTATCAATCTCCGCTGCTGTATTCCACATTCCTCCTCTGGCTTCTTGCAGAGCTCTTTGAGCAGCTTCCCGAAGTGGGAGATCCGGAAAAGCCCAAGCTTGTCTTTTTCTTTGACGAGGCCCATCTGCTCTTCAAGGGCGCGCCGCGCGCATTGGTCGATAAGGTCGAGCAGGTGGTCAAGCTCATCCGCTCCAAGGGCGTAGGCGTTTACTTCATCACCCAGCAGCCCTCCGACATCCCCGATGCGGTGCTTGCGCAGCTTGGCAACCGGGTCCAGCACGCACTGCGGGCCTATACTCCCGCCGAGCAAAAGGCCATCCGCGCCGCGGCACAATCCTTCCGTGCGAACCCGGATTTTGACACCAAAGAGGCCATCACAAACCTTGGCACCGGCGAGGCGCTCGTGAGCTTCCTGGATGAAAAGGGCCGTCCCAATGTGGTGCAGCAGGCGACCATCCTTCCGCCGCAGTCTATGATGGGATCCATTGACGAAGATCGCCGACAGGCTGAGATCCATGCCAGCGATATCTACGGTAAATATGACGTGGCGGTCGACAACGAGTCTGCCTATGAGATCCTGCACGCGCAAAAGCAAACCGAGGCGGAGGAGACTGCGCGCCTGCAGGCGGAAAAGGAGGCGCAAAAGCAGAAGGAGCTGGAAGAAAAAGCCGCCGAAAAAGCCCGAAAAGAGAAAGAAAAGGAAGAGAAGGCCAAGGAAAAAGCCAAGCAGGCCAAAAAGAAGAATTCCGCTGCTCACAAGGTGGCGAATTCCGCCGTGAATGCAGTAGGCCGCGAGCTTGGCCGCTCTTTGACCAGGGGCCTGCTTGGCACCCTGAAAAAGCTCTTCTGAGGAACCCATATGATCCAAACGAAAACCCTGTTTCCGGGGGTACGCGTTACGTTGATACAAAGCCAGAAGTTTAAAACAGGCTGCTTCAGCGTGAACTTCCTTGTGCCGCACCGCGCTGAAACGGCGGCGCGCAACGCACTTATTCCCAGCGTGCTCCTGCGTGGCAGCCGCAGCTTACCGGATATCGGCGCCATCTCACGCCGCCTTGATGAGCTCTACGGCGCATCTGTCGGCACCATCGCCCGCAAAAAGGGCGAGACACAGGTCGTCGGGCTGTATGCCGATTTCATCGAGGACGTATTGGTGGGTGAGCCAGTGTTCCGTCAGATGACGGAGCTGGTCGAGGATCTGCTGTTTCACCCGCTCACGCAGGAAAACGCCTTTGATTCCGACGCTGTGGAAGGGGAGAAGGAGAACCTCCGAAACGCCATGGCCGGCGCTTTGAACGACAAGCGGATCTATGCCGTGCGCCGCCTTCTGAAAACCATGTGCGCCGACGAGAGCTACGGCATCCCCTCCATCGGCGAGGAATGGTCCCTGCCCGGCATCGGCCCGGCGGATCTGTATGCAGACTACCTCGCGCTGTTATCCAATGCCAGAGTAGAGCTGTTCTATATGGGCCGGCAGGACCCCGATGCAGTTGTCTCAGCCCTGCGGCAGATGCTTCTGCCGCTGCCGCAGACGCAGCGCCAAGCTCTTCTGCCTGTGGCAGACGTTGTGCCGGGCGCGCCGCGCACGGTCATAGAGTCCATGGAGCTGTCTCAGTCCAAGCTCTGCATCGGCTGCCGTATGCCGCAAGCTTCCGATCTGCAGGATCTTGCAGCCAAGCTGGTCTTCCAGGTCATCTTCGGCGCCGGCACGACCTCCAAGCTTTTCCTGCGCGTGCGGGAGGAGCTGAGCCTGTGCTACTATGCCTCCGCTTCCTATGACAAATATAAGGGCATTTTGCTGATCTCGGCGGGAATCGACCGGGAGAACTACGACCAGGCCAAAGATGAGATCCTTCTGCAGTTGGACGAGTGCGCCTCAGGCCGCTTTACATCTGACGATCTGGAGCTTGCCAGGGATCAGCTTGTCAGCCAGCTCAACCAGGATCTGGACAATCCGGGCCGTTTGGAGGAGTACTATATCGGCCAGGCTGTCCAGGGCACAGAGCAGTCCATCGAGGCGCTTCGAAGCCAGATCGAGCAAGTCACGCCAGAGGCAGTTCGCGCGGCTGCCGCGTCCGTCCGGCTTGATACCATCTATCTTCTCGAGGGGGTGGAAGCATGATTGCCAAAGACTATCCCCAGCTCTTTGAGACCTGCTACATGCAGACGCTGCCAAACGGGCTGACCATCCGCGCAATCCACAAGCCCGAATTCAAGCGGATCTATGTCTTCCTTGCGGTCAATTACGGATCGGTCGATATGGAGTTCTCCTTTGAAGGCCAGATCCACAAGACCCCTGCGGGCGTTGCGCATTACCTTGAGCACAAGATGTTCGATCTGCCCGAGGGGAACGCCATGCAGATGTTCACTGCCCTGGGCGGCAACCCCAACGCCTTTACCTCCTACTCCATGACCGCCTACTATGTACGAGCTGACCGGAGGTATGAAGAGAACCTCCGCCTGCTGCTTCGCATGGTCCTTACGCCTTGTTTTACACCCGAAAGCGTCGATAAAGAGCGGGGGATCATAGCCCAGGAGATCAAAATGTACGAGGATGCGCCGGATACCCAGCTCTACGAAACCCTCTATGCCGAGGCCTACGTCCATCATCCCCTCCGTGTTCCGATTGCCGGCAGTGTCGAGAGCATCGGGCAGATCACGGCAGAAACGCTCGAGCTGTGCCACCGGGCCTTTTATCAGCCCGCGAATATGGTTTTGTGCGTCGAAGGAGACCTGGATCCCGCCGTTGTTGAGGCCATTGCCCGGGAAATGACGCCGACCTTCCGCGCGCCGATGGCAGAAAAGCTGCCTCCGCTGCCGGAGCCAGCGCTTGTTCCGGTCCATGACTGCCTCAGATATATGGATGTCTCGATGCCAACCTTTACGCTTGCCTTCCTTCTGCCTGACACGTCTCCGGGGGATGATCGGCGCGAGATCGCAGCAGATCTGGCTGCGGAGCTTCTTTGCGGCGAAGCGTCGCCGCTTTATCGCAGGCTGTATGAACATGGCCTCATCGACTCCGGTTTTTCCGGGGGCTATGAGTGCACCCGCGGCAAGGCCATGCTGGTCTTTTCCGGCGACAGCCGGGACCCGGATGCCGTCTGTGCCCACATCCTGAATGAGGCCTCCCGCCTTCGCAGCGAGGGCTTCGACCCGTCCGATCTTCGTCGGCTCAAGCGTTCTGCACTGGGACGCCGCCTGCGGGATCTGGACTCCTTCAGCGCGACCTGCTACCGCATATGCGCAGACTATTTTGACCAAGTGGACTATTTGAACTTCCCGGCGGCCTTTGACGCGGTCACCGAGGAGCTGACCGCCGATTGCCTGACCTGGGTTACCCCGGTTCGGGCGGTTCGAGTGGTCATTGCACCCAAACAGGAGGCGATTTCATGCTCATCTTAACTCCGGCCATCTCCTTTCCGGGCATCGGAATTGGCGAGATGGATCCTTCCAGAACGCTGCCGTTTACATTCTTCGGCAAAGAGATCTATTGGTACGGCGTCATCATCGCCTTTGGGTTTCTTCTGGCCTTCCTGTACGCGCGATGGCGCTGCAAGGACTTTGGCTATGATTTCGACCATGTGATCGACGCCGTGCTCTATGCCGTTCCGCTTGCCATAGTCTGCGCCAGGATCTACTACGTTTCCTCCATGTGGGAAGAGATCTATTCCAAAAATCCAGTTTCTGCGCTGTATATCTGGGAGGGCGGCATTGCAATCTACGGCGGCATTATCGGCGCGGTGATCGGCCTTGTGATCTTTTCCAAAGTCAAAAAACAGAAGATCTGGCCCTATCTTGACTTGGCAGGGCTCGGTCTTCTGATCGGTCAGTTGATCGGCCGCTGGGGCAACTTTATGAACCGCGAAGCCTTCGGCGCGCAGATCACAGACAATTTCTTCCTGCGCATGGGCCTTACCGAGAATGGCGTCACCACCTACTGGCATCCTACTTTTTTGTATGAGTCTGTGTGGAATTTGATCGGCTTTATCCTGCTCCATTTCTGGTCAAAGAAGCGGAAATATGACGGTCAGATCTTCCTGCTCTACGTGGCGTGGTATGGCCTTGGCCGCGCCTGGATCGAAGGGCTTCGTACCGACTCGTTGTATCTGGGCCACACGAATATCCGCGTCAGTCAGCTTCTTGCCGTGATCAGCTTTGCGGTGAGCGTGGGCGTGCTGCTGTACGTCCACTTTGTGAAAAAGCCAGACGGAAGCACCATGCTTGTCAATCAGACTGCTGGCGCCGAGGCGGCGCAGAACGAAGCGTAACAAGCCATGCGGCGGTGTTCGGCGCAAAAATATAAAACTTTCTATGAATTTTGCATGCAAATACTTTCTTTTTGCAAAACCCGTGCTATAATGGGATCATAGCGCAGCACCAACATATTTGACTTGAAAGGAGCAAAATACGATGGCAATCAATGACAGCATCGAATCTCTGAAGAACTTCGCCAATGACGCGGCTCAGGCTGCCGCAAAATACACCAAGTCCGCCGCCTCCATTGCAAAGGCAAATTTCAACATCCTGGCTGAGCAGGACAAGCAGAAGAAGGCTTACCTGGAGCTGGGCAAGCTCTACTACCGTGATTTCATCACCGGTGAAGAGCCCGATGACGCCGAGTATCTGCCTCTGGTCGAGCGGATCTCCGAGACCGTGAAGGCCATTGAAGAGCTGAAGGCCTCCATCGAGGATGCCAAGGCTGACTTCGCCCCCGCCGAACCTGCCGAGGCGGAAGAGGCTGCCGAGGTCGTGGAAGAAGCCTGCGAGAAGGCCGCTGAGGCCGTTGAAGAGGCTGCCGAGCAGACCAAGGAAGTGGTCTTCGAGGTGGTTGACGACGTGGCTCAGGCCGTGGAAGAGGCGAAGGAAGAAGCGGATAAGCCCGCCGAAGAATAAGCTATGCCATGCAAGGCGACACATTCATTTTGAGTGTGCCGCCTGTTTTTTTGGGAAAACCTTGCGAAAAAAGGGGAAACATAGTATAATACCAGTGACATAGATCCAGACGCAACAACGAGATGCTGCAAAAACACGCTCCGATACCCTTACTGAGAAAGGATGTCCCAATGAAACGCATGATTACCCGGCTTTGCGCCTTGCTCCTCGCCGCTGTCCTCTTGCTTGGACTGTGCCTGCCATCTTTTGCAGCAACCGGCTCCAAGCTGCGCAACCCCGGCGTCCCCGGCGAGGTATGCACCCAGCTCTCGGCACAGGCCGTTGCCTATTATGTGGGCGCCTCCAGCTATTCAAAGCTCAAAGCGATGACGGGCGCAGCCGACACGACGACCTCCTATGCCGCCTGCCAGAACAACCAACTGTTCAACGCGCTCTATACCCTCATGGCCAACACGCAGGAGGAATACTATAGCTACAGCTCTCTGCCCTCCGACTACGTCTATACCGACTGCATTGCCGGACTCAGCGACGGCACGATGTATGATATCTGGGGCGGGCGGATTGCAAAGTGGAACGGCTCGTATTTCAACCGCGAGCACGTCTGGCCGAAAAGTCAGGCATCCTTTTTCCAGATCAACGGCGGCGCGGACCGCCATCACCTTCGCCCGGCCAGTGCGGTGATCAACCAGGACGTCCACGGTCACAAGCCCTATGGCGTCGTGCTGGGCGGCGAAGCTGTGACAGACGAGCTTGGCACGCCCTCGGGCTACACCAACGCCGCGTATTATGAACCGGCCGACCGGGTCAAGGGCGACACGGCGAGGATTTTGCTGTACGTCTACGTCCGTTGGCGTCAACCCAATCTCTATTCTGCCATTACCGGCGA
>ONCN01000034.1 GCA_900316335.1 uncultured Eubacteriales bacterium | reverse complement strand
GCCGCAGGCAATAAAACGATTTCATCGTTTTATTGCAGTTCAGTATTATACACAAAACCGCGCTGGCTCCGGCTTGAGGCAGCGCGGTTTCATATTTCAAAGATTACGCCTTTTCGCGGCTGTTTTTCCTTGCACCCCATTCGATCCTGTGTTATACTGATATTTGATGGAAGGGTTCGAGCACGTTTCGAGCGGGAATTGCGCCAGACGAGGCGGAGGGCGCAGGCGGGCTTACCGCCCGGCAAGGACGACAACGAAGTATGGCGCAATTCCCACCGGAACGAATGAAACAATTTCGTCAACTATTCATAGTATAATCCATGACAGAAAAACGCGAGTTCTCGCGGGAAACAGAAAAGGATGTGAACATATGCGATATCTGCGTTTGCGAACACTGCTTTTGGTGATGCTCCTGCTTCTGAGCCTTGTCGGCTGCAACAAGCAAAGCGAGGAAGATCGGGAGATGGTTTTGTTCTATCGGGACAAGGCCCAGAGCTATCTGGACGCCGGGGATTTCCAGGCGGCGCGGGACGTGCTGGAGGAGGGAGCGCTCCATACGGGCGACAAGGACCTGCTTCGGCTGATGAAAGAGGTAGAATCGCGCATCTCTGAGCTTCCCGCGGATGCAGCGACAAACGAGCAGGCTCTATCTGACAGCGGGGAACCCGCAGCCCAGACCGGCACGGAAGAAGCCGCCGAGAGCGCGGATCAGACCCTGCAGGAGCCGGACCCGACCGATCAGCCAACCGAGGTGCAGAGCACAGAGCCGACGCAGGCGACTGCTGAGCCTGCCCCGTCAGAGACGGTTATTGCGACCACCGAAGCGCCGACGCAGCCCACGCAGGAAAACCTGGCTGCAAGCTTCGGCAAGTCAGATCGGAAGCGGATCAACGTCTTCCTAAGCAATTTCTCAGAGGTGTTCTTTGACAACTTCGGCGGCAAGGACGACTATGACGCGCTGGCGCTGGAGGACTATGCTTACCTGCACTATAAAATCAACGATTTCAGCAAGCTCAGCGTGAAAGACGCGTACTACGTTCTGTCCAAGGAGAACATGGATCATTGTCTCAACCGCTTCTTCGGCTTCACCATTTCGCCCGAGACGAGATCCAGAACCAACAACGGATATACCTACACGGTGGAATACAAGAACAACGCCTACTACTATCCCGCAGCGGATGGCGAGAGCTACAACAGTTTCACCGTGGTGCGCACCATGACACGCTATGATGGGCACTATCTGGTGGAGTTCGACGTCTATGAGCTGGACCTTGAAACCTACTGGGAAAAAGGCTTTTCGGACCTGTACTACGAGCTCACCGCAGACGAAGCCGCGTCGAGAAGCGACGTGAGCTACAGCTATTCCGGCATTGCCGAGGTCCGGGACTATACCAACGGTACGTTCAAATCCTATCAGCTTTTGAACTATAAGGTGGAATGAGCACGATGCAGGAGTACCGGATCTGTCCGGGCGTGCAGGCAAAGCTGCTTACAGTTGACCATCCGCAGAAGTGCCGCCTTGGCATGATGGGCGGGATGCAGCTTCTGTTTTGCGTGAGCGGCTGCCTGCGCTTTGGCACAGCAGGGGAGCGGGTCACACTGCGGCCCGGCTGCATGTGCCTGCTTGGACCGTCAAACGCAACAAAGCTGCTGGAGCTGGAGCTGCCGGCAGATCGCTTTGAAGGCATGACGGTTTGCGTAGATCCGCCTGTGGCTGACGCCTGGGCAAGCTGCAGCCTTGGGCTTTTTGCGCCGGACTTTACCTATGTGGAGCAGCGCCTGCGGCAGATCGGACCGGACGTTTCTGTGCAGGCCGGCGTACAGGGCGAACACGTCTTTCGCGAGCTCTATGACAGTCTCGGGACGCAAGCGCCGATTTATACGCGGCTGAAGCTGGCGGAGCTGTTTTTGCACCTGGCGGAGCTTCCGCTGGAGCCGCGCGAGGCGGAGTATCTGCCCCGGGGCCAGGTGGAGCTGATCCGCCACCTCAGAGATCACCTTCTGTCCGGCAATGCCGCCTACGACACGCTGGAGTCTTTGGCTGCAGAGCACCACATCTCGGTGAGTTATCTGCAAAAAACCTTCAAGGCAGTCTATGGGATACCGGTCTATGCCTATCTGAAGCGCTATCGCCTTGAGCGGGCGGCGGAAGCGCTTCGATCCACCGAGCGGTCGGTGACAGATATTGCCCTGGATGCGGGCTACACCAATCCCTCAAAATTCACAGAGAGCTTTCGGGCTGTCTACGGCATGACACCGTCTGCCTACCGAAAAGCGAAATAGAATGACAAAACGGAGCATTGGTACGAAAACGGAGTAGTATCAAGGCTCCGCTTTGTATATAATACAGACAGTTAGCGAGTGCTAACCGAATAAAACAAATCAAAGCCAAACAATCTCCTCGCTTGTGATGCGCGTGTGATTGCCAAGGGTCTGTACAATGCAGCCTGGGCAGTGCCGACAGCACGCAGAGGAGCTTGTGAACGAATTTGTTTGATTTCTCCTTCCATTTCTCTTTGATTACCTCCTGATTCCTCTCTGGGTCGTTTGTGCCAGAGCGATCCACCTCCGGGTCTGTGTGCCAACATCCGAGTGCCAACGGATGATGGATCCGGAAAAAGCAAAAGCCGACGGGTTTGTGTGCACCCGCCGGCTTTTCATTTTGATTCAGGTAAAGGGCTCCATCGCCCGGTTGTAAACCCGGATGCGGTGGCATTTGGTGAAATCTGCCTTGTATTGCGGCAGATAAGTCTCGATCGCGGTGATCAGCAGCAGGGGATTGAGAGTCGGATCCTGGGCGGAGGCCACAGTCTCAAGAATCAGCGTGTGCGCATCCTCGCGGAAAATGGTGGTGTCACGGTGCATGGGCTGGATATCCACCTCCACCGGTCCTTTTTTGCTGTGCTTTTCCACGGTGAGTGAGGGCCTTGCAAACAGGTCTCTCAGCTCGTCCTCGGCCCGTTCGGGGACGCCATGGTCATAGATCAGCGTCAGCCGCGCTTTGAGCCACTTGAGCTCTTTGAGCTTTTGCCCGTTGGGGTATGTGCGAACCACATGGATCCCCTGCGGCATTACCTGGTCCAGACGCGCTGCGATCTGCGCAATGGGCGTCTCGTCGCCCTCCTCCAGCTCAAAGTCAGCCAGCTCATACTCGCTGGAAACGCCGACAGAAAGCGGCATTGCAATCGAAAGACATGGGTGCGGCGTGAAGCCCTGAGAGTGCTTCAGCAGGATCCCCGCGCGCCGGAAGGCCCGCTGCAGCACCCGCATCAGATCCAGGTGCGAGATCCATACCGCATCTCCGGTCTTCTGAAACAGCATCCTAGGCATCGCAAACACCCCTTTCCAGCAGATGGTTGGCGCCGCAGCCGGCGCACCGGGTACGGCAGTCCGGCGTGGTTTCAGATCGGTCCGAGCGCTCTTTTTCCAGCCACAAGAAGCGCTTGCTCACGCCGCAGTCGATGGTGTCCCAAGGCAGAACCTCGTCCTTGCCAAAGCCGCGGGTGGTATAGAACGATGGATCCACCCCGGTGTCGCGGAAGGCCTTCATCCAAAGCTCATAGTCAAAATACTCGATCCATCCATCCAGCCTTGCGCCGTTTTTCCAGGCGGCCTCCAAAACGGCGCCAAGCCGACGGTCACCGCGGGCCAGTACAGCCTCCAGCTCGCTGAGCTTGGAGTCGTGCCAGTTGTATTCCACGCTCTTTGAGAGCATGGCGCTCTTTAGCAGCTTCTGCCGCCGGGTATATTCCTCCGGCGTGATCTGTTTTTCCCATTGGAAGGCGGTAAAGGGCTTTGGCACAAAAAAGGCAGTGGCCACATGGATGCGGATGCCGCGCTTTTTGTTCACAGCGTGCTCGCGCCATACCTTGAGGATCTTATAGACCAGCTCTGCAATGCCAAGCACGTCCTCGTCGGTCTCTGTGGGCAGACCCAGCATGAAGTACAGCTTGACGTTGTTCCACCCGCCGGAGAAGGCGATCTCACAGGTCGAGAGGATCTCCTCCTCGGTGACGTTTTTGTTGATGGCGTCGCGCAGCCGCTGCGTCCCGGCCTCCGGGGCGAAGGTGAGCCCGCTCTTGCGGACCTTCTGCAGCTTCAGCATCAGCTCGCGCGAGAAGTTGTCCGCCCGCAAAGAGGGAACCGACATGTTGATCTTTTTCTCCTCGCAATAATCCAGCAGCTTGTCAGTTGCCTCGGCCAGATATTTGTAATCTGACGTGGAAAGAGAGGAGAGCGTGATCTCATGGTTTCCCGAGTCCTCCAAAGACTCCTTCGCCTGGCAGAACAGGGTGTCCGGCAGTCTTGGCCGCACAGGCCGGTAGGTATAGCCCGCCTGACAGAACCGGCAGCCGCGGATGCAGCCGCGCATGACCTCCAAATTCATCCGGTCGTGGACGATCTCCGTGGATGGGACGATCATCTTGGTGGGATAAAACGCCTTGTCCAGATCCTGGACGATACGCTTTGTCACCGTCTTTGGCGCGCCGTGGAGGGGAACAATCTCTGACAGCGTGCCGTCTGGATTGTACCGATGTTCATAGAAGGAGGGGACGTACACCCCGGGGATCTTGGACACGGCGAGCAGAAATTCTTCTTTGCTGAGCTTGTTCCGCTTCGCATCGCGGTAGCACTCCAAAATCTCCACCGTGCTTTCCTCGCCCTCGCCGAGGGAGAAGAAGTCCACAAAATCCGCCAGCGGCTCGGGGTTGTAGGTACACGCGCCGCCTGCAAAGACGATATGCTTCAGCCCGGTCCTGTCCTTGGCGTGCAGAGGGATATTGCCGAGATCCAGCATGGTGAGAATGTTGGTGTAGCTCATTTCATAGCCAACCGAGAAGGCGATCAGATCAAAGTCCTCCATCGGGTCGTGACTCTCCAGCCCGTAAAGGGGTAGGTTATGGCGCCGCATTTCCTGCTCCATATCGCCCCAGGGCGTGAAAACGCGCTCACACCAGACGCCGTCCATATTGTTCATAATGGCGTATAAAATCCGCATTCCAACGTTGGACATGCCGATCTCATAGGTGTCCGGGAAGCAGAACGCGACCCGAAGCTCCACGTCCTGTTTGTCCTTCACGATCTGATTGTATTCACCGCCAACGTACCGCGCGGGCTTCTGCACGGCAGGCAGGATGCGTTCGAGCAATTCGTTCATGGGGTTACCTCATTTGTGTTTGATCCTATTTATTGTACCAGCCAACCCGTCGTTTGACAAGGGCATATTTGGCATCCGCAGCAGAAAAAAACCGGCCATGCAGCCGGGGAGCAGGCCCAGATGAAAACGGCAGGTTCCCAACACCCCGAGGCTGACGAGCATCGTCACGGTAAAGACGTTGAGCAGCCGAAACATTAGAAGGCCGCGCGTATGCCACAGTGCAGTGAAGATCAGCTTCGCTGCTCTGCCGCCGTCAAGCCCGTCAATGGGCAGGACGTTGTATGCCAAAAGCCCCAAATGACACAGCCGGAACAGCCCGTGCCCGGGCAGGGGAAGCAGCCAGAACACCAGATTGACCGCAGGACCCGCCAGCACGCAAATAAGCTCCTTCCATCCGCCGGGCAGCTCCACCCGGATCACCGCCCCGCCAAGCCCCAGGCTTAACCCGTAGATCTTCACGCGGCAAGCACGCAGCGCCGCCAGATGCCCCAGCTCATGCAAGGTGATCGCCAGGCTCAGGGGCAGAAGCAGCCCCCACTGATCCAAAAAACAAAACAGGCACAAGCCTGCCAGAAACGGGGTGGTTACGTGCACGCGGATGGGCGGATCACCGCGCAAAGAAGACCTCCAGCGCGCCCCGGCTGCCGTCTTGCGGCTCTGCCCAGCGGGAAAACACCTCAACAGCCTGCTTTGCCCGATCATACTCGACCAACTGTGCCCAGATCCACGCAGGGATCTGCGGGGCCAGCAGCCGGAGGCAAATACTGCCCGCCAGAAGCAGCGCGAAAAACCATGCCTTTTGATGTGACATCCTGAAATCCCTCCCGGCTTGCACGCCATACAGTCTATGCGCGAGCCTTGGCCGCAAGACCAAAACCGGTCCGGAAAAAGCAAAGCGCCTTAGACCTTGCGGTCTGAGGCACTTTTATGCGGAGCCGGGAACAAGCGCTGTGCGCGGCCGGGTTCCGTATCAAACAATCGGGCCTGTAAGCCGGGTTCTGTCGTGGACAGCCATCTATCTAGGCGCATCGTTGCCGATACGCTCCAGCCACCTCCCGGAGACGGTCGGGCCAACCATATGTCTCCACCACGGTGTTGCTCCGGATAGAGTTTACAGCGCCGGACAGTTCCCAGCCGGCGAGTGAGCTCTTACCTCACTTTTCCACCCTTGCTCCGCAAAAGCGGGGCGGTATCTCTCTGTTGCACTTTTCCTGAAGTTGCCTTCGGCGGGCGTTACCCGTTATCCTTGCCCTGTGGAGCCCGGACTTTCCTCACAAGGCGCCTTTCGACGCACCCGCGCGGCTGTCCGGCCCGGTTGCAGGCATATTTTATCCGATTTCAAGGAAAAAGTCAAACAGTTCGTTGCAAATTTCTGAAAATCGCTGTATAATAAACAATAAGAAACCTGTAAAGGGAGAAAACCATGCCCCACATCCTGGAAATCACCGACTTTCAAGACCCCGCGCTGGATATCTACGCACGCCTGACCGAAAACCAACTGGTCAACCGGGCGGACCCCGACAATGCCATGTTTATTGCCGAAAGCCCCAACGTCATCCACCGGGCGCTGGACGCAGGCTGCGAGCCCGTGTCCATGCTGCTTGAGCGCAAGCATATCGAGGGCCAGGCCAAAGAGATCATCGCCCGCTGCGGCGAGATCCCCATTTATACCGCTCCGCTGCCGGTTCTGACGCAGCTTACGGGCTTCCCGCTCACGCGCGGCGTTCTGTGCGCAATGAAGCGGCCAAAGCTTCCGCATCCGCGCGAGATTTTGCAGCACGCCAGGCGCGTCGCAGTTTTGGAGAACATTATGAACCCCACAAACCTCGGCGCGATTTTCCGCTCTGCCGCGGCGCTCAATATGGATGCGATTCTGCTCACGCCTGCCTGCACCGATGCGCTCTACCGTCGCGCGGTCCGGGTCAGCATGGGCACGGTGTTTCAGATCCCCTGGACCTATCTTCAAGAGGACTGGCCGGAGCCCGGCATGGGCCTTTTGCGGGAGCTTGGCTTCAAGACCGCCGCAATGGCGCTGCGGGAGGATACCGTTTCCATCGACGATCCTGCGCTTCTGGCCGAGCCACGGCTTGCCATCATCCTCGGCACCGAAGGAGACGGCCTGGCCGAAACGACCATCGCGACTTGTGATTATACCGTCAAGATCCCCATGTCCCACGGGGTAGACTCATTGAACGTTGCCGCGGCCTCCGCGGTGGCCTTCTGGCAGTTGGGACGCATCCGGGACCATACAGAACCCATCTGACCGAACAAGGAGGAATGACCGATGAAGCTTGCCACAGCCCTGTCTGAGCGCGCAGATCTGCAGCGCCGCCTGACCCAACTGCAAACCAGACTCAACAACAACGCCAAGGTCCAGGAAGGGGAGAAGCCCGCTGAGGACCCGGCCGATCTTCTGCGTGAGCTTGAAGGCGTGATCACGCGCCTGGAAGAGCTCATCACGCGCATCAATCTGACCAACAGCCAAACCTTTGCCGACGGCGTGTCTATGACGGCGCTGCTTGCCAAGCGGGACTGCCTGTCAAAGAAGCTTGCAGTTTTGCGCGATTTTTTGGACAACGCCAGCGCCAGGGTGGACCGTTATTCCCAGAAGGAGATCCGCATTTTGTCCACCGTGGATGTGGCAAAGCTCCAAAAGCAGGTGGACGATCTGTCCAAAGAGCTTCGGCTGATCGACGAGCAGATCCAGGGCTTAAACTGGACCACAGACCTTTTGTAACCGATTACGTTTGGTAGTCTGAGCAGGCGAGCGGGATCTCTTGTGGTTGAGAATGAACCACATTCGCAGACATGCCGGGCGCGTGTCACAAGCTTACAGTCATGCCCTGCACCGATACACGGGCACATTCATTTCGCACAATCACTACCATCAACGCTGATGCTCCAGACGAGGGCGGGAACGGGGACCATACGCATGTGAAACCAAGGGAGGAAACATACTTGACTCGATTGGATCGATACTTTGAAACCTTACAAAACAAACGCGTGGTGGTGTTGGGCGTTGGCGTGAGCAATCGCCCGCTGGTGCGTCTGTTGCTTGCACACCGGATCCCGGTCATCTGCTGCGATAAGACGCCGCGCGAGCAGTTGGACCCCGAGGTCCTGAAGCTGGAGGAAGACGGCGCTGTGCTTCATCTCGGACCGGACTATCTTGAAGGTCTGGAAGCGGACGTGGTGTTCCGTACCCCGGGTCTTCACCCGGATCTGCCGCAGATCCGCGCCCTGCGCGAGCGCGGCGCAAAGATCACCTCTGAGATGGAGGCCTTCTTTGCCGTCTGTCCCTGCAAGATCACCGCGATCACCGGCTCTGACGGCAAAACCACCACCTCCACGCTGATCTCGGAGCTGTTGAAAAAAGAGGGCCGTAAGGTCTGGCTTGGCGGCAATATCGGCACGCCGCTTCTGGATAAGGCCGACGATATGGATCCCTCCGACGAAGTGGTGCTCGAGCTCTCGTCGTTCCAGCTCATGTATTTCCCTTACAGCCCCCACGTGGCTGTGATCACCAATCTTTCACCCAACCACCTGGATATCCACAAGGATATGGAGGAGTACGTCCGTGCCAAGGAGAACCTCTATCTCCACCAGGGTGCGGATGACGTTCTGATCTTAAACGCCGACAATGCCATCACGCATTCCTTTGTCCCAAAGGCAAGGGGCGCAGTTCTCGAGTTCTCCCGGCAGACGAGACCCGAGCATGGCGTGTATCTGGAAAACGGCGTGATCTGGCGCGCAGGCGAAACGCCAGAACCGATCCTGGCGCAGTCCGACATCCTGCTGCCGGGTATCCACAACGTTGAAAACTATATGGCTGCCATCCTTGCTGTTGGCGACCGGGTCAGCAAGCAAACCATCCGCGCTGTGGCGACCACCTTCGGCGGCGTAGAGCATCGCATTGAGCTGGTTCGCATCAAAGACGGCGTGCGGTATTACAACGATTCCATCGCCTCCTCGCCCACAAGGACCATCGCAGGTCTGAGAAGCTTCGATCAAAAACTTATTTTGATCGCGGGCGGCTATGACAAGCACGTGCCCTTTGAGCCCCTTGGGCCTGAGATCGTGGATCACGTCAAAATTTTGATCCTCACCGGTGCGACCGCACCCAAAATCGAGCAGGCCGTGCTTGCCGCGCCAAACTATACCCCCGGCAGCCCTGAGATCCTCCATGAAGAGGACTTCTTCGAAGCCATCCGTTTGGCTTCCCGAAAGGCAAAGCAGGGCGACGTGGTCATCCTGTCTCCCGCAGGACCGGCCTTTGATAAGTTCAAGAATTTTATGGTTCGCGGCCGCGCGTTCAAGCAGGCCGTGATGGAGTTGTAACAATATGAATCTGCAAGATATCTTGTTTGCGCTCTCCCGTGCGGTAGGACCGTCCGGCGCGGAGCGCGGCGCGGCAGATGCGGCAAAGGAGCTTTTGCGGCCCTACGTCCGCTCTGTGACCCGGGATGTGATGGGAAACCTCATCGGCATTCGTACCGCCGCAACGCGCGGCGCGCCATGCATCCTGCTTGATGCGCACCTGGACGAGGTTGGTCTGATCGTCACGGGCCATGAGGAGGGCTTTCTGACCTTCACGGCCATCGGGGTGGATCCGCGCATTCTCCCCGACCTGGAGGTCTTGGTGCTGACCGACCCGCCGCTGCGCGGCGTCGTGAGCTGCCCCTCGCAAACGTGCACCAAAGAGCCGGACGACGCATTTTCCATGGATCAGCTTGTCATTGACTGCGGCTTGAGCGCGGAAGAGGCCCAGGCCCGCATTCCCGTCGGCACCCGGGTCGTCTATGGGACCCAACCGTTCCTGATGGGACAAAGCACTGTGTGCGGCAAATCCCTGGATGACCGTGCCTGCTTTGCCATCTTGATTCGCGTGATGGAGCTTTTGCAGGACGAGGATCTTCCTGTAGACGTGTGCGTGCTCGGCTCGGTGCAGGAGGAATATACCGGCCTTGGCGCCGCAGTCGGCGCCTATAACATGATGCCGGATGAGGCCATCGTGGTCGACGTAAGCTTTGCCGACACCCCGGACAGCCAGGAGGACGCCACCAAGCCGCTTGGCAGCGGCCCGATGATCGGCGTAGGGCCTGCCATGAATCGCCGCATGTGCCAAAGCTTGATCGACCTTGCCAAAGAAGGGGAGATCCCGTATACCGTCGAAATCCTCCCGGGCTACACCGGGACCAATGCCGACGACGTGCAGATGGCGCGCGACGGGATCCCAGTGGTCTGCGTCTCGCTGCCGCTGCGATATATGCACACCCCGATGGAGACTGTGGATCTTGCGGATATGGAGCGCTGCGCGCAGCTCATTGCAGCCTATATCCGCAGCCGGAAGGAGGGCTGAGCATGGAAGAAACCATCCTGCGCTTGTGCAGCCTTTTCGGCCCGTCCGGGTATGAAGACGAAGTCCGCGCGTTTCTGCGCGCGCAGGCCGAGCCTTACGCAGACAAGCTCCTGCAGGACAACAACGGCAGTCTTCTGGTTCTGAAAAAAGGCCGCACCGAGACCCGGCAAACCGTTCTGCTCAGTGCCCATATGGACGAGGTCGGCGTCATCATCCGGGATATCAACGAGCGCGGCTTCTTGAAATTCGCGTTCATTGGCGATATAGACCGCCGCGCTGCCATTGGCAAGAAGGTTTGGCTCGGCCCGGAGCGGGTCACAGGCGTCATTGGCATGAAGCCCATTCACCTTACCACAAAAGACGAGCGCAGCGCTGTTCCCAAAACCAAGGAGCTGTATATCGACGTCGGCGCGCGCACCCGGCAGGAGGCCGAGACCCTGGCCCGGCCCGGCACCTGGGGCTGCTTTGCCTCGCAGCCGGAGCCCTTTGGCGCAGGGAAGCTTCGCGCCAAGGCGCTGGACAGCCGCATCGGCTGCGCCGTGCTTCTGGAGCTGCTCAAACAGGAGCTGCCGGTTGACACCTGGTTTGCCTTCACCGTGCAGCAGAAGGTCGGCTGCCGCGGCGCGTATCCCGCTGCCTTCCGCCTCAAGCCAGACGCGGCCTTGACTCTGGCTGCGGCCCCTGCGCTGGATTTCCCGCCCCATGAGGGCGGCGCGAGAGTTTGCGCGCTGGGTAAGGGCCCGGTCATCCCGGTGATGGACAAGGGGACGATCTATGATCCAAAGCTTACCAAGCTTCTGCAAACCTGTGCAAAAGACCGCGACCTTTCCTGGCAGCCCATGACGGCGCTCACCAGCCGGACGGATGCTTCTGCCATCCAGCGGTCGCTTGGCGGCTGCATGAGCGCGGCGCTTCTTGTTCCGGTGCGCTATCTTGATTCCCCCTCCGGCGTGGCGGATCCAGGCGATATTCGTGCCATGCTGGAGATCACCCAGACCTTCCTGGAGAAATTGGAGGAGATTTATGGATAAACTGCTCAAACAACTCATTCCTCCCGTCTCGGTTTCCGGCCGGGAGCAGGCTGTGCGCGACGTGATCGCAAAGCTTGCCAAGCCCCTTGGCGACGTGTCCACAGACCATCTTGGCAACCTGGTTGTGCATAAGCCCGGCTCCGGCAAACGGATCATGCTGGCCGCCCATATGGACAGCGTTGGTCTGATCGTCACCTATGTGGAAAAGGAGGGCTTTGCCCGTGTCGCGCCCATCGGCGGGCTGCGTCCGGCGCTGATCCTTGGCCAGCGCGTGCGGTTTGAAAACGGCGCTGCGGGCGTCATCTGCTGCGACCGGGACGTCAAGATCGAGGATCTTTCCTTTGATACGCTCTATATTGACGCCTTTGGCCAGACCGTTGAGGTTGGCATGACCGCCGTATTTTGGAGCGATCCGGTGTTTGCAGGCTCTAAGGTCATGTCTTCGTTCCTGGATAACCGCCTGGGCTGCGCGGTGTGCCTGCAGGCGCTTGCGCAGATGGGCCCCACCGACAACGAGATCTTCTGCGTCTTCACCGTGCAGGAAGAGGTCGGCATCCGCGGCGCCAAGCCTGCGGCCTATGCCATCACGCCGGATCTTGCCATCGCAGTTGATATCTGCGGCATTGCCGACACCCCGGGCAAGACCCATCCCAACGCGTTGACGCTGGAGGGCGGCCCTGTGGTGAAGATCATGGATGCGCGCGTCATCTGCCACGAAACCGTGATCGGCCTTTTGGAGCAGACCGCCTCGGATCTTGGCATCTCTACCCAGCGCTACGTCACCAAGCGCGGCGGAACCGATGCCGGCGCCATCTTCAACACGCGCGGCGGCGTGCCCAGCGGCGTGCTGTCCATTCCCATCCGCTACACCCATTCCCCAAATGAGATCGCCGATTTGAACACGGCCGCCGATTGCGCCAGACTTCTGGCCGCGGCCATCACCAGATAAGGAGGCTTTTATGGGCGTTTCCAGCATCCTGAGAAGGTTTTCCACCCGCGGCGCAACCTGCGCGGCGGTGATCGTGGCGGCAGGCTCTGCCAGCCGGATGAAGGGCACCGATAAGATCATGGCTGAGCTCGGCGGTGAGCCCTTGATCCTCACGACCCTGCGTGCGTTCCAAAACAGCCAGGATATCCAGCAAATCATCCTTGTCACCCGTGAGGATCTGCAAGAGCAGATCAGCCTTCTGTGCGTGCAAAAGCGGATCACCAAGGTCACAAAAATCTGCAAGGGCGGCCAGACCCGGGCAGAGTCTGTCAAAGAGGGCCTTGCGCACGTCTCCAAAGACTGTGACCTGGTCGCCATCCATGATGGCGCGCGGCCGCTTGTCACAGACGCGGTCATCCATGATGCGGTCCGCAAGGCGGCAAAATTCGGCGCTGCCGCCCCAGGCGTCCCCGTCAAGGACACCATCAAAGAGGTCCACGGCGGCGTCGTAGACAAGACGCTCGACCGCGCCAGCCTCTACGCCATCCAGACGCCCCAGGTCTTCAATCTCGACGTCTACCGGGCAGCCCTGGAGACTGCGCTTGAGAAAAAAGACGCCCTCACCGACGACTGCGCCGCGGCGGAGGCCTATGGGCTGAACGTCGTCATCACTCCCGGTGACGAGACCAATCTCAAGGTCACCACGCCCACAGATCTGATCCTTGCCGAGGCTCTGTTGAAAGCGAGGAGCGCATCATGAGAATTGGGCACGGCTACGACGTTCACCGCTTCGCGCCTGAGCGGAAGCTGATTTTGGGCGGCGTCCAGATCCCCTACGAGCTGGGGCTGGACGGCCATTCCGATGCGGACGTGCTGATCCATGCAGTGATGGACGCTCTGCTCGGCGCTGCCGGTATGCGGGATATCGGTAAGCTCTTTCCCGATACCGACCCGGCCTACAAGGGCATCAGCAGCATGAAGCTGCTGGATGCGGTCATGCAGCGGCTTTCTGCCGCCGACCTTCGTGTTGGGAATGTGGACGTCACCGTCATTGCTCAGGCTCCAAAGCTTTCTCCCTATATTCCTGCCATGACGCAGAACCTGGCCGACGCCTTGCAGACAGATCCCGGCCGGGTGAATATCAAGGCCACCACAGAAGAGCACCTCGGCTTCACCGGCCGCAAGGAAGGCGTCGCCTGCCACGCTGTGTGCCTGCTCAAAGAACCCCAGGATCCATAAACCGAAACCGCCGCGGTATGCCCCAAACATACCGCGGCGGTTTCGGTTTATGCTTGATCAGAAATCAATTTCATACTCAAAATAACGCCTGTCCTCTTTTTGCGCCTCTGAGATCACAGTTGCGTTGGCTGAATACTTCATTGCGTTCAATGCAGCGTCAATTTTTGCGGCGTCCTTTACCTTGATGCCGGAAGAATTGCTGAGCTTGAGCGTTATTTTCTGGTGCATCATTGGATTTTTATTCATGCGCAGGGTGATCAAGGTTTGAATACTGGGTTCTTTTTGCAGATACCGGAGTGTCGGCATAACAGGCTCATGTCCAAGACATTCCATTTCAGCGGCTATTTCTATGCTGGTTCTGGATTGTCCGCTGGACTCGTGCTCAATGTCAGCGGTTCCAAATTTTGCTGCCTTAACCTTGGCCGATCCCTTTTTGTGGTCTGACTCTGAGCGGTCTTCTTTATACAGTACGCGGAAATGCTTGGCGCCAAGTGATTGCGCAATCTCTTGCAGCTCGCTGATTCGGACGATTTTCATGTAGTTAAAGTATTCGTCTAACGCAATATAATGGTCACGGTCACTGGGATCTGCATAATAGATCTCACTGTCCAAATCTGGGTAAAACTTCAAACCAAAGGCGTCGATTTTGTTTCGATACATATGAATGACCGGAAGCTCTTTTTCAATTGACAGATGGCCGATGGAATTTGTGCAGATCTCACTCTCTGCATGCCGCTTGTCCATCTCTGCTACGCGAATGAGCTTCGAAAGATAGAACTCAGCACTTTCAAGATCTTCTTCAAAAATGGGATGAAGCGTTTTAAAGGCGGAGTCTCGTTTCGCTTTTTCCAGACGCTCAGAAAGCTGTCGTCCGCTATTAGAGGCAGAAGCTTTTACGGAATCCATAACAGATCTGGCTGTGGATTTGATCGTTTCTGAAACTGCTGATACATCTTCACGATCAAGCTTGCCGTCGTTGTTTTGATCGAAGGTGTTCATTGCGGAGTTTTTCGCCTTTTCCAACAGCCCGGATGCAGCCTTTGACATATTGAATGAGACTTTCTTTTCCATATCCTAACCCTCCGTGTAAACTATAGTGAGTAGTTGTTTTTTGCACACTCAGGCAAAATAAGCTGCAATTTCGGCCATGCGTGCGCTCTGTCTGACCTGGAAGGGGCAGCGCTGGTCACAGTGGCCGCAGGCGATGCAGTCTGCGGCGTTTTGCTCCAGGCTGAGATAGTGCTCCCTGGCAAGCAAGTCGCCGGCCTTTGCCAGATCGTAATACTTGTTGATCAGCCCAACGTCCAGTCCGATGGGGCAGGGCTTGCAGTGGTTGCAGTAAACGCACGTTCCCGCTGCCTGTGGCGGGGCGAAGCTCGCGATATTGCTGTAGTCCAGCGCCTGCTCCGGCTGATCGAAGTAGGCGAGCAGACCTTCCACCTCGCTGCGGTCTTTTGCCCCGGGCAGAACGGTAAGCACGGCGGGCTTGTCCAGCGCGTAGCGGATGCACTGATACGGCGTGAGTGCATGGCCGAAAGGGGAGAGGGCAGCGTCCAGAAGCTGGCCGCCCGAGAAGGGCTTCATCACCGTAATGCCGATCCCGGCCTTTGCGCAGCGGCGATAGAGGGCAGCGCGCTCGTCCACAGAGCCGTTGGCATATTCACCTTCGCCGTAATCATAGGCGGCGTTGATGGAGAACATCAGCGTGTCCACTTCGATTTCGTCCAAAATCGCGCCGATAACCGCCGGCGTGTGGGAGGAAAGACCCAGATGCCGCACCATTCCCTGGCGCTTGAGCGACAAAAGGTGATCCAGTACGCCGTTTTTCTGATAGGCTGCCCAATCGGACAGCTCGTCCTGGCAGTGAATAAAGCCATAGTCGATGTAATCCGTCCGAAGCTGCGTAAGCTGCCAGTCGATCGACCGCTTCACGTCGTCGAGCGCCAATGACCAGCCATAGGTTCCCTTGGAATAGTCCGCGCCAAAATGGATCTGATAGAAAACGTCCTTCCGCACCGCGGAAAAGGCCTCTCCGAAAATAGGAAACGCCTTGCCGTCGCCCGCGGCCAGATCATAGTAGTTGATGCCGCCCTCCAGCGCACGCTCCAGCGCCGGGACGCCGATTTTCGGCCCGCCCTCAAAGATATACGCAGAGCCAAGCCCGATCACGCTGATTTTATCCCCGGTTCTCGGATGAATTCGGTATTCCATATGCTGTCCTCCTGTTTCGTTTTCTATAGTATATCACATGAAACCGTGCATTTCCATCTTTTTCTGCCCATTCTGCGCGTTTCTTCCGGCAGCCGCCCCTGCCCATATCATGTTGCTCGCTCCATGCAGCCTCAACTTGTCATCTGCACCGTTTGCCCGTCAAAAAACAAAAAACAGAAAAATAATGCTTGCAATTTGGCGTATGCTGTGGTATAATACCAACGTTCCACGGGGGTATAGCTCAGCTGGGAGAGCGCTTGAATGGCATTCAAGAGGTCAGCGGTTCGATCCCGCTTATCTCCACCAAAAGAAAAGGACGTCCGCAAGGNNNNTTGAATGGCATTCAAGAGGTCAGCGGTTCGATCCCGCTTATCTCCACCAAAAGAAAAGGACGTCCGCAAGGGCGTCCTTTTCTTTTGGTGACGGTAAGACCGGGGAGAAGCACTGTTCGAACACAAAGATTTCTTTTGCGGAGCAAAAGCGGCGCGCAGCGACGATGCGGCGCTGCCGCGAAATCCGCAGTGTCACGGAGGGCGACGGTAGTTGTGTTCCATATTACCGGTCCTGTTCAGGTCCTGTTCATTATGCTGGATTGGCAAAAAACAAAAAAAGAAAAATAATGCTTGCAATTTAGTCTACGCTGTGGTATAATACCAACGTTCCACGGGGGTATAGCTCAGCTGGGAGCGTGAGCTAAGCGGTTACATACCCCTGCTCCTAAGCAATCAAAACTTTATATCTTGCTTCTTCACATCTGGGGGTATAGCTCAGCTGGGAGAGCGCTTGAATGGCATTCAAGAGGTCAGCGGTTCGATCCCGCTTATCTCCACCATCTTCAAGAAGAAGCACAAAAAACTCGTTTCTGTAAAGAAACGGGTTTTTTGCTTTATGCGGCGATTTCCACAATGTCCATGCCCACGCTGAACTGCTCCAGATCAATATTAAAGTCAATGTGCAGTTTGTAGTCCCGATAGACTTCCACCCTGTTGATCAGGCAGTTGACGATCATCTTCTTGGCCTCCATGCTGGCGGTGTCATACATTTCAGCCCACGAAATAATATCATCGTATTGAGCGTTCAGAGATTGCAGAACCGTCTGCCCCTCATCATAGTCGGCTTGGGCCTGTTCAAAGGCCACTTGCAATTCCCGGCATTTGGCCTCGGCCTCAGAGATTAGAGAAGCAAGCAGTTCCTTGGGGAATACGCTTTCGCCGTGGATTGCCTTAATTACTTCTGCTTTCAGGGTGTCCAGCTCGACAGCAGCCTTGGTATAATCAGCCTTTACGCTGCGGAGCCGGATTTTTCGTTCTTCCATCTTTTCACGATACCGGGCATTGACGATCTCGCTTTTGGGAATCGCTTTCATACGCTCAAATATCTGGCGCACAATCTTATCAATAATGCCGTCCAGAATATGCGCCGTGTAGCCCGTCTGCCCGTCGCACTCGGTCTGCTTGCGGGTTTTTCCATAACAGATATACCGTACCCGCTTTACAACGCGGTTTGGATCGTCTTTGCAGGGATAAGCCTTGCCGTTAGTAGTAAGGGACAAACGCGCCCCACAATGGCCGCAAAAGACGTTCCCGGCAAGAAGCGAATTGCCCCTTGTGTTCATTGGGACTGTGCGTTCCGCTTCGGCGGCATTGGCCCGGCTTGTCCGTATAGTTTGGGCGGCTTCAAATAGCTCAGGCTCGATAATCTGCAAATGCGGGAGCACCTGAGAACGACTTGCGCCGCACCGCAGAACGCCCGTATAGGTCAGGTTGCAGATCATGCCACGGATGCTGGCGTGGTGCCACATTTTACCTGTCCTTGCCCGGTAGCCGAGATTGTTCAGGTAGGTTGCGATCCGTTGTGCGCCGAACCCCTCATGCACATACTTATCAAAGACTGTGCGGACAACAGCGGCTTCGGCCTCATTGATGACCAGCTCGTAAAGCTCATGCTTGCGCTTGTTCAGGCGTCCACTTTTTACAAGGTCGTAACCATAGGGGGCATTGCCGCCCTTAAAGCCGCCCTCCTCTACAAGCTGGCCCAACGCTGTTTTCGTGCGGATAGAGGTTTTCTCGCTTTCGCCGTCCGCCTGCCAGAAGCGGATATAGTTGGTAAGTTTGTCGGTGTGATTGTCAAACCGCTGTTCGCCCTCTTGGGTGCTCCATACCCGGATGCCGTTCTTTACAAACCATTCCACAACAAACGGCGTTTCGTCAGCAATGCGCCCGATGCGGTCAAACATAAAAACAAGCAGAATATCAAACTTGCCCTGCTTGGCGCGTTCCTTGATAATTTGGAGCTTGTCCCGGTTTTCAGCCCGTACCTTGTGGCCGGAAACACCGTCCTCCTGTTCTTCATGCACAATCGTCCAGCCCATTTTCTCGCAAAAGCGATGACATTCCTTGCGCTGCATGGGAATGTCGGCTTGGCTGTTGTCGTTGTAGTCCACCTGCTTGTCGGTGGACACTCTATATAAGCAATCGACCCGATTTCCTATAATAACTTGATTTTCCATGTAATGATCCGTCCTTTCTCAATTCGTATCAGTCAAATTGAGAGCGCGGATCAATACGTCAGAAGTATGAAATTGTCAAGGTACATAGTGTCTACCACCATCTACATTATCGCTCCGCTGGGGCGATAATGCAAGGATGTCCACGGGCCTCGCTTTAGAAGCGTTGTTCGCAAAAGATGAAAGCAGGATCTGTTTCACTTGACTCAGGGCTGCCTGGTTTCGCTTTTCGGCAAAGGTGGCCGACACTTCATAGCCGTCAATTGCAAAGACGGCATCAGCTTTTGGCATATAGTACCTCCTCACAAGTCACAATCGTTTGTACCATCAGTCTCCCGTTGTCCTGTGGGGAAACGCTGAAAGGCGGCGCTGAGAAGCGCCGCCCTTTGACCTTGCCCCACCTCTGGTCACGATGACCAGAAGCAGGGAGACTGTTTTATTCCATTTCAATCCACAATGGAGAGAACCGCCGGGCCGGGTTAAGTTTGGGCTGTCACAAGACAGAAAGGCCCCGGATCGG
>ONCN01000186.1 GCA_900316335.1 uncultured Eubacteriales bacterium | reverse complement strand
GTACGTACAATATCTGAACATGCCAAGCATACTTGCTTGGCATCTGCGGCATTTGCCGCAGGCAATAAAACGATTTCATCGTTTTATTGCAGTTCAGTAGTATGAGGTCTCTGCCGCGGGCAATCAGCGGTAGGTGAAAAATTTCACGTGCAGCACCGCGGGGGCGGAGAGGGAGAGGGATGCGGTTTCATCGCCGTTGAGCCGGCGCTGGGGACGCCATTGGCCGTGTTCAAACCGGCCCTCCTCCACCAGCAGATAGTCCAGATTGGGCTTCTCGGCACTTGCGGAGGTAAAGGTGAGGCTGCACGCGCTGCCCACTACCCAGCACTCGTTCTCGCCCACGGCCAGGCAAAGACATACGCCGTCGGCGCGGGGGTTGATGGGGCTTTGGAACCCGACGCTCAGACGGAAGCTGCCAAAATCCATCGTGGGCGGGATCGCGCCAAAGGGATTGCCGTCCGGCGCAGGCACAGCCGGGTCCGTCTCGGCGGAGACGGCTTGCAGCCGCTTTGTGCCGTAGGCCTGGCTGAGCATGGGCATCATCTCGCGCAGGATCTGACCGAAGGCCGCGTATTCTGCAAAGCTCTGCGGGGTCTTGAGCGCGGGATCGGTCACGTCCACGCCAAACAGGAAGCCCTGCACGGCGGTAAACGGCTTGCCGATGTCGTCAAAGCCGAAGGGGGAGTAGCACATGGTGTGGTAGTGCCCCACGCTGTAAACCAGGCGCGGCGCACAGTAGCTATGCGTGGCGGCCTCGGGGATAAACAGCGCCCCGCCGCGGCGCGTGTATTCGTCGCACACCGCCTTGAACTGCGGCACATAGATGTCCGGGCAATAGACGTCGATGCAGGGCGCACACAGGTCCCAGACCTCATGCACCTTGGAAACCGGCCCGCCCGTGGGGTAGCTGCCGGGCGCGCCGCCCTTGTCGAGCCAGCAGTTTACGGTCATGGGCAGGGGATAGACGGCCTTGCCGGCCTCGGCCACGGTGTTGACGTAGCGGGCCACGTAATAGGCCGAGAACAGCTCCTCTGCCGCCGCGCCGAAGACCTCGCGCCAGCTTCCGGCGGGCTTGCCGCCCGCAACGGCGGCGCGGATCTCGTCGGTCAGGGTGTCCGAGTGTGCGCGCAGATACGCCGCAAGCGCCTCCGGGGCCGGGCCGTCAAACAGGGCGTCTGCCTCGTCGGAGACCTCGCGCGCCGCGCCGAGCAGACCCGTCTCGTTTTCCACCTGCACGGCAACCACGGTCTGCTGCCGGCTGTCGTAGTCCTTCAAAAAGCCCATAAAGGCGGCAAAGGCGCCAGCGTCGGCCTGCATCGTCTCGCATCCGAGATAGGACAGCGTGGTATAGGGCATCTTCACCGGGATCGTGGGGGATACCTGGCGGCCGGCCTTGTTCTTGCCCTTTTCGATCTGCGCCCGGGGGAAGCGGACCAGATCCTGCTTGACCCAGGCGGGGGCGTACATGCATTCGGCGTTTTTCCAGCTTCCGAACCACAAAAAGACGATCCGCATCCCGCGTGCCCGGGCCTGGTCGATCAGCGCCTGCGGCACGGAAAAGTCGAACACGCCCTCTTCCGGCTCGATCAGCTCCCAGCTTGCGGGCAGCAGCAGCGCGTTCATGCCAAGCCCGGCTGCAAGGTCCCAGATCCGCTCCATATACGCCGGGCAGGACGCGTCCGAGTTGTGGACCTCGCCTGCAAGCAGAATAAAGGGCCGATCCTCGACCATCAAAACCGGGTGGCCGTTTTGCCGTGCGATATGTGGGATCATGGTTGATACCTCCGTTTTTTGATCGTGTGGGTGTGCGTTACTTTTTGATCCCCTGCAGGATGCGGTTGAGCTGCTGGATGGAGGCCTCGTCTGCGCCGCCCTGCTTGAGCAGGCTCAGCATGGTCATCCGGCCCATCATGCGCTGCAGGGCGGGGTTGTCCTTGACTGCGTCGGCCACGTCGCCGCGCTCCGAGGCGCCCTTGGCCATCATGGCGTCAACAACGGCGCCTGCGCGGGGGTTGGCGCGGATCTCGCCCAGCGTGTCCTGGATCGAGAAGCAGGTGGGATCTACTTCCGCCGCGTCAAACCAGTTGGTCACACTGGCGGCTGCCTTGTTGAAGATATAGTGCTCGTCCGGCTCGCAGACGCGGCAAACGCGCATTTCGTCGCTTGCGCCCTCGGCCTCGGCCCGGATCAGATGCTCGCCCGAAAGCGGGATGCGGAAGGTGAACACCGTTTCACCGGCCTGACGTCCCGCCGGGACGCCATCGACAAACAGCCGGACCTCGGGGCGGTTGGAGTAGACCTTGATCTCGGTCTCCGCCTCACAGCGGTTGACATAACGCTTTCCGCACAGGTGGACCATCGGCTCTGTGCGGTTCCAGGCCGCCTTGTAGAGATAGAACGCGTCCTTGCGCAGCGTGCGGTCAAAGCTGACCAGACCCTTCTGGTTTTCGCCGTGCTTGCCGCCCTCGTCGCGACCGTCGGCGGCAAAGTCGAAGAGATTCCAAACGTGGGTGGCCCAAAGCCAGGGCCTTGCCTGTATCATGCGCAGCATATGCTCATGATACAGCGCCTGATATTCCTCGGTGTAGTCGCCCTTTTCGGGGCGGCTGCTGTGGAAGGCGGAGTTGGCGTCCGCGCCGTATTCGCTAAAGCCAATGACCCGGTCGGGATATTTGGCGTGGTATTCGTCAAAGAACTCGTCGGTCTGCTCCAGCTCGCCTAAGTACCAGCCGAAGTAGAGATTGTAGCTGTTGATATCCGGGATCTCAAGGATGGGACTGTCAATTTCCAGCATAAACACGTTGGCCATGGTGGTGAGTCGGGTCGGGTCCATTTTGTGGCACAGCTCGTTCAAAAGACGGTGGTTTTCCAGCAGATCCTCGTTGACGGAGCTTGCGGCTGTGATCTCGTTGGACAGGCCCCAGACCGCGATGCAGGGGTGGTTATAGCACTGGGTGATCAGCTCGCGCATCTGGTCAAGGGTGTTCTGCCGCCCGTTTTGCATGTGCATGGTGATGTAGGGGATCTCGGCCCACACCACAATGCCGGTTTCGTCGCACAGGTCGTAGAACGCCTGCGCGTGCTGGTAGTGCGCCAGGCGCAGCGTGTTGGCCCCAAGCTCGCGGATGATCGCCATGTCGGCGGCATGATCCGCATAAGACAGGGCGTTGCCCTTGCCCTTGCGGTCCTGGTGGCGGCTGACGCCCCGCAGCGGATAGCTGCGGCCGTTGAGGAAGAAGCCCTTCTGCGCATCGCAGGCAAATACCCGGCAGCCGAAGCGGGTGGAGATCTCGTCGCCGGAGACAAGCCTGGCCGCTGCGGTGTAGAGATACGGATCGTCCACGCCGTCCCACAGATGCACGTTTTCGATCACAAACTCCGCGCAGCGCTCGACGGTTTTCGTTTCGCCGTTTACGGTGATGTCCACCGAACGGCCGTTGTGCCAGGTCTCGACGGTGACGGTCGCCGTCTTCTTTTCCAGATCCACCACGGGCGTGACCTTGATGCCGGGGGTGCCGTCCTTCAGAAGCTCGAAGTGCTCTTCCGGGACGGAGATCAGCCGAACCTCGCGATACA
>ONCN01000203.1 GCA_900316335.1 uncultured Eubacteriales bacterium | reverse complement strand
CCGTATAGCGCGCGCCGTAGAGACAGTAGCGCGGGTTGTCGGTCATGCCGCCGTCGGTGATGATATAGCTCTTATAGCCCGGGATACGCTTGACGCTGCAGACGGTATAGACCGTCATGCCCGCGTCGGCCACGATGCTGCGCCCCGGCTCCATCAAAAACCGCGGCTCTTCCAGCCCGGCCTCGTCCAGCCGCCGCCGCAGACGTGCCGCGACCTCGGCGATGCGGGCGGGGATGTCGGCGGCGGGGTCGCCGTCCGTATAGCGCACGCCGTAGCCGCCGCCCAGGTTGAGCTCGCGGAAGGAAAGAGAGAGCTCGCTCTTTACCTCGGCCATAAAGCCGACCATCAGATCGACCGTGCGCAAAAACACGTCCTCGTCAAAGACCATCGAGCCCACGTGGCAGTGCAGCCCTGCGAGATCGAGCCGGTCCATCGTCAGCGCCGCGCGTACAAACTCCATCGCCTGCCCGGTCTCGACCGGGACGCCGAACTTGACGTCCACCGCGCCGGTGTTGACGGCCTCGTAGGTGTGCGGGTCGATGCCCGGCGTGATGCGCAGCAGCACCTTCTGCCTCTTGCCGAGCGCCGCGGCGATCTCGTTGAGCGCGATCAGCTCGTCGCCGTTGTCCACGATGAAGCAGCCCACGCCCGCGGAGAGCGCATAGCGGATGTCCGCGTCGGTCTTGCCGTCGCCGTGATAGTAGATCTTATCCGCCGGAAAGCCGGCCGAGAGCGCGGTCGCGATCTCGCCGGGGGAGACGGCGTCGACGCCCATGCCCTCCTCGGCCATGATCCGGTACATCCGGCGGAAGGAGGCGGCCTTGCCCGCATAGAGCGGCAGCGCGTCACCGCCGAAGCTTTCGCGGAAGGCAGAAAGGTACATCCGGCAGTTTTGGCGGATGCGGTCCTCGTCCATCAGATACAGCGGCGTGCCCCAGCGGTCCGCTAGCGCGTCCACGCGCTGCCCGGCAAAGCACAGCGCGCCGTTCTCGTCGCGGGAAATGTTGTCGCTCAGCATGCGCGACCCTCCTTGTTTGCTTTTCATTACATTATCACGCTAAAACGCAAAAGTCAAGAGAAAGAAAAAAGCCCGCTGCCGCTCAGACAGCGAGCCTCTTTTTACAGCTGAAAACAAATACTAGAAACTAGAAACCAGATACTAGAAACTATCGTCACCGCTCTTCGCGGAAGTACGGCAGACCCAGCGAGGCGGGGGGCTGGTTCTCGCGGCGGTTGCGCATCGAGGTAATGACCAGCACAATGATCGTGACCACATAGGGCAGCATCTTGTACAGCTCCTTGACGGCCAGGTTCATGCCGGAGGGGATGTACATGTGGACGATATACAGTCCGCCGAACAGGAACGAGGCCAGCACGCCCACGTTCGGGCGCCACACGGTGAAGATGACCAGCGCGATGGCAAGCCAGCCGCGGTCGCCGAAGGCGTCGTTGGCCCACACGCCGGAGGCGTAGTCCATCACATAGTACAGCCCGCCGAGGCCCGCGATCATCGAACCGATACAGGTCGCCGCATACTTATAGCGTGCCACGTTGACGCCGGCGGCGTCCGCGGTGTTGGGGCTTTCGCCCACGGCACGCAGATGCAGGCCGGAACGAGTGTGGTTCAGGAAATAGGAAGCACCCAGTGCAATGATGACAGCCATATAGGCCAAAAAGCCGTAGGACAGGAACATCTCGCCGAACCAACCGGTGGTGGTGGCGCCGGGCATCGAGGTCTTGAAGAAGTTACTGGTATTGGTCAGGGCAATGGAGGGGACATCGCTGTTCGTCAGCTTGACCAGCGAGCCGCCGAAGAAGTTGCCGATGCCCACGCCGAAGGTGGTCATGGCCAGACCGGTAACGTTCTGGTTGGCGCGCAGCGTCACGGTCAGGAAGCAGTACAGAAGACCCATCAGCAGGGAACCCAGCAGGGAGCTGAGAATGGGGATCAGGATTGCAAGGACGGGGTTCAGTGTGCCGCCTGCAGCCCGCTCATAGAAGAATGCGCCGATAACGCCGCTGATGCCGCCCACATACATGATGCCGGGAATACCCAGATTCAGGTTGCCGGATTTTTCAGTGAGGATCTCGCCGGTGCTGCCGAACAGCAGAGGGATGCCCTGAATCACGGCACGAGGGAAGAAAGAAATAAAATCAAAGCCCATCCGTTACGCCTCCTTCTTGCTGCTCTTACGCAGAGTGACTTTGTAGGTGATGAAGAACTCGGTAGCAATGATGAAGAACAGGATGATACCGGTCAGAATGTCAGCGAAGGAATGGTTCAGCCCCAGGGTGCTGGATACCTCGCTGGCGCCTCGATCCATGGTCACCAGCAGCAGAGAGGCAGCGATCATGATAAAGGGATTGAACTTAGACATCCAGGAAACCATGACGGCGGTGAAACCGCGGCTGTCCACGATGGTGGTGGTGAGGGTGTGGTCGATACCGGAGGTCATGAGGAAGCCCATCATGGCGCACAGGGAGCCGGAGAGGATCATGGTGCGGATGATGACCCGATCCACCTTGATGCCGGCATAGCTGGCGGTGCGCTGGCTCTCGCCCACCACGGCGATCTCATAGCCGTGCTTGCTGTACTGCAGATAGATGAACATAAATCCGGTCATAAGAGCCACGATCAAAATGGGCAGAAGATACTCATTACCCACTGTGGGCAGCCAGCCGGCGTG
>ONCN01000002.1 GCA_900316335.1 uncultured Eubacteriales bacterium | reverse complement strand
ACGTCGCGAAACGGCGCGGCGGCCTGCGGCAGCATGACCAGACCCGGCAGCACAGCCAGGCATAAAAAGAGGGCAAGCAGACGACGGGGCAGATGAGACATAACGGGGCCCTCCTTTCCGGGCGGATGCAGCGCCGCACGGGCGCTGGCGAGACGAAGCTTACAATCAGGCCGGGCGGCAAACGCGCGCCGCGGCAGTTGATACATGTATATGCACGTTAAGTATAACACATGAGCGGCGGGGGTGTCAAGTCAGAATTGACACCCCCGCCGGTCGGGGCAGATCCGAAGCGTTTTCCGGATGCGCCGGGTTGTGGATCAGTCGTCCATCGCCGTTTTCAGCGGGTAGCGGAACACCACGTTCCCCGCAAGATCGCGATAGGTGCAGCCGTAGTCGTCTATCGAGCGCACCAGCCCGTCGCAGAGGGTGAACTGCTCGCCGGTGATCACGCCGCGCTCCTGGCCGTCCGCGTCCAGCAGGTGCCAGAGCTTGCCGTCGTGCACCAGATCATAGTGCGCTGCGGTGACAACGTCGGTGGTGGTCCGCCAGCAGTCGTAGTATTCGTCGGCATTTGCCGGCGCGCTGACCGTCAGCTCTTTGAGATCGAGCGACAAAAAGCGCAATTCGCCGCTTCCGGCGCTTTCACACCAGTAGCCCGGCACGGCGCGATCGCCCACCCAGGCCATGCCCCGCACGGCGTAGTTGGTGCCGGTGAGCTCAAGCGGGTCATAGGGCGCACGAAGCGATTGGAGCAGCAGCCTCTGGCCGCTGTTGCGGCTGGCGGTCAGCTCGTCGAGCAGATACCAGTCAGAGCCGGGCAGGGAGGCGACGAGAGCTCCATCCAGGTCGTAGAACCGGTCGTACAGGTTCCCATCCACCCAGAGCTCGGCGCGCAGCAGGCCGTAGTCCCGGTTGAGGCCGCTGCACGCGAGGCGAAGAAGCTCACGACCGGTCTGATCGATAAGCATATAGGTGCTTCCATCGCTGCAGACGGCGCGGCCGTCTGAGAAATCCTCACAGAAGTCGTAGGTCGGGGGGACGACCCACTGCCCGGTCTTATCTATAAAGCCCCAGTTTTCACCGTCGGGGCTGGCGCTCGCCAAACCCTCGCAGAAGGGCGAGGCATTGACGTAGGGGCCCAGGACCGTCTTGCCGGTGCTGTCCAGATACCGGCACTCGGTTTGCTCGCCCGACCGGCCGAGGGTGAGCAAAAACAGGTCGTCGCCATAGTCGAGATACCACCACTCAGCCTTTGAGGGGATCACCTTGCCGGTAAACATGGGGGTGCCGCTCAGATCGCAGACCATCATATCCCGCTTCTCCCAGTCCCGCACAGCCAGAAAGTACGAGTCGCCCATGGGCTGAACGCCGCTGAACACGCAGCCTGTGGCAAAGCTGCCGTCCATGGCGATCACGCCATAGACCGTCTTGCCGTCGTAGTAGGTGTATTCGTTGCCCTGGCTGTCACTGTAGGTCTGGGGGACCACGTCGATCACGCGCGAGACCTGCCACAAAGGCGGGGCCACCGGATGATACCCCGGCGGGCCGTAGAGCTCGCCCAGCGGCGCGATATTCTCATAGGTCCCGTCGGTGAGGATCCGGCCGGAGCGGTCGATCAGCCCCCAGCGGTAGCCGGCCAGCCAGCTATACCCGTCTTCATAGTTGGAAAACAGCGGGGCTGCGGCATAGGGATAGACCCGGCCCAGGTCGTCCATCGGGTGGAAGTCCGCCACGAAATCCTCGCTGATGCGGGTGTATTTTGCCTTGGCTTGGGTGCGGGGGCTGTATTTGGACCAGTCAGTGGTCACGTGCAGACCCGAGGGCAGGGTGACGGGCTCGGTGGTGGTCTGCGGGTCCACCGGGGGCGGGGCGGAGTCGGTCTCGGTCTGGGATGGCGCGTCGGGGAAGTTCAGCGCCAGCGTGTCGTCCTGCGCGCCGCCGGTGCAGGCGCTCAAAGCCAGCGCCAGACCCAGCAGCAGGGGAAGCAGCCGTTTCATCGGAGAGTCCTCCTTTTGTTGTTGTTCCGCGCGGGCGTCACTTGCCCGCTGCGACGTAGCCCTCCAGATCAATGAGCTTCTGGCCGTCTTCAGACATCAGCCAGTCGAACAGGATCCGGTTGGGGCTGTCCTCGCCAGCCGAGGCCGGGATCACGCAGTAGTAGGCGTTGCGGTGCGGATACTCGCCCGAGCGGATGGTCTCGCGGCTGGGCTCGACGCCGTCCACCTTCAACAGCTTGAGGCCCTGCGCCATCTGCATGTCGTTGGCGTAGTAGTACACCGAGTAGCCGATGGCGTTGGCGCTGTTGTCATAGCTCTTGACCACGCTCATCAGCTCGCCCATGGACGAGGCCATATACTCCTCCGGGGGGTCGGCAAGGGGCGTGTCGCCCATGACCAGCTTTTTCATCAGGGCCTGCGAGCCCGCGCCCTCGTTGCGCTGGAAGGGGATGATCTCGGCGTCGCTGCCGCCGACCTGGCTCCAGTTGGTGATCTTGCCGGTGTAGATGTCGCGGATCTGGTCGGTGGTCAGGCTGTCCACGGGGTTGTTTTCGTTGACCAGGAAGACCAGCCCGTCCATGGCGATGGTCTCGATCTCATAGGCAAAGCCCTGCTCCTCCATCTCGGTGAAGACGGCGGCGTTGGGCTCGCCGGCCAAAAGCAGATCGCACTCGCCCATCGCCAGGTTGCGGAACGACTGCGTGGTGCGGTTGAACTGGCACAGGTCCGTCACGCTCTCGCGGTCCTCGCCCAGAAGCACGCTTGCCACGGCCTCGGCCAGCGGGACCATCGAGGTCGAGCCGTCCAGCCGCGGGAAGGTCTCGCGCGTGAACTGAAAGGCGTTTTCCATCGTAGGCGCCTCGCCGGTGGCGGGGGGCTCGGTCTGTGAAGGCTCAGTCTGCGAAGGCTCAGTCTGTGCAGGCTCGGATCCGGTAGGCAGAGGCTGCGCCTGCGGCCTTTGGCAGGCTGCCAGAGACAGCGCCAGCACCGCGGCCAGGAGAACAGAAATCAGCTTTTTCATCATATCGCGCTCCTTTTTTTATCATGATCTGCCTCTTAGACGAACCAACCGCGCAATGGTTCCACAAACCCTGGAGATTTCTCGCAGCCGCCAAACCCTCCCCTGCCAAGGGGAGGGGAACCGCCCCAGGCGGTGGAGGGGTAAGGCTGCGGGTTTGCATCGGCGCGTTGGGATCGCTGGCCTCTGCCGCGGACGAGCGATGCTCGCTCCTGCGGCGAGAAACGCACCCGCGGCAACGCATCCACGTAGGGGCGGCCATTGGCCGTCCGCGGTAAAACCCCCAAAAATGAACACGCCGATGCAAATCCGTACCCGGTGGGGTATTGCGGATTTGCATCGGCGTGTTGTCATCGTTGGCCTCTGCCGCAGACGAGCGATGCTCGCCCCTACGGCGAGAAACGTATCTGCGGCAACGCATCCACGTAGGGGCGGCCATTGGCCGTCCGCGGTGAAACCCCCAAAAATGAACACGCCGATGCAAATCCGTACCCGGTGGGGTGTTGCGGGTTTGCATCGGCGTGTTGGTATCATTGGCCTCTGCCGCGGACGAGCGATGCTCGCTCCTGCGGCGAGAAACGCATCTGCGGCAACGCATCCACATGGGGGCGGCCATTGGCCGTCCGCGGTGAAACCCCCAAAAATGAACACGCCGGTGCAAATCCGTACCCGGTGGGGTGTTGCGGATTTGCATCGGCGTGTTGGTATCGTTGGTCTCTGCCGCAGACGAGCGATGCTCGCCCCTACGGGGGTGCGTGGCCGGGGGCTGTCTTTTGACAGGACGTGTGCGGTTACAGGGCGAAGCGGGCCTGGTATTCGCCGAGGTAGCGGTCGAAGGCTTCGGTGCGCTGCTTTTTGAGGCTCTTGAGGTACTGGTGGGTGTCGAAGGCGTCGGACTCGAGCTCGATCATGGCCACGGCCACGTTGGAGCAGTGGTCGCCCACGCGCTCGTAGTTGGTCACAAGGTCGTTGAACACAAAGCCCTGGCTCAGCGTGCACTCGCCGCGCTGCAGGCGCTCGATGTGGTGCAGCTTCATTTCGTCGCACAGATCGTCGATGTGCTCCTCCAGCGGCTCCACGCGGGCGGCGTCGGACAGATCGTTGTCCACAAAGACCCGGGTGGTCAGCCGCACGATCTCGCTGACCGCGGCGCCCAGGACGGAGAGCTCATGCAGGCCTTCTTCGGAGAATTGGATCTGCTTGTCGTGGACCTCCTTGGCGGCCTTGGCCACCACGTAGGCGTGGTCGGAGATACGCTCAAAGTCTGAGATCGTATGCAGGAACTTCGTGACCTCCTCGTTCTGGCGGCCGGTCATTTCCTGAGCGGTGACCTTCACCAGATAGGAGCCGAGCTTGTCTTCGTATCGATCCACCTGGGACTCCATCTCCTTGACCTGCTCAAAGCCCTCGTCGGAGTAATTGGTGAACAGGTTCATGGCGTCGATGAGATTGTCCCGGGCGAGCTCCGCCATGGAGTTGATGGTGAGCCGGCTTTGCTCGATGGCCAGTGCCGGGTGCTGGATGAAGCGCTCTTCCAGACGGAAGGTGGCGTCTTCCAAGGGCTTTTTCTCCTCGTGCTCGGGGATCAGCGCACACACGAGCTTTTCGATCAGACCGATGGCAGGCAAAAGCAGCACCACCATGGCAAGGCGCAGCACCGAGTTTGCAAGGGCAATGGAGAAGGGATTGGTAGCCGTATTCAAGAACTCGAAGCCCACCGCGGCATGGATGGCGTAGAACGCGCCGCCCACCAGGAGGGTGCCGGAGAGCACAGACACCAAATAGACCAGCGCCGTGCGCTTGCCGTCGACGTTGGCGCCGAGGGCAGAGAGCAGCACCGGCACCGCCGCGCCGACGGAAATGCCCAGCAGAAGGGGCAGAACCAGGCTGAAGTTCAAAGCGCCGGTGACAGACAGGGCCTGCACGATACCGACCGCCGCGGAAGCCGACTGCAGCACCGCCGTGAACAGCATGCCCACGAGAATGCCCAGCAGGGGATTGGAGAAGGTGACCAGAAGCTCTGTAAACCAAGCCTCGCCCTTCAACGGCTCGACCGCGCCGCTCATGGCGCTCATGCCGAACATCAAAACGGCAAAGCCCATGAGGATGTCGCCCAGATGCCGCTTGGTCTGGCTTTTGCAGAACATCCGCAGAATGATGCCGGCCACGGCAACCACACCTGTGAGCGTGGCGGTGGACAACAGGCTTGTGAGCGCCGAGGAGGCGTCAAGGTAGCTCAAGCAGACGACCCAGCCCGTGATGCTGGTGCCCAAAATCGAGCCGAGGATGATGCCGATGGCCTGGCGGAACTTCATCATGCCGGAGTTCACAAAGCCGACCACCATCACCGACGTGGCCGAGGAGGACTGAATCACCGCGGTCACCGCAGTGCCCAGCAGCACGCCCTTGAGTGGGGTGGAGGTCAGCCGATAGAGGACGACCTCCAGTCGACTGCCGGCCACGCGCTTGAGCCCGTCGCCCATGATGGTCATGCCAAACAGGAACAGCGCCACGCCAGAGAGCAGCGCAATCAGATTGCCGATGTCCAAGGTTGGATCAACTCCTTTTTTATTCATGCGGTGCGGATACAGGCAATCTGCCTCCAAGCGGACAAACGCCCAATTATCACAAATATAGCATACCAAAAAGCCGTTAAATCTGCCATCGGTGAAAGGTTAAATCTATGTAAAATCCAAGAAAAAACCAGTGCAAGCAAGGGCTTTGTATGGTATAATAAACGTATACTGGGGTGGCCCGGCTACCCGCTAAGGAGAATGGATATGATCTATCTGTTGGAAGACGACGACAGCATCCGCAAGCTGGTGCTCTACGCGCTGGAAAACCAGGGTATGAGCGCCCTGGGCTTTGCCGAGCCTGGGGAATTCTGGCAGGCGATGCAGGAAAGGACGCCGGAGCTGCTGCTTTTGGATATCATGCTGCCCGGGGAGGACGGGATTTCGATCCTCCGCCGTCTGCGCGAGCACGAGCGCAGCAAGACGCTGCCGGTCATCATGCTCACAGCGAAAAACGCGGAGTATGACCGGGTGCTGGGCCTTGACACCGGGGCCGACGACTATATCACCAAGCCCTTTGGCATGATGGAGCTGCTTGCCCGCATCCGGGCGGTGCTGCGCCGGGCCCAGGGGCCGGAGGCGGCCGAGACCGTCCTGCGGGCAGGAGAGCTGGAGCTCGACGAGGCCAGGCATCTTGTGACTGTCTGCGGCGAGAGCGTGAGTCTGACCGCCAAGGAGTTTTCACTTTTGCGGCTGTTGCTGCAAAACCGGGGCCGCGTGCTGACCCGGCAGGTGTTGATGGACCGGGTCTGGGGCCTGGAGGCTGAGCCGGAAAACCGCACCCTGGACGTGCACATCCGCACCCTGCGCGCCAAGCTCGGCTCACAGGGCGGGCTGATCGAGACCGTCCGCGGCGTGGGTTATAAGCTGGTGTAGCGTATGCGCGCAAAGATCTTTCGATATGCGGTGCTGGTGGGCGTGGCAGCTCTGCTTTTGTCTGCCGGAATGTTTTTCCGCATCCAGCTCCGCGCGGAGGAAACCGAGATCTTCGAGCGCCTGGCCATCGAGGCGGAGTATGCCAAAAACGGGCTTGCGCGCGGCGGCAAGACCTATCTTGCCGGTCTGCCGGACGAGTCCCGCATCACCTGGATCGACCGCGACGGCACGGTTTTGTATGACTCCGCCGCCCGCACCGACAGCATGGAAAACCATCTCTCCCACGAGGAAATCCGCCAGGCCCTGGAGCAAGGCGAGGGCAGAAGCAGCCGCTTTTCCAAAACGCTCCAGCGCAGGACGTTCTACTACGCCCTGCGGATGTCAGACGGCACGGTGCTGCGCGTGTCGTGCGACCACAGCAACCTCGGCGAGATGATGCGCGTGGTGGCTTTGCCCGGCGCGGGGATCCTGGTTTTGGTGCTGCTGCTGTCGGTGTTTTTTTCCGACCGGCTGGCCAGGCAGATCGTCCGTCCCATCAACAGCCTGGATATGGACCAGCCGCGCGCGGTCTACCCCGAGCTTGGCCCGCTGGTGGACCGGCTGCGCAGCCAAAACGAAACCATTGCCGACCAAATGGCGGATCTGCGCCGCCGGCAGGAGGAATTTTCCGTCCTGACCGACAGCATGCGCGAGGGCTTTTTGCTGCTGGGCAGCCGGGGCGAGATCCTAAGCGCCAACCATATCGCCCAGGATCTGCTTGCGCAAAGCCCGGTGCAGACGCTGGAAGACCCCGCCTGCGAGCAGACCATCGTCCAAACGGCCCGGCGCGCGCTCAAGGGCAGCCGGGACGAGGCAAGGCTGAATTTAAACGACCGGGTCTGGCAGATCATCGCAAACCCCGTGCGCCTTGACCGGGCGCGGGCCGGCGCGGTGCTTTTGATGCTGGATATCACCGAGCGCGACCAGCGCGAGCGTCTGCGCCGGGAGTTCTCGGCCAACGTCTCGCATGAGCTGAAAACCCCGCTGACTGCCATCTCGGGCTTTGCCGAGCTGATGAAGGAGGGCATGGTGCCGCCCGAACAGGTCAAGGAGTTTGCCGGGGACATCTACGACCAGTCCAGGCGGCTCATGGCTCTGGTAGAGGACATTCTGGATCTCTCCCGTCTGGAGGAAAACACCCGCCCGCGGCCTATGACGCAGGTGGATCTTTCTGCCCTGGCCGGCAGGGTCATGCGCCAGCTTGAGCCCGTGGCGGGGCGCTTTTCGATCCGGCTCGAGCAGGAGCTTGCCCCTTGCACGGTGCTTGGCGACGAGAGCATCCTGGAGGAAATGCTCTACAACCTCATCGACAACGCCATCAAATACAATCGCCCCGGCGGCTGGGTCCGCGTGAGCACAGGCTTGCGGTCCAGCTTCCCCTTTGCCTGCGTGGCCGACAACGGCATCGGCATCCCGCCGGATGAGCACGAGCGCGTCTTTGAACGCTTCTACCGCGTGGACAAAAGCCGCTCGCGCGCGATGGGCGGCACGGGCCTGGGACTCTCGATCGTCAAGCATGGGGCAACGTACCACAACGCCCGCCTGAGTCTGGACTCCGCCCCCGGAAAGGGCAGCCGGGTGACGTTGACTTTTTCCACAGAAAAGCACTGAAAAACGACGGAAAATTCTCCCAATGTCACGACGCATTCCCCGGTCTTTACGGGTGTACAAATACAAAGAAATATGTTAGAATACTACTATACGGAACTGCGCGTCGGGTAAGCCCGAAGCGCCCGGCGCGGATGCGCAACAACGAAGAAAGGTGTGACAGCCATGGCAGGCCGCTCGGCCGTGATCTTTTTGCTGGACGATCCGTTCCGCGACGGCGGGGACGAACCGCTGATGCTGCAGCGCATCCGGGGCGTTCCGGCGCTGACGTGGCTGGCCTGGGGGCTCTATGGCCGCCAGGTGGAGCGCTTCTTCCTGGTCTGCCGCCCTGCCATGGAGCAGGCGGCGCGCGCCTGCTTCCCCGCCGGCGCGGCGCTGACCACCGCCTCAGATGAAAACCCCTCAGACGAGCTGCACGTCTTCCTCTCCACGGCCGAGGACGAAGAGCGCGATATCCTGGTGGTCACAGGGCCCGTGGTCTATTGCCCCTCCGCCGCGGCGGACCGCGACGGGACCGCCGGAGCCTGTATGGTCGGGCGCGAGGCGCTGATGGCCGCGCTCGACGAAACGGCGCCCATCGGCCGCTTTTTGCGCCGCGCCGGCGAGAGCTGCGGCGACCGCGACGGATTTTTCTCCCTTGAGGGCCCGTGGGACCTGCCCCGGTGGGCCGGGCCCCTTGGCCGCGAGAAGCTTGACCAGCTCATTCAGGCGGGTGTGGAGATCTGGGACCCGAACAACACCTACGTTTCGCCCAACGTCCAGGTCGGCATCGGCACCGTTCTGATGCCCGGCACCGTGCTCACCGGCGACACCGTGGTGGGCTACGGCTGCACCGTCGGGCCGAACACCTGGCTGCAGGACACCCATGTGGGCAACCATGCCCGCGTTTTGCAGTCCCGCTGCGAAGAGGCCGAGATCGCAAACGACGCCGAGGTCGGCCCGTTTGCCAATCTGCGCCCCGGGACCAAAATCGGGCCAAAGGCCCGGGCGGGCGCGTTTGTCGAGCTCAAGCAGACCACCCTGGCCGAGGCTGCCCAGGTGCCGCACCTGAGCTATCTGGGCGACGCCGAGATCGGCGCGGGGGCCAACGTCGGCTGCGGCGTTGTGACCGCCAACTTCGATCGGGTCAGCAAGCATCCCACCACCGTGGAGGCCGAGGCCTTCATCGGCTGCAACGCCACCCTGGTCGCCCCGGTGAACGTGGGCAGGGGGGCCTATGTGGGCGCGGGCTCGGTCATCAGCGAGGACATTCCCGCCCAGGCTCTGGCCATCGCCAGAAGCCGGCAGCAAAACCGCCGGGACTGGGCGCTGCGCAATAAACAAAAAGAAGAATAGCCGCCGAGAATGAACCAAAACCAAAAAGGAGATTGAACATGATCGCACACGGCAAGGAAGTCAAGGTATTTTGCGCCTCCGCCAGCAGACCACTGGCCGAGGGGATCTGCAGAGAGCTGGGCGTCACGCTGGGCAACAACCAGGTGACCCATTTCGCCGATGGCGAGGTCTGCGTCTGGATGGACGAGACCGTCCGCGGCCAGGACGTATTCGTGGTGCAGTCCACCTGTAAGCCGGTCAACGACAACCTCATGGAGCTGCTTGTCACCATCGACGCCCTGCGCCGGGCCTCCGCCGGACGGATCACCGCTGTGATCCCCTACTACGGCTACGCCCGCCAGGATCGCAAATCCCGCGGCCGCGACCCCATCACGGCCAAGCTTGTGGCCAACATGATCACCGCTGCCGGTGCCAACCGGGTTTTGACCATGGATCTCCACGCGCCCCAGATTCAGGGCTTCTTCGATATCCCTCTGGACCACCTTGTGGGCACCCCGCTGTTTGCCGAGCATCTGAAGACCCGCATCCAGGATCTGCACGTGGACGTGTCGAACTACGTGGCCGTGTCGCCCGACGTGGGCTCTGTGTCCCGCACGCGCAACTTTGCCCAGATTTTGGGCATGGATCTTGCCATTGTGGACAAGCGCCGTCCCAAGGCCAACGAGTCTGTGGTGATGAACATCATCGGCGACGTTGCGGGCAAGACCTGCATCCTCTTTGACGACATCGTCGACACCGCCGGCTCCCTCTGCCACGCCGCCGAGGCGCTGGTGGCGGTCGGCGGGGCCAAGCGGGTTCTGGCCTGCGCCACGCACGGCGTGCTGTCCAACAATGCCACTCAGCGCGTGGAGGAGAGCGTCATCGAAGAGCTGATTTTGCTCAACACCATCCCCCTGCCTGAGGGCTACCACGGCAGGAAGATTCACCAGCTCGACGTCTCCCCGGTCTTTGCCAAGGCCATCCGCCACATCTACGAGGAGACCTCCATCTCCGACTGCTTCTGAGCCATGCTGTTTCAAACCTCCCGGGTGGAATGGCTGATCGTGGGCCTGGGCAACCCGGGCAGCGAATACGCCCGCACCCGGCACAACGTGGGCTTCCGCGCCGCCGACGCGCTGGCGTCCTTGGCCGGGGTCAAGATCGATCGGGCCAAGTTCCGCGGCCTGAGCCGGACGTGCGAGCTGGGCGGGCACAAGGTGCTGCTGCTCAAGCCCGAGACCTTTATGAACAACTCCGGCGAGGCGGTGCAGCTTGCCGCCATGTACTACAAGATCCCCATAGACCACATCGTGGTCGTCTCTGACGATATTTCCCTGCCCGTGGGCCGCATCCGCGTGCGCGCAGACGGCTCTGCCGGCGGCCACAACGGGCTAAAGAGCATCATCTCCCACCTGGGCAGCCAGAGCTTCCCCCGGGTAAAGATCGGCGTGGGGGCAAAGCCCCACCCGGACTATGACCTGGCCGATTGGGTGCTCTCAAGCTTCTCCTCCGAGGAGGAGCAGGCGCTCGGCCCCGCCGTCGACCACGCGGCCAAGGCCGTTTTGGAGCTGATGGACCACGGCCCCGCCAGCGCCGCCAACCGCTTCAACGGCGCGTGAGCGGAAAGATTGCATAGTATTCTGTATATATCGCATAGCATACACGGAAAGGGAGGCCGATCCCTTTCCGCGTTGCTGCGTTGACCAAAACCAAAAGGAGACAACCCCTATGGAGCTGTTACGATCCGCTCTGCGGCGGCTGCCGGAGTATGGCACGGTGCTGCAAACCCTGAAAAAGGGGCGTCATGCCGGCGTGTCCGGCGCGGCCCAGATCAACCGCAGCCATCTCATCGCCGCGCTGAGCGGGGACCTTGCGGGCCCCATGCTGGTGATCTGCCAGGACGATCTGGCCGCGCGGCGCACGCAGAGTGAGCTTGCGGCGTTTTTGGGCACAGAGCTGCCGATTTTGCCTGGCAGGGATCTGACCTTTTACGACACCGCCGCGACCTCGCGCCAGTGGGAGCAGAAACGGCTGCGCCAGCTCTACGACCTGGCCCTGGGCCGCACGCCCATCCAGATCGTCACCTGGGAGGCCTTGAGTCTGCGCACCCTGCCGCGCGAAAAGCTGCTGGGCGCCGCCATTGAGCTGCGCCCGGGCAACGCCTATGACCTCGATGAGCTGTGCCTGCGTCTGACCCGCGCGGGCTACACCCGCGGCACCCTGGTGGAGGGCGTGGGCCAGTTTGCCCGCCGGGGCGGGATTTTGGACGTGTTCAGCCCCGCCATGGACCAGCCCGTGCGGCTGGAATTCTTCGGCGACGAGCTTGACGCCATGGGAAGCTTTGACCCCCTGACCCAGCGCCGCACCGAAAATCTGGACCAGGCGGTCCTTCTGCCCGTGAGCGAGACCCTGCCTGAGCTGCACCCCGAGGGGATCGACGGCCTGTGCCGGGATCTCAAGTCCCTCATCGACCGGCAAAAGCGCCGCAAAAACAAAAACGAGCCGCTGCTCAAGACCCTCGCGGCCGACCTGGAGAAGCTGGAAAACCGCGCCTTCTTCGCCGCCGGTGACCGGTATATGAGCCTTATTTACCCCGAGTTTGCCTCTGCCTGCGACTATCTGCCCCGCGGCGGCACGGTGGTCTTCTGCGACCACGGCAATCTGCGCCGCGCAGCCCAGGGCAGGGTGGAGGACGTGGGACTGATGCTCGACAGTCTGCTGCAGGGCGGCATCCTGGCCGGGGAGCTGTGCGACTTCTGCCTGGACTGGGAGGACGCCTGCCGCGCGCTGTCGTCCCATCCCGGGCTGTTTCTCGACTCGTTTCTGGCCACGGCCTACCCCGAGTCCATGCAGCCCACCACGCTGTCTGATCTGATCTGCAAGCAGCTTCCGGCCTACGGCGGCAGCCTTGAGATCGCCCTGGCGGACCTGGAGCACTATCGCAGCCACGGCTTCCACACCCTGGTTTTGTGCGGCAGCCGCCGGCGCGGCGAGATCTTGCAGACCTATCTGCGGGAAAAGGGCGTTGCCGCGCAGCTTGCCTTCCCGGCAAGCGAGCTGCCCCCGGCCGGGCAGATCCTGCTCACCGACGGCAGCCTGCCAAACGGCATGGAGTATCCCACCCTGTCGCTTGCGGTTTTGAGCGAGGGCCAGCTTCTTGCCCAGCCCGGCCGCAAGGCCAAGCCCCGCAAAAAGGCCACCAACCGGCAAAAGCTCAACTCCTTCACCGATCTGACCCCGGGCGATCTGGTGGTGCACGAGCACCACGGCATCGGCCGCTACGTGGCCATGGAGCAGATGAAGGTGGACGGCGCCCTGAAGGACTATGTGAAGATCGCCTACCAGGGCTCGGACGTGCTGTACGTTCCGGCCACGCAGATGGATCTGATCTACAAATACATCGGCGCCGGGGAGGATACCCCGGTCAAGCTCAACCACCTGGGCGGCGACGCCTGGCAGAAGACCAAGAAAAAGGCCAAGGCCGCCGTGAAGGATCTGGCAGAGGGGCTCATCAAGCTCTATGCCCAGCGCAAGCGGCGCATGGGCTACGCCTTCTCCGCCGACACCCCCTGGCAGGGCGAGTTTGAAGACAACTTCCCCTATGCCGAGACCGACGATCAGCTTCGCTGCGTGGCCGAGATCAAGGGGGATATGGAGTCACCCTCGCCCATGGACCGTCTGCTATGCGGCGACGTGGGCTTTGGCAAGACCGAGGTTGCCCTGCGCGCGGCCATGAAGGCGGTGCTCGACAGCAAGCAGGTGGCGATTTTGGTGCCCACCACGGTGCTGGCCCAGCAGCATTTTGTCACGGCCAGCCGCCGGTTTGAGGGCTTCCCGGTGAACATCGACGTGCTCTCCCGCTTCCGCACCCCGGCCCAGCAGCGCAGGGCGCTGCAGGGCCTGCAGGCGGGTACGGTGGACGTGATCGTGGGCACCCACAAGCTTTTGAACAAGGACGTGCGCTTCAAGGATCTGGGCCTTCTGATCGTGGACGAGGAGCAGCGCTTCGGCGTGACCCACAAGGAGCGGCTCAAGGAGCTGTCGCAGGGCGTGGACGTGCTGACGCTCTCAGCCACGCCCATTCCCCGCACGCTCAACATGGCACTCTCGGGCATCCGCGATATGTCCACCATCGAAGAGCCGCCCCAGGACCGCTACCCGGTGCAGACCTTTGTGCTCGAGCACAACGAGCCGGTTCTGGACGACGCCATCGCCCGCGAGCTCAGCCGGGGCGGGCAGGTCTATTATCTGCACAACCGCGTGGCCACCATCGACCAGTGCGCCGCGCGCCTGGCAGCCCGCCACCCGGACACCCAGGTGGCCGTGGCCCACGGCAAGATGAACGAGGAGCAGCTCGGCGACGTCATGCAGCGCATGGCAGACGGCGAGATCGGGATTTTGGTCTGCTCCACCATCATTGAGACCGGCATCGACATCCCCAACGTCAACACTCTGATCATCGAGGACGCCGACAAGCTGGGCCTGGCCCAGCTCCACCAGCTTCGCGGCCGCGTGGGCCGCTCGTCTCGCCACGCCTTTGCCTATCTCACCTTCCGCAAGGGCAAGGTCCTCTCTGAGATCGCCGAAAAGCGGCTCGAGGCCATCCGGGAGTACGCCGAGTTCGGCTCCGGCTTCAAGATCGCCATGCGCGACCTGGAGATCCGCGGCGCCGGCAACCTTCTGGGCGCAGAGCAGTCGGGCCATATGCTCAGCGTGGGCTACGATATGTACCTCAAGCTGCTCGAGGAGGCCGTTTTGGAGGAGCGGGGCGACGCCGAGGCCAAGCTGCCCGAGTGCACCGCGGATCTGGACATCACCGCCAACATCGACCAGCGCTACGTCTCCGAGGGCGAGCAGCGCATGGACCTGTACCGCCGCATGGCGGCCATCCGCTCGGACCGGGACGCCGAGGATCTGCTCGACGAGATCGTTGACCGCTACGGCGACCCGCCCAGGGGCGTGATGAATCTCATCGACGTGGCCCTGATGCGCGCCAAGGCAGCCGAGGCGGATATTGTGGATATCTCACAAAAATCGAGCGATATTTTGTTCACTCTGCTCAAGCTGGACCTGGAGACCATCTCTGCGCTGTGCCAGCAGCCGGCCTTCCGGGGCAGGCTGTTCATCCAGCCCAAGGCCAAGCAGCCCACTCTGCGGCTGCATCTGCTCGCCGGCCAGGATCCGCTCAAGCAGGCCCAGAGCCTGGTCGGAGCTTACCTTGCCGGGCATCGGGCGCAGGCAGAAAAAACTTGAAACTTTTTCCGAAAAAAATCGTCTTGTATTATGACGCCGAAAAGCCCGCCGCACGGAAAACGCGGCGCGGACGGCTTTGCTCAAATATTTTAGAATTGGTTACGTTTTGTTCTTGCATTTCCGTAACCGGCTGAGATATAATATACTGCAAGCTTTCAAGCGTTTTTTGAAATCATACCGTCGAAGCCGGGCCGCCCGGCTTCGTGAACCGCACCACAGGGGGAAAGAGAACATGAAAAAAGGAAAATTTGAGGCAGGCAGAAACACCGCCAAGCCTGCTGCAAGAGCCGCTGCGCCCACCGCCAGGGCAGCGGCTGCGCCGGCCACCCGCGCGCCGGCCAAGAAAAAGAAGAAAAGCGGCGTCAAGGCCTGGCCCATCATCGCGGCCGTGGCCGGGCTTGCCGTGGTCATCTCCGGCGTGCTGTTTTACAACAGCTATAAAGACGACGGGCTGATCTATCCCAACGTTTACGCAGGGGGCGTGAACATCGGGGGCATGACCCAGGAGGAGGCGCTGCAGGCCATCTCGCCCATCAGCCGCCAGTACCAGGAAAACGATATGGTCCTCACCGTCGCGCCCGCGCAGCCCACCGGCGACGCGGAAAAGGACGAGACCTTTACGCTGACCATCCCGCCGGAGAAGAGCCACGTTCAGGTGGATCTGGAATCCGCGGTCAAGGCCGCCTACGACTACGGCCGCGAGGGCAGCATCTTTGACAAGGCCAAGGCCAAGGCCGAGGCCGAAAATACCGAATACCGCATCGACGCGACCGACTTCCTCACCGTGGACGAGGCCTGCCTGCGCCAGGCGGCGGACGATCTGATCAAGGAAAAGAACGTCCCCTTCCAGCAGACCACCGTCACCACCAAGACCGAGACCGAACCGGTCGAGCCCACCGGCGACGAGGAAGACAGCGAGGGCGAGGAGCCTGCCGCGCCTAAGACCAAGGACGTGCAGTATATCGTGATCACCATGGGCACCTCCGAGCGCACGCTCAACGCCCAGGCCATCTTCGACACGCTGATGAACGCCTATGCCGCGGCGGACTTCGCCCCCCGGCAGACCTATACCACCAAGGCCCCGGACCCTGTGGACGTGGAAAAGCTCTACGCCGACTACTGCACCGAGCCCAAGGACGCCACCTATGACCAGGTGACCTTTGAGATCTCCGACGAGGTTCTGGGCTATGGCTTTGACAAAGAGGCCGTTGCCAAGCAGCTCGCCGAGGCCAAGGAGGGCCAGGAGCTCACCATCCGCTTGGAGGAGATTGCGCCCGAGGTCACCAAGGAATTCCTCCAGTCCAAGCTCTTCAGCGACGTGCTGGCCCACGTGGATACGCCCCACACCAACATCAAAGACCGCACCACCAATCTGATTTTGGCCTGCAAGGCCATCGACGGCACCATTCTGCTGCCGGGCGACACCTTCTCCTTCAACCGCACCGTGGGCGAGCGCACCGAGGGCAAGGGCTACAAGCCCGCCACGGCCTACGTCACCGGCGGCGCCTCCAAGCCCGAGATCGGCGGCGGCGTGTGCCAGGTGGCCTCTTCGATCTACTATGCCTGCCTGCTGGCGGATCTCAAGATCGTTGAGCGCACGCCCCATATGTACGCCGTCACCTACGTCCCCATGGGCATGGACACCACCATCTACTGGGGCAGCCTGGACTATAAGTTCCAGAACAACACGCCCTATCCCATGCGGATCGACGCCTCCGTCTCCGACGGCGAGGTGCATATCACCCTGATGGGCACCGAGTGGAAGGACTATACCGTCAAGATGAGCTATGAGGTCCTCGAGACCATCCCCTGGCAGACCGTGGACAAGATCATCACCGACGGCTCCTACCGCGACGGCGAGGTCATCGACACGCCCTACACCGGCTACAAGGTGGTCACCTATATGACCAAGTATGACCGCAACGGCAACAAGATCTCCACCCAGCAGGTGGCGGTGAGCCACTACAACAAGCGGGATAAGACCATTGCCCGCGTGGGCCGCCCCGAGGAGCCCACCGAGCCCACCGAGCGGCCGACCGAGACCAACTCGCCCGCCACCGAGCCCACGACTGAGCCCACCACCGAGCCCACGACTGAACCGACGACCGAACCCACCACCGAGCCCACGACTGAGCCCGCCACCGAGCCCGAGCCCGTCACCGAGCCCGAGCCCGTGGACCCCGGCGAGCCGGAGCCCGGCATGTAAAGCGTATAAAATCCCCCTCCGGCCAAAAGCCGGAGGGGGATCACAGCGTGTCATAGAAGCGCGAGGGTCAGCGGGAATGAAAAAATGAAAGAGCTATGGTGTTTTCCATATCTGCGATATGGAAATTGGGTTTCAATCGTCCCGAAGAGACACCACAATTGTTTCATTTCTTCAAGCTTTTGTTTTTTCATTCGGGTTCTCTGCCGCTCAGCCCTTGACAGAGCTCTTGCGCACCCGAAGCTGCATGGACATCTCGATTTTCATCAAGCCCACCTGCTGGGCGGCGCGGGTGTTCTGGCCCGATCTGAGCCGCTGCAGCACCGTGGAGACCGCCATGCGGCCGATGGTCTCTTTGTAGGCGTGCACAGAGGTCAGCGGCGGCACCGTGATGGTGCAGATGGGGATATCGTCAAAGCCCACGATGGCGACCTGCTCGGGCACCTTGACGCCGTTCATGGCAAGCGCCCGCATGGCCGCGGCTGCCACCACGTCGTTTTCGGCAAAGAAGGCCTCGGGCAGCACGGGCTCAGACTTGAGCCACCGGTCCACGTCGCGGAACGCGCCCTCTGAGGCAATGTCTACGTCTACCACCGTGTGCAGCTCGAGATTTGCCTCCTTCAAGGCCTCGCGGATGCCCTGCTCGCGCATGTCATAGGGCTCGATGCGCTGCCTGGAGCGGAAATAGCCGATGCTGCGCATGCCCTGCGACAGGAAGTGCCGGACGATCAGCATCGCGCCTGCGCGGTTGTCGTTGCCCACGCAGTCTACCTTGTCGGAGAGCAGGAAGTTATCTAAGATCACAATGGGCACGGTGCTGGCCGAGTCAACAAACGCGGCGATTTCCCGCACCGAGCGCTGGGTGATGTCGGTGCCCAAGATCACGATGGCGCTGGCCTCGGCCAGAATATTCGCCACCTGCCGCTCAAGCGGCTTGCCTGCGTAGAGATAGCGCACCACCGTCTGAAAGCCGGTTGCAGTGGCCTCGGCCTCCACGCCCTTGAGCACGAACGAGGAGAACGTGGTGTGCTCTGCAATGCTCACCACGGTATCCACATAGATCATAAAGCAGATCGTCCGCTTCTGTCCTTCGCCTGAACCGGCGCTGCGCGGCAGCGTGTAGCCGAGCTGGGCCGCCAGATCCAGGACCTGTGAGCGTGTGCGCTCGCTGACGCCCGGCTTGCCATTGAGCGCCAGGGACACCGCCGACGGGGAAAGCCCTAGCCGCGCTGCAATATCCTTTGCCGTTACGATTGCCACCGTTCACGCCTCCTTCTGTCCTCTCGCGGCCCGCATTGGGCCCAAAAATGATGAAAACTCTTTCCATCTAAAAGTGTACTAAATTTTTTGTGAAAAGTAAATAGATTTTTCCATATTTTTTCAAAAATTTTTGATTTTTTTTAGAGAAGTTTAAATCCGATCCCGCCTTTGCGCCGCAGGCGGCAGGAACCGGGAAGCCCCGTCGCGTCGGCCTTTTCCCATACTCAAGGGCGCTTGAAGCGGCACTCAAATTCGGCTTTTGAACGCGGATGCCGACGGGATTAAGACAAAGCCTGGCACAACCGAAAATTTACCATCAAGATGCACAAATTGAGTAAGATCAAAATGTGCAGACCAAACAAAAAAATGGAAAATCCGTTTATTTAGTCAATATTTACTTGACAGTTTTTCCCTTTTAAGGTAAACTTTAGCTAAAAGCAGGGGTTCCCCTGCGATTTCGGTGTCCCCATACGCAAGTATGAGCACATAAAAATTTCTGAAAGGATGAAAACAAAATGAAGAAACTTCTCGCACTCGTTCTGGTGCTGTCTCTGGTTCTGTGCCTGTTCGTAGGCTGCCAGCCCAGCACCCCCGCAGAGACTCCCACTGAGCCCGCTGCTCCCACCGACACCGAGCCCGCTGCTCCCACCGACACCGAGCCCGCTACCCCCGACACTGAGCCCGCTGCCGCTGAGGGCGGCCTGGTTGGCGTGGCTATGCCCACCAACGACCTGCAGCGTTGGAACCAGGATGGTGCCAACATGAAGGCCAAGCTCGAAGAGGCCGGCTACACTGTCGACCTGCAGTTCGGCGCCAACGACATCCCCACTCAGGTTTCCCAGATTGAGAACATGATCTCCAACGGCTGCAAGGTCCTGGTTATCGCCTCCATCGACGGCAACTCCCTGGGCACTGTCCTGGCTCAGGCCAAGGAGAACAAAATCCCCGTCATCGCTTATGACCGTCTGATCATGAACTCCGACGCTGTCTCCTACTACGCCACCTTCGACAACTGGAAGGTCGGTGTCAAGCAGGGCGAGTACATCCGCGACGCTCTGGATCTGGACAACGCTGCTGGCCCCTTCAACATCGAGTTCATCACCGGCGACCCCGGCGACAACAACATCAACTTCTTCTTCGACGGCGCTATGAGCATCCTGCAGCCCTACCTTGACTCTGGCAAGCTGGTCTGCCAGTCCGGCCAGACCGCCAAGATGGACGTCGCTACCCCGGGTTGGGCTACCGACAAGGCTCAGGAGCGTTTCGAGAACATCCTGTCCACCTACTACGCTGACAAGCAGCTCGACGCTGTCCTGGCTTCCAACGACTCCACCGCTCAGGGTGTTGCCAACGCTCTGGCTTCCTCCTACACCAACGACGTTTATCCCATCATCACCGGTCAGGACTGCGACATCGCTTCCACCAAGAACATGATGAAGGATCTGCAGGCCATGTCCGTCTTCAAGGACACCCGTGACCTGGCTGCCAAGACCGTCGAGATGGTTGACGCTCTGATGAAGGGCACCGAGCCCCCCGTCAACGACAACAAGACCTACAACAACGGCACCGGCGTTATCCCCTCCTACCTGTGCGAGCCCAAGGTCTGCACCAAGGACGACATCCAGGAGATCCTGATCGACTCCGGCTACTACACCGAGAAAGATCTGGCTGACTAATTTCCCCAGTACGTAACTTTTTCCGGGCAAGGCGGGAAACCGCCTTGCCCGCCTAATGAAACCCCAGAAGGAAAAAGGAAGATAAACCCCGATCGCTTTGGGCAAGGCTTGGTTGCCTTGCCTTTCGTTATTTAACGAGAAAATAAGAGTTGACGCAGAAACGGAGGCAAAATTTTGGCTGAAATACTGCTTGAAATGAGAAATATCACGAAGCTGTTCCCCGGCGTCAAAGCTCTGGATGACGTGAATTTGAAAGTAAAGAAGGGCAGCATCCACGCGCTCGTCGGCGAAAACGGCGCCGGCAAGTCCACGCTGATGAATGTCCTGAGCGGCATTTACCCCTACGGCAGCTATACGGGCGACATCCTGTATGACGGCGAAGAGTGCCGCTTTTCTACCATCAAGGACAGTGAATCCAAGGGCATCGTGATCATTCACCAGGAGCTGGCCCTGATCCCCTATATGACCATCGGCGAGAATATGTTCCTGGGCAACGAAAGAGGCAAGCCCTGGGCCATTGACTGGGGCACCACCTACGGCGAAGCCGCCCGCTATCTGAAAATGGTGGGTCTGGACGAGCCCGCCCGCACGCTGATCAAGGATATCGGCGTGGGCAAACAGCAGCTTGTTGAAATCGCAAAAGCACTTTCCAAACACGCACGGCTCCTCATCCTCGACGAGCCCACCTCCTCTTTGAATGAATCTGACTCCAAGGCCCTGCTGGACCTGCTCAAGCGGCTGAAGGAAGATGGACTGACCTCCATCATCATTTCCCACAAGCTCAATGAGGTCAGTTATGTAGCGGACGACATCACCGTGATCCGTGACGGCCACACCATCGAGACCCTGGTCAAGGGCGTGGACGACATCTCTGAGGAGCGGATCATCAAGGGCATGGTCGGCCGTGAGATCAACGACCGCTTCCCCAAGCGCCACGGCGTCAAGATCGGCGACGTTGCCATGGAAGTGGAAAACTGGACGGTCCATCATCCCCTGTATACCGAGCGTCTGGTGTGCGACAACGTGTCCATGAACGTCCGCAAGGGCGAGGTCGTGGGCATCTCCGGTCTGATGGGCGCGGGCCGTACCGAGCTTGCAATGTCCATCTTCGGCCACAGCTACGGCACCGGCATCACCGGCACGCTCAAGATCCATGGCAAAGAGGTCAAGCTCCACAACGAGCGCCAGGCCATCGAACACGGTCTTGCCTACGTCACCGAAGACCGCAAGGGCAACGGCCTGATCCTCTCCAACCCCATCCGCACCAACACCACCCTGGCCAACCTCAAGGGTGTTTCCAACCGCGGCATCATCGACCCGGATAAGGAATACGCCGTCTCTGAGGAATACCGCCAGAAGCTGAACACCAAGTCCACCGGCGTCGAGCAGATGGTAGGCAACCTCTCCGGCGGCAACCAGCAGAAGGTTCTGCTGGCCAAGTGGATGTTCGCTGACCCCGATATCCTCATTCTCGACGAGCCCACCCGCGGCATCGACGTGGGCGCCAAGTACGAGATCTACAACATCATCAACGATCTGGCTGCTGCCGGGAAATCTGTCATCATGATCTCCTCCGAGCTGCCTGAGATCCTGGGCATGTCCGACCGCATCTATGTCATGAACGAAGGCAAGATGGTGGGCGAGTTCAAGGGCTCCGAGGCCACCCAGGAGGGCATCATGTCCTGTATCCTGAGATCCAGCAACGACTAAAGAAGGAGAAAAGAAACGATGAATAAAACGAAAGCTCTGGGTTCGATCCAGAAATATACCATGGTCCTGGTTCTGGTCCTGGTCGTATTGTTCTTCTCCCTGCGCACCGGCGGCAAGCTCCTGCTTCCCCAGAACATCACCAACTTGATTTCTCAGAACGCATACGTCTTCGTCCTGGCCACCGGCATGCTGCTTTGCATCCTGACCGGCGGTAACATCGACCTTTCCGTTGGCTCCGTCGTCTGCTTCGCAGGCGCGGTCGGCGCGCTGATGATGCAGGCTAAGATCAACATGTGGCTGGCCGTTGTGGTCATGCTCGCGGTTGGTCTGGCCATCGGCGCCTGGCAGGCCTTCTGGATCGCTTTTATGCGTATCCCCCCCTTCATCACCACCCTGTCCGGCATGCTCGTCTTCCGCGGCCTGTCCAACGTCCTGCTGAAGGGCCAGACCGTCTCCGTCACCAACGCTGCATTCGTCAAGATCTTCGGCGGCGGCGCTGACTGCTACATCCCCGACTTCTTCGGCGGCGGCGCAGGCCATAACATCCTCGCCATCGTGGTCGGCGTGGTGGGCGTTGCGATCTTCGCGGTCGCTACCTTCCTCAGCCGCGCGAGCAAGGTCAAGAAGGGCTATGCTACCGAGTCTCTGATCTCCACCATCGTCAAGACCGTCGTGATCGGCGCTGTGGCCATCTTCTTCGCCGTCAAGCTCAGCCAGTACAAGGGCATCCCCACCGCTCTGATCTGGGTCGCCCTGGTCGTGGCCATCTACTCCTACATCACCGGCAAGACCACCATCGGCCGTCACTTCTATGCCGTCGGCGGCAACGAGAAGGCCACCAAGCTCTCCGGTATCAACACCGACAAGGTCTACTTCCTGGCTTACTCCAACATGGGCCTGCTGGCCGGTCTGGCCGGCATGCTGACCATTGCCCGTCTGACCTCCGCACAGCCCACCTACGGCCAGAACTATGAGATGGACGCCATCGGCTCCTGCTTCATCGGCGGCGCCTCCGCTTACGGCGGCATCGGCACTGTCCCCGGCGTTATCGTCGGTGCGCTTCTGATGGGCGTTATCAACATCGGCATGTCCATCATGGGCGTGGACCAGAACTGGCAGAAGGTCGTTAAGGGCCTGGTTCTGCTGGCAGCCGTCATCTTCGACGTTGTGTCCAAGCGCAAGAAGTCCTGATTGATCTACATATGTTTTCTCACCGTTTGCGCCTAGGGCGGCTGCCCGGCTGCCGCATCCGGCGCTGCAGACTGTGAACAAGGCCCCCGTAGTCAGCATGAGTGCGGGGGCCAATTTAAAAAGGAGGAGTCCCCTTTGTATTATTTTGGTGTCGATCTGGGAACCTCTGCCATGAAGGTTCTGCTGGTCGATGAGACCGGCGCCGTCAAGGGCAGCACGTCCCATGCCTACCCCCTGATCTTCCCCCATCCCGGCTGGTCCGAGCAGGAGCCCGCGGAGTGGTGGAACGCACTGAAGGTTTGTGTCAAGAAACTGCTTGAGGGGATCGATCCGTCTCAGGTCGCCGGTCTGGCTGTTGCCGGTCAGATGCACGGCCTTGTCACGCTGGACAAGGACGACGAGGTCATTCGTCCCGCCATTTTGTGGAACGATGGCCGCACCGCCGACGAGACCGACTATCTCAACACGGTGATCGGCAAGAAGAAGCTCTCTGAGCTCACCGCGAACATCGCCTTTGCCGGCTTCACCGCACCCAAGATCCTGTGGATGCAGAAAAACGAGCCCGAGCGCTTTGCCCGAATCGAAAAAATCATGCTCCCCAAGGATTACATCAACTATATGCTCACAGGCGTCCATGCCTGCGACTATTCCGACGCCAGCGGTATGCTCCTCATGGACGTGGAGCACAAGACCTGGTCCAAGGAAATGCTTGAAATCTGCGGCGTGCGCGCCGAGCAGATGCCTGGCCTGTATGAAAGCTACGAGGTCATCGGCACCGTCAAGCCCGAGATCGCCAAAGAGCTCGGCCTGCCCGAAACCTGCAAGGTGGTCGCCGGCGCCGGCGACAACGCGGCCGCGGCCGTGGGTACCGGCGTGGTTGGCCAGGGCGGCTGCAACATCTCGCTTGGCACCTCCGGCACGATCTTCATTTCCTCTGAAAACTTCGGCGTGGATCCCAACAACGCGCTGCATGCCTTTGCCCATGCCGACGGCGGCTATCATCTGATGGGCTGCATGCTGTCCGCCGCCTCCTGCAACAAGTGGTTCTGCGACGAGATCCTCAAGACCACCGACTATGCCGCCGAGCAGGTGGACATCACCGAAGACAAGCTTGGCAACAACCGCGTGTTCTTCCTGCCCTATCTGATGGGTGAGCGCAGCCCGATCAACGATACCGACGCACGCGGCACCTTCATCGGTCTGAGCATGGATACCACCCGCAGCGATATGGTCCAGGCTGTCCTCGAGGGCGTGAGCTTCGCCATCCGCGACAGCTTTGAGGTCGCCAAGTCCCTTGGCATCCCCATCGAGCGCTCCAAGCTCTGCGGCGGCGGCGCAAAGTCCCCGCTGTGGCGCACCATGCTGGCAAACATCCTGAACATCACATTGGACATTCCTCAAACAGAGGAGGGCCCCGGCTACGGCGGCGCGATTTTGGCCATGGTGGGCTGCGGCCTGTATCCCACGGTCCAGGCCTGCACCGACGCACTGGTCAAGACCACCAAGAGCATCGCTCCCGATCCGGCGCTTGCCTCCCGCTACGAGAAGAAATATCAGCAGTTTAAAGAGATCTACCCCTCAACCAAAAACCTGTTCAAAATTTTAAGATAAAAGGAGCTAAGTGATATGAGTTACTTCGCCAACATTCCCGAGATCAAGTACGAAGGCCCCGAAAGCAAGAACCCCTTTGCGTTCAAGTACTATGACCCTGAGCGCATCGTCTGCGGCAAGCCCCTGAAGGAGCAGCTTCCCTTCGCCATGGCTTGGTGGCACAACCTCGGCGCCGCCGGCACCGATATGTTCGGCCGCGATACCGCCGACAAGAGCTTCGGCTGCGAAAAGGGCACCATGGAGCACGCCAAGGCCAAGGTCGACGCCGGCTTTGAGTTCATGAAGAAGCTCGGCATCCGCTACTTCTGCTTCCACGACGTGGACCTGGTTCCCGAAGCAGACGACATCAAGGAGACCAACCGCCGTCTCGACGAGCTGTCTGACTACATCCTCGAGAAGATGAAGGGCACCGATATCAAGTGCCTCTGGGGCACCGCCAATATGTTCAGCAACCCCCGGTTTATGAACGGCGCCGGCTCCTCCAACTCCGCCGACGTGTTCTGCTTCGCCGCTGCCCAGGTCAAGAAGGCGCTGGACATCACCGTGAAGCTGGGCGGCCGCGGCTACGTCTTCTGGGGCGGCCGTGAGGGCTACGAGACCCTGCTGAATACCGACGTCAAGTTTGAGCAGGAAAACATCGCCAAGCTCATGCATCTGGCCGTGGACTATGGCCGCAGCATCGGCTTCACCGGCGACTTCTACATTGAGCCCAAGCCGAAGGAGCCCATGAAGCACCAGTACGACTTCGACGCTGCCACCGCCATTGGCTTCCTGCGTCAGTACGGCCTGGACAAGGACTTCAAGATGAACATCGAAGCCAACCACGCCACCCTGGCCGGCCACACCTTCCAGCACGACCTGCGGATCTCCGCCATCAACGGCATGCTCGGCTCCATCGACGCCAACCAGGGCGATATGCTCCTGGGCTGGGATACCGACGAGTTCCCCTTCAACGTCTATGACGCCACCATGTGCATGTACGAGGTCCTGAAGGCCGGCGGCCTCACCGGCGGCTTCAACTTCGACTCCAAGACCCGTCGTCCCTCCTACACCTTCGAGGATATGTTCCACGCCTACATCCTGGGCATGGACACCTTCGCCCTTGGCATGATCAAGGCCGGCGAGCTCATCGAGGACGGCCGCATCGACAAGTTTGTCGAGGACCGCTATGCCTCCTACAAGACCGGCATCGGCGCCAAGATCCGCGCCGGCGAGGTCACCCTCAAGGAGCTGGCTGCTTACGCCGATGAGATGGGCGCTCCCGCGCTGCCCGGCTCCGGCCGTCAGGAGTACCTTGAGAGCGTTGTCAACAACGTCCTCTTCCACTAATTGCTCCGCCGCAACCGGCAACCAAACAAAAATCAAACCGCCGCCCAACCGGGCGGCGGTTTTGCATGTGTTGACAGCTTCTCGGGTCACACATTTGCCAGAAAACAAACGCCGCCGGGTCCTCCGGCGGCGAATTTTGTTATTTTCTGCTGCTCTCACGCGGCACGAGAGGCGTCGACATAGATATTTTCCGCAGACCTTGGTTCCTGGCGGCGGAAACAGACAAACCGCTCTGGATGCGCTCTGAGAGCGTTTGGAAGGCAATGCTGCCCAACTCTTCGGTGAACGAGTGCACCGAGGTGAGCGATGGCGTGGTCATCGATGACAGAGGAATGTCGTCAAAGCCTACGATGGCAACACGCTCAGGCACCTTGATGCGGTGCAGCGTCAGCGCGCGGATGGCGGCAAGGCCCACCACGTCGTTTTCGGCAAAGAACGCGTCGGGAAGGGCTGGGCTGTGGTTCAGCCAGGCGTTGATGTCTGAAAATGCGCCGTCAGACGAGATATCGACCTCTACGACCGGGTCCAGAGTAAGGCCCTCGTGCGCAAGCGCGTCGTGAATGCCCTGCTCTCGCTCGTTGAAGCTTTCAATGCGCTGTTTGGACTTGAGATAACCGATGTGGCGGCAGCCCTGCCGCAGAAGATGCCGGATCGCGCCCTGCACGCCGCGGTAGTTATCGTTTAGCACGCAATCCACCATGCCGGACAGCAGCGGGTTGTCGACCACCACGATCGGAACAGAGCCGGCCGAGCGCACGAATTCTTCCAGATCGGGCACGGCGGCTTTGGGAATGTCTGTTCCCAAAAGGATGATGCCGTTACACTCGTCCAGAATATCTTCCACCTGACGGTCCAGGGGCTGGTTTGCATAGAGATTGCGCACCGTGGTCTGATATCCGGCGGCTGTTGCAGCAGCTTCGACGCCCCGCAGCACAATGCCGGAGAAGGAGGCATGCTCGCGGATGCAAACGATGGCGTCCACATAGATGAGATAGCAGACCGCCTTCTTTTTGGGTGGGATGCTGTTGTTTTTCGGCAGGGTATAGTCCAACTGCCGCGCCATTTCAATGACCTGTTGTCTTGTTTTTTCGCTGACGCCGGGCTTGCCGTTCAAGGCCAGCGAAACAGCCGCAGGGGAAAGGTTTAACCGCTCTGCGATCTCTCTTGCAGTGATATCCGCCACAATGATGTCCTCCATAGTATCGTTAGACAGATTGTATCCGATTTGCCAAAAAAAAGCAACTTAATATTTGTAAATAAATCGACTATTTAGTAGAATTTAACAGTTTTAACAAAACAAACGTCAGGAATTTGTGAGATTTGTTTCCCTTTTTCGACTGTTTTTGCACATGAGCGCAAAAACAAAGCAGAGAAGCAAAAACGCCGGCATGCACCGACGTTTTTGCTTCGCTTCAATTTCACACAAATGTGTATGTCAAGACCGCTGCGCGGTCCTTTTTTGTGGGTGACCTGCGCCGCAAGCGATGCAGGCCACGAAGGAAAAAGGAAGAATGTAATGAAACGATCTTCTCAGGTGAGGGCTGATCGCAGCCCTCGGGATTATTTCTCTACGCTGCGGTAGAGGAAGGTGACGACCTGCTCACGGGTGCAGGTGTCAGCGGGGGAGAACTTGCCGGGATCGGTGCCCTTGGTGATGCC
>ONCN01000059.1 GCA_900316335.1 uncultured Eubacteriales bacterium | reverse complement strand
TGGCAGAGGTCTTCGAGCTGAGCAGGCTCGCAAATGTGCAAAATCAAGGGGTTGTCCTGCGGGCGGCCCTTGGCCAGGAAAATCTTTTTCACAGCTTGCGGATCCAGGCCGTTGGCCCCAAGGCCGTAGACGGTCTCGGTGGGCAGCCCCACCAGGCCCCCTGCGCGGATGATGGAGGCGGCAACGGCCAGATCCTCCGGCGAGGTAGTCAAACGCTGTGTGATCATGCTCAGCCCTCCCCTTCCTGCAGGCGCTCGGCCTGCGCGGCGGTGGTGAGCGCGTCGATCATGGCGTCAAGGTCTCCGTCCATAAAGCCCTGAATGTTGTGCAGCGTCAGACCGATGCGGTGGTCTGTGACGCGGTCCTGGGGAAAGTTATAGGTGCGGATCTTCTCGTTGCGCATGCCGGAGCCAACCTGGCTCTTGCGGGTGCCGGAGAGCTGGGCGTCCTGGCGCTCTCGCTCCATCTCATAGAGCTTAGAGGCGAGCATGTTCATGCACTTTTCCCGGTTTTGGAACTGGCTGCGCTCCTCCTGGCAGGCCACCACGATGCCCGTTGGCTTGTGGATCAGGCGCACCGCCGAGGAGGTCTTGTTGATGTGCTGGCCGCCTGCGCCGGAGGAGCGATAGACCTGCATTTCAATGTCTTCAGGGCGGATCTCCACATCCACGGCCTCCATCTCGGGCAGCACAGCCACAGTAGCGGTGGAGGTATGAATGCGGCCGCCGGACTCGGTCTCGGGCACACGCTGGACGCGGTGGACGCCGGATTCGAACTTCATTCTGGAGAAGGCGCCGTCGCCCTCAATGATGAAATCCGCCTCCTTTACGCCGCCAAGCTCGGTCTCGTTATAGTTCAAAAGCTCCAGCCGCCAACCCTTGGCCGCGGCGTACATGGAATACATCCGAAACAAGCTGTGGGCAAACAGCGCGCTCTCCTCGCCGCCGACGCCGCCGCGGATCTCAACAATGACGTTTTTCTCGTCGTTGGGATCCCGGGGCAAAAGCAGCACTCTCAGCTCTTCGGAAAGCGCCTCGGACTGTTTTTTTGCCGTCTGGTATTCCTCCTGGCAAAAGTCCTTCATTTCCGGCTCAAGCTCCATCAGCTCAAGCGCCTCGTCCATTGCCTGCCGCGCGGCCTTGTAGGCCCGGAAGGTCTTCACCACCGGCTCAAGCTCGCGCTGCTCTTTCATCGAGCGGGCTGCGGCCTTGGGATCGGCATAGAAATCCGGCTGCTCGCTGCGGGCCTGCAGCTCTTCATATCGGTTTTCCACCTGGGATAATTTATCCAGCATCGTTCCTCCTGTGAGATTTGTCTTTCCAGTTATTATAACACGTCAGGGCCGGTCTTTGCAATCCTTTTTCCCGATTTAGACAAGGGCGGCAAAAAATGCCCGGATCTCTTCGGCCGTGGCCGCAACTCTGCCCTGGCTGAAGCCGGGCTTGCCGCCGCCGCGGCCGCGCAGCCCCTCGTTGAGCGCGCGGGTGAGCGCGCGCAGATCGCCCCCCTGCTGGGCAAGGACATAGGCATAGCCCGCCTCGTCGCTGCCGGAGAAGAGCGCAAGTCTGCCCCCCGTCTGCTCCATGGCGGCAATGGCAAGCCGCCGCAGGCTGTCCGGGCCGAGATCGCCGGTGATGTACAAAATCTCAGACAAGCCCGCCCAGCGCTCTGCCTGGCGCTCAAGCGCAAGACTCTCCCACGAGGCGGCGCGAGCCTTGGTCTGCTCCAGCTCGCCAAGCACCCGCTCCACCGCGGGCGCAGTCTGAAGCGGCTTTGCCGACAAAAGAGCCGAGATCTCGCGGTTTTGCTGCCAGATCTTTGCAAGCAGATCAAACGCGCGAGCGCCGCAGGCGAGCTCCACGCGCACGCCCTGGTGGAACTTCACCACAGACAACAGCTTGACAAGGCCGATCTCACCGGTGCGGGCAACGTGGGTGCCGCAGCAGGCGCACGCATCCACGCCGGGAAAAGATACCACGCGAAGCGGACCTTCGATCTCTTTTTTGGAGCGGTAAAAGCTTTGGCACGCATCCGCCGAGGGGTAAACGGTGATTTGCGTTTCAAGATCCGCCCAGATCGCGCGGTTGGCTGCAAGCTCAATATCCTGAAGCTGCTCCCAGGTGAGCACGCCGTCAAAGTCGATGGTGATGAGCTCCTTCCCCATGTGGAAGCCGACGTTCTCATAGCCGAAGCGGCTGTGCACCAGGCCCGAGACCAGGTGCTCGCCGGAGTGCTGCTGCATGAGGTCAAACCGGCGGTCAAAGTCGATGACGCCCTCTACCTCACCTGCAAGAGGGCCCGGCACGGTGTGGATCACCTCACCGCCGCGCTCTTGCACGTCGGTAACGCGCAGGCCGCCCAGCACGCCCAGATCGCAGCTCTGCCCGCCCCCCTCGGGATAAAAGGCGGTGCGGTTTAAAATCACGGCATAGCCGTCCTTCACAGGTTCACAGGACAAAACCTGTGCGGTGAAGGTCTTGAGATAGGCGTTGGCGTCGTAAAGCTTTTCGGTCATGGAAGCGGCCTCCTGTGTTTTTTTATATTCTACTCCATTTTTGCCCGGGATGCAACAATTACCCTTGACAGGGCGGTGTTTTTTCTGTAAAATAGCACCGCTCCAACAGAATACGACAGTTCGCAACCATCCTGTCGATAAACAAAACTAGGGATCAGATGGGCGCTCTGCGCCCGTTTTTTCTATTGGAGGGTCATTTATGAAATCTATCACCGTCAAACAAATCGCCTTTGCAGGCATCCTGGCTGCGGTCTACACCGCAGTTACCCTGGCCACTGCCTCCTTTGCCTACGGGCCGGTGCAGTTCCGCATCGCCGAAGCGCTCACCGCCCTGGTGTGCTTCACCCCGGCGGCAATCCCCGGCATGGTCATCGGCTGCATGGCAGCCAACCTTCTGGGCTCGTTTGTGAGCATCTGGGACTTTTTGATCGGCTCGTTTGCCACCCTTCTGGCCTGCCTTTTGACCCGGAAGATCAAAAACGCCTGGCTCATGCCCCTGCCCACCATTCTGTGCAACGCCATCATTGTGGGCGCTGAGATCGCCGTCTTCTTCGACGATCGCGCCTTCCCCACCGCCTATGCCATGAACGCGCTGAGCGTCGGCTTCGGCGAGGCCGTGGTTATGTACGTGCTGGCTGTTCCCCTGTTCCTCTGGCTGAAGAACAACAAAAAAACCGGCGAAGCGCTGGCAATGATCTGAAATTGGTTGCGAAATCCTGGAGCGTATGATACAATCAGCGTGGTATTGCACCGCGCTGATTTTTCATTTCTCCAGATCGCCGGAGGAGACGGAAATGTACTACAACGCTTTGAGTCCATGGCTGCGCGAGCGCTTCGGCTGTAAGGTCTACAAGCTGGCGCTGCAAGGCGGTATGACCTGCCCCAATCGGGACGGGACCAAGGGAACGGGCGGATGTATCTTCTGCTCACAAAGCGGCTCGGGCGACTTTGCCCAGGCGCAATGCGGCGACGTGGACGCCCAGATCCGGGCGGCAAAGGCAAGGGTATCCGGCAAGCTCAAGGACGGAGCATATATCGCCTACTTCCAGGACCACACCAACACATATGCCCCCGTGCAGGTTTTAGAGCGGTTGTTTTCCGCCGCACTCGAGCCGCCCGATGTGGTTGGCCTTTCGATTGCCACGCGGCCGGACTGCCTGGAGCCGGAGGTGATCGCGCTGCTCTCCGCGCTCAACCGGGTCAAGCCCGTTTGGGTGGAGCTGGGGCTGCAGACCATCCGCGAAGACACCGCCGAGCGGATCAACCGGTGCTATCCTCTGTCCTGCTACGACCGGGCGATGGATGCGCTTGGCGAGGCGGGGCTGGAACGGGTGGTGCATATGATCCTCGGGCTGCCGGGCGAGGACGAGGCGGATATGGCTGCGACCGCACGCTACATCGGCCAGTCCGGGGCCGAGGGGATCAAGCTGCAGCTGTTGCACGTGCTGCGCGGCACCCCGATGGAGGCGCTGTGGCGGCAGGGAAAGGCGCCGGTGATGGACATCGAGTCCTATTGCCATGCCCTGGCTGCGTGCCTGGCGGTGCTGCCGAAACAGGTCGTGATCCACCGGCTCACCGGCGACGGGGCCAAGCGGGATCTGCTGGCTCCCCTTTGGACCGGCAACAAGAAGTACGTCCTTAATTATGTTAACCAATATTTCCAGGCGCACAACGTCACGCAGGGCAGCGCCCTGTGAGCGCCAAGGAGGATTTATCATGTTTTTTGACTCTCACGCCCATCTTGACGACCGCCGCTTTGACGACGACCGCGCCCAGATCCTGGAGGATCTGAAAAACCACGGCGTCGGCCTTGTGATGAACGTCGGCTGCGACCTCACAAGCAGCCTTGCAAGCATCCGGCTTGCCAAAACCTACCCCTTTCTCTATGCCGCGGTGGGCTCCCACCCGGACGACGCCGAGGCGGTAAACGACAGCCTTATCGCCATGTATCGCCAGCTTGCGCAGGAGGAAAAGGTGAAGGCCATCGGCGAGATCGGGCTGGACTACCACTATGAGGATCCCCCGCGGGCGGTGCAGCTCCCGGCCTTCCGGGCGCAGCTTGAGCTTGCACGGGAGCTGGATATGCCTGTGGTCGTCCACGAGCGGGAGGCCCACGCCGACGCCATGGAGCTTGTGCGCGAGTTTACCGACGTGCGCGGGGTCTTTCACTGCTACTCGGGCTCGCTCGAGCAGGCCAAGGAGCTGGTGCGCCGGGGCTGGTACATCGGCTTTACGGGCGTGATCACCTTTAAAAACGCCCGCAAGGCGGTGGAGGTCGCCCAGTGGATGCCTCTGGACCGGATTCTGATCGAGACCGACTGCCCCTATATGGCCCCCGAACCCTGGCGGGGCCGGCGCAACGACAGCCGCTACGTGCCCTTGATGGCAAAGAAGATCGCCGAGATCAAGGGCCTTGCCCTGGAAGAGGTGGAGGCCGCCACCACCGAGAACGCCAAGCGGCTGTTTGGCATCGAATAGACTTGACAATCGGGGAAAATCGGGTATAATACATTAGAAAAAAAGCAAATCATCCAATTTGGAGGCGTGATATGAACAACACCGAAAAGACCATGGACAAAATCGTGGCCCTGTGCAAAAACAGAGGCTTTATCTTTGCCGGCTCTGAGATCTACGGCGGCCTGGCCAACACCTGGGACTACGGCCCCCTCGGCACCAGGCTGAAGAACAACGTCAAGGATGCCTGGCGCAAGCGCTTCATCCAGGAGCGCCGCAACAGCTACGAGGTGGACGCCGACATTCTCATGAACCCCCGCGTGTGGGAGGCCAGCGGCCACGTTGCCAGCTTTGCCGACCCCCTGCTGGACTGCAAGGAATGCAAAATGCGCTTCCGCGCAGACAATCTGATCGACGACTTTGACCCCGAGGCCCATGCAGACGGCATGACCAAGGAGCAGATGTTTGACTATATCAAGGCCCACTCCATTCCCTGCCCCCACTGCGGCAAGCACAACTTCACCGACATCCGCGAGTTCAACCTGATGTTCCAGACCTTCCGCGGCGTCACCAACGACGCCAAGAGCATCATCTACCTGCGGCCGGAAAACGCACAGGGCGAATATGTGAACTATCCCAATGTGCTGCGCTCGATGCGCGCGAAGCTGCCGTTCTCCATCGGTCAGATCGGCAAGGCCTTCCGCAACGAGATCACCCCGGGCAACTTCACCTTCCGCACCATCGAGTTTGAGCAGATGGAGTTCCAGACCTTCTGCAAGCCCGGCGACGATCTGGAGCTGTATGAATACTTCAAAAACTTTGGCCGCAGGTTCTTCGAGGATCTGGGCCTGCCCGGCGAAAACCTCCGCTTCCACGACCATGAGAAGCTGGCCCACTACGCCAAGGCCGCCTGCGACATCGAGTTCCTCTTCCCCACCCTGGGCTGGGGCGAGATCAACGGCACCCACGACCGCACCGACTTCGATCTGAGCCGTCACCAGGAATACAGCGGCCAGAAGATGGAATACCTCGATCCCTACACCGGCGAGCGCTACATCCCCTACATTGTCGAGAGCACCTACGGACTTGACCGCACGGTCCTCGCGCTGCTGTGCCAGGCCTACGACGAAGAGGTCGTGGACGAGGCGAAGAACGACGTGCGCGTGGTGCTGCACCTCAAGCCCTCCATCGCCCCGATCAAGGCCGCGGTGCTGCCGCTGTCGAAGAAGCTGGGCGGCAAGGCTCTTGAGATCCTCGATGAGCTGTCGAAGGACTTTATGGTGGACTACGACGAGACCGGCTCCATCGGCAAGCGCTATCGCCGCCAGGACGAGATCGGCACGCCCTACTGCATCACCGTGGACTTTGACACCGTGGGCGACGAGAACACCCCTGCCGACAACGCCGTCACCATCCGTGACCGCGACACCATGGAACAGGTCCGCGTGCCCATCGACCAGCTCAAGCAGTGGCTGGGCGCACATCTGGCATAAGGCCATATTGCAACAGACCAACGGGCAGTGTCCCCCCGGACGCTGCCCGTTTTTCAAAACCCTGCCCCGGCAAGACCGGCGGCAAGTCAGGAGGGATCTGAATGTCTTTGATCCTTGACGGCAAGGCCGTGGCCGCGGCTTTGCAGCAAGCGCTCAAGGCCAGAAGCCAGAAGCTGTATCTGGACTACGTCTTCCCTGTGCTCGCAACCGTGCGCGTGGGCGAGTCCAAGGACGCGGTGAGCTATGAAAAGGGACTGCTGAAGGCCGCCAAGGCCACAGGCGTGCGCGTGCGCCGCTATATTCTGCCCGAGGACGTGAGCGAGCAGGACGTGGCCGGGCTGATCGCCCAGATCAACGCCGATCCGCTGCTTTCGGCCCTGCTGCTGCTGCGGCCGATGCCGGCGCACATGGACGAAGAGGCCCTGTGCGCCCTGGTCGCCCCGCAAAAGGACGTGGACTGTCTCAACCAGACGGCGGCCCCCCACTTCATCCCCTGCACGGCAGAGAGCTGCCTGCAGATTTTGGACCACTACGGCATCGACTGCAGGGGCAAGCACGCGGTCATTTTGGGCCGCAGCCGGGTGGTGGGCCTGCCGGTTTCGAAGCTGCTTCTGGACCGGGACGCCACCATCACGCTTTGCCACAGCAAGACCCAGGACACACCCGCCCTGGCAAGGCAGGCGGATATTCTCATTGCCGCCATGGGCCGCATGGGCCTGGTCGGGCGGGACTATCTCAAGCCCGGCGCCGTGGTGCTGGACGTGGGCATCCATCTTGACCCCGTGACGCACCGGCTCAGAGGCGACGTTGACGCCGAGGCCGTGTCAGAGCTTGCCGGCGCCATCACCCCCGTGCCCGGCGGTGTGGGCGCTGTGACCTCAACGGTTTTGATGCGCCACGTGATCGACGCGGCGGAAAGGAGCGCCAAATGAAATTTCCAAAAAAGCAGCTCATCGGGCCCATCGTGTTTGCGCTGCTCGTTGTGATCCTGGATCAGATCACAAAGGCGCTGGTGGTGCGGCACATTCCCTTCGGCGCGCAGGTGCCGGTGATCCCCGGCCTGGTGCATCTGACCTACGTGCGCAACGCGGGCGCGGCCTTCTCGATGCTTTCGGGCATGCGCTGGCTGTTTTTGGCACTGGTGGCGGTATTTTTCGTCACGGTGGTGCTGATGGTGAAGCGCGGGCTGGTGGACCGGCCGACACAGCTATGGTGCCTTGCCGCCATCGGCGGCGGCGCGGTGGGCAACGCCATCGACCGGGCGATTTCCGGGACGGTGGTGGATATGATCGAGGTGGAGTTTGTCCGCTTTGCGGTGTTCAACGTGGCGGACTCCTTTATCACCTGCGGGGCCATCGTGCTGATCGTCTTTTTGTTCTTCTTTGACAGAAAGGAGCCCCGCCATGATCCTGAAGGCTGACCAAGGCGGCGAGCGGCTGGACGTGTTTTTGGCCCGCGCGATGGAAAACACCTCCCGCTCGGCGGCGCAGAAGCTGCTTGAGCAGGGGCTCGTCACGCAGGATGGCAGACGCATGCGCAAGCAGGACAAGACCCTCCTTGGCGCAGAATACCGCGTGGAGCTGCCCGAGGTGAAGGACACCGAGATCGTGCCGCGGGATCTGCCGCTGGAGATCGTCTATGAGGACGAGGACGTGCTGGTTTTGAACAAGCCAAAGGGCATGGTGGTCCATCCGGCCCCGGGACACTGGGACGACACGCTGGTCAACGCTCTGATGTACCACTGCAAGGACAGCCTGTCCGGCATCAACGGCGAGCTGCGGCCGGGCATCGTCCACCGCATCGACAAGGACACCTCGGGGCTTTTGATCGTGGCAAAAAACGATATGGCCCACCAGAGCCTTGCCGAGCAGCTCAAGGACCACACCTTGTCGAGAACCTATGAGGCCGTGGTCAAGGGCTGCTTCCGCGAAGACAGCGGCACCATCGACGCGCCCATCGGCCGCCACCCGGTGGACCGCAAAAAGATGGCCGTGACCGAAAAAAACAGCCGCCCGGCTGTGACCCACTACGAGGTGATCGAGCGGTTTCGCGGATACAGTCTGGTGCGCTGCCGCCTGGAAACAGGCCGCACCCATCAGATCCGGGTCCATATGGCCTGGAAAAACCATCCCATCCTGGGCGACACGGTCTACGGCTCGCCCAAGCCGGAGCTGGGCCAGGACAGCCAGTGCCTGCACGCGATCGAGCTTCGGTTCATCCACCCGCGCACCGGGCAGCCTGTCACCGTCCGCTGTGACCGCCCGGCCTATCTGAATGCGCTTCTGGACAAGCTTCGGAGGCTGTAAGCATCATGGAACAACACTGGATGCGGCTGGACAACGCCGCTTTGATTTTCCCTGCCATCCGCAGCCGCAGATGGAGCAACGTCTTCCGCGTCTCCGCCCTTTTGCGCGAGGACGTCGACCCCGCGGTGCTCCAACAGGCCGCCGAGCAGATCATCCCCCGCTTTCCGTCCTTCTTCGTGCGGCTGCGCCGGGGCCTGTTCTGGCACTATCTTGAGAGCATCCCGCAGCCGCCCCGCGTGCGCGAGGACTGGGCCTATCCCCTGGCCTACATGGGCAAGCGGGAGACCCCGCGGTGCTGCCTGCGCATCCTGTATTACAAAAACAGGATCGCGGTGGAGTTTTTTCACTCCCTCACCGACGGCACGGGCGGCATGATCTTTTTGAAGACTCTGACGGCCTGCTATCTCAGCCTGCGCTACGGGCTCACGATCCCGGCGGAGCACGGCGTTCTCGACTGGACCAAGCCGCCCGCGCCAGAGGAGCTGGAGGACAGCTTTTTGCGCCACAAGGGACCGCGTGTGCTGAACGACCGCGAGCAGGACGCCTATCGACTGACCGGGACGCCGGAGCCGGGGTTTTTGTATCTCACCACGGGCCTGCTCTCGTCGCGCGCGCTGCTTGAGGCGGCGCACAGCCGAAACGCCACCGTGACGGTGTTTCTGGCCGCGGTGATGGCGCAGGTGATTTTGGAGCTTCAGTCCGCCCGGAAGCCTGCGCGAAAGCAAAAGCCCGTCAAGATCACGATCCCGGTCAATCTGCGCAGGCTTTACGGCAGCCGGACGCTGCGAAACTTCGTTCTGACGCTGAACCCCGGGGTGGATCCCCGGCTGGGAGAATATACGCTGGGCGAGCTGTGTCAGCAGATCGCCGCCCAGCTCAAGGCGGAGGCCACCCCGCAGAAGATGGCAGGGCGCATCGCCGCCAACGTAGAGCCGCAGGAAAACCCGATTTTGAAGCTGGCGCCCCTCGGCGTCAAGACGCTGGCGATGCGGCTGGTCTACAGCCGGCGGGGTGAGTCCAAGGGCTGCATCAACGTATCCAATCTCGGCCAGCAAAGGCTGCCCGCGCCGATGGCGGACTATGTGCAGCGGCTGTCGTTCGTGGTGGGACCGCAGCGGTCTTACCCCAACAACTGCTCGGTGGCAAGCTTCGGCGACACGGTGTGCATCAGCATGATCCGCCGCATCCGCGAGTCTGAGCTTGAGCAGCGGTTCTTCTCGCGCCTGGTCGAGCTGGGACTCAAGGTGGAGATCGAAAGCAACGACCCGGCCATTGCAAAAAAGGCGGAGTGAAGCGGTCGCTTCACTCCGTCTTTTTTGCATGCTATGGCTTGAGCTTACGCTTGTTGCCTTTTTCGTCCACAATGTAGGTGTGGTCCAGGTGGTCTGTGAGGCTGCGCTTGATGGCGGCCACATACGCCTTGCGCAGAACGTCGCGCTCGGCGGTTTCTTCCGGGGTCAGACCAACGGTCTTGGCCTTGCGCGCAAGCTCGTTGATGCGTTGGATGCGTTCTTCTGTCATGGCATTACCCCACTGCGTTGCTGACCTCGGCCAGCACGGTCAGACTGTTCAGATCCACGGCGTAGGTCACGCCGGGCGAGCAGATATACAAGGCCTCGCCCAGCACGATGCCCCGGGCGTCATAGGGCAGATAATCCAGCCGGAAGCTGCCGCTCTCGGCAAAGGCGCTGCCGTCGAAGCGGTAGACCAGATAGTCCTCGTCGTCCACGGAGAAGCCGATGAAGTTGTGCTCCGGCGAGACCACGATGGCATGGTGGTCATACAGCGCGGCGCTGTAGCTGCGGCCGTCGAGCGTGGTCTGGGCCAGGACCTTGAGCGCCTTGGGATCGGATACGTCGAACATATTGAGCTGCAGTCCCTCGGAGACGGCGTTTTCATTCACCGCGCGGCCAAAGCCGAAGAGCCTGCCCTCGCCGTAGGGGTGCAGGTAATCCGACACGCCGGGCAGCTTGAGCTCGCTCAAAACCGTGGGAGCGGCAGGATCCGACAGGTCGATGGCAAACACCGGGTCGATGCTCTTGTAGGTGACCATGTAGCCAAGGTCCCCGATGAAGCGCACGGAGTAGATCTGCTCGTCCTCGGCCAGACGGTCGGCCTTGCCGACCTCTTGCAGCTCGCCATCGAGCACGGTCATCTGGTTGTACGAGCCGCTGGTGTAGTTGAGATAGTTTTCCCAGCCGTAGTTCTCGTCCTTGTAGATGCTGTAGGACCAGTCGTGCACGGTGGTGGCAAGGCGGAGGTAGCCGTCCTTCTCGTCCAGGGCAAACTGGTTGATCAGATCCCCGTCCACAAGGCCGGTCGCCTGCAGGGTCAGGCCGCCGTCTGCAAGCGAGAGCTTTTTCACCTCGGTCTGGGTCCGGCTGGTGTAGTCGGTGACGGTGTACTGGTTTTCGGTGTAGGGCTCAGAGGTGCCCTCGCTGTTTACGCTGCGGCACAGATAGAGGTTGTCCCGGTTCATGTAAACGGTCTCAGTGCTGTCGGTAAAGGCGAGGGTAGCCTTCTGCGCGGCGCTTGCCAGGTCCACGGCGCTCACAGTGGTAAAGGCGTAGCTCTCGGGGTTGGGGCAGATGTAGATCTGCCCGGGCAGAAGCTTGGCGCCCTCGCCGTCGCGATAGACGCTGGGGATGCAGATGGACGGATCGTCGTCCTCCAGAGCGCCCCAGTAGTACTGGGTCGTGACAAGGTAGATCGTTCCGTCGCTCAGACGGGCAGTCTGATAGCTGCCGTCCTGGGCATAGTCGCCGACGAGCTGCGGCGCGGCCTTGTCGGCGGTGTCGTAGAACAGCACGTGGGTCTGGTTGGTCTCATACCAATTGCCGGCCTCGCCGGTGCCCCAGGCGTTCTGGGTGTAGATGACGGCAAGGCGGTCCTGGCCCAAAAACAGGCCGGAGACGTAGTTGTAGCCGTCTTCGATCTGCGGGAAGGTCAAGGGCGTATCAGACACGAGCTCTGTCTGCGCGCCGGCCGCGCGGAGGATCTGCACTCCGGTATCAGACAGGATATACAGATACGTCCCGTCGGTCTTGACCCGGTCGCACTCGTCCACGCCTGCGACCTGCACGTTGGTGCCGGTGTCGTCAACGCTTCTGCCGCCCTCGGCGGAGGCCTCCTCCGCGGCGGGGGCTTCGGTTGCCATGGGCGCGTCAGCCGGCAT
>ONCN01000004.1 GCA_900316335.1 uncultured Eubacteriales bacterium | reverse complement strand
GCGTTCCCCGCCCGGCAAAACAAGGTCACGCCATTGTTCAACGCTCTTAGACCATTTTGAGGTACATCTTTTTTTCCTACAACAACTTGACACCGACAATGGCAAAAATAAACCTTGCAAAATCCAGAAAGCTATGATATAGTAACTCCGTTGTGAAATGCTGTGAACGGGTCGTCCGACAGATCACGGGAGTACAGAGAAGGCGCGGTTGGTGCAAGCGCCCATCCCGCCTGCCAGGGCCTTCCCCCGGGAGCTGCGAGGCAGAACACCCGTGAGGGTCAGTAGGCTTCGCCGTGCGGCCGCGTTAAGGCTCTCAAGCGCGCCTAACGGCGAATTGCGGGTGGTACCGCGGAAGCGTCGTCTTTCGTCCCCTATCGGACGAAGGGCGTTTTTTTTGAAATCATTTATTGGTAAGGAGATACACACAACCATGAAAGAGCAATTGGAACGTATCAAAGCGCAAGCCATGGCTGCTCTGGAGCAGGCTGCCGACACCTCTGAGCTCGAGGCGCTGCGGGTCAAGATCCTGGGCAAAAAGGGCGAGCTGACCGCCGTTTTGAAGACCATGGGCAAGCTCTCCGCCGAGGAGCGGCCTGTTATGGGTCAGATGGCCAACAGTGTTCGCGCCTCGATTGAGGCTTGCCTGGACCAGCGTCGGCAGGAGCTGGCCGCCCTGGCTTTGCAGGCAAAGCTCGAGGCCGAGGCTGTGGACGTGACCATCCCCGGCGAGCAGGTCAGCCTGGGCCACCGTCACCCCATGAACATCGCGCTGGAGGAGACCAAGGAGATCTTTATCGGCATGGGCTTCCAGATCCTGGAGGGCCCCGAGGTCGAGCTTGCAGAGTACAACTTCACCAAGCTCAACACCGAAGAGGGCCATCCCGCCAGAGATTGGTCCGACACCTTCTATTTAAAGGAAGACAGCTCCGTTCTTTTGCGCACGCAGACCTCTCCCATGCAGATCCGGGCGATGGAGGCCATCCAGCATCCGCCGATCCGCATCCTGGCGCCGGGCCGCGTGTTCCGCAAGGACGAGGTAGACGCCACGCACTCGCCCATGTTCCACCAGATCGAGGGTCTGGTGATCGACAAGGGCATCACCATGGCGGATCTCAAGGGCACGCTGGAAACGCTGGTCAAATCGCTTTACGGCGAAGACAGCGTGGTGCGCTTCCGTCCTCACCACTTCCCCTTCACCGAGCCGAGCTGTGAGCTGGACGTGCAGTGCTTCAAGTGCCACGGCGCAGGCTGCCCCACCTGCAAGGGCGAGGGCTGGATCGAGCTTTTGGGCGCCGGTATGGTTCATCCCAAGGTGCTGGAGGTCTGCGGCATTGACCCCGAGGTCTATTCCGGCTTTGCCTTCGGCATCGGTCTGGAGCGCATGGCCATGCGCCGCTTCCAGATCTCCGATCTGCGGCTGATCTTTGAAAACGACATCCGCTTCCTGCGGCAGTTCTAAGGAGGTAGCGATATGAATCTTTCCAGAAAATGGCTCCAAGAATTTGTTGACATCCAGGCCACCGACCGGGAGTATGACGAGATCATGACCATTGCCGGCCAGAAGGTGGAAACCACCACCCGTCTGGATGAGGAGATCAAAAACGTCAAGGTGGGCAAGGTGCTCTCCATCGTCCGCCATGAGAATTCCGACCATATGTGGGTGTGCCAGATCGACGTGGGCGAGTCTGAGCCTGTGCAGATCGTCACCGGCGCGCAGAACGTCCACGAGGGCGACCTGGTTCCCGCGGCGCTGCACAACTCCTGGCTTGCCGGCGGCGTGCACATCACCAAGGGCAAGCTGCGCGGCGTGGTTTCCAACGGTATGCTCTGCTCGTTTGCAGAGCTGGGCCTGACCCAGAACGACTGCCCCGAGGCTTACGCCGACGGCATCTGGATCCTCAACGACGAGGGCGTGCACGTGGGCCAGGACATCAATGAGGTCATCGGCAACGACGACAGCATCGTGGAGTTTGAGATTACCAACAACCGGCCCGACTGCTACAGCCTGATCGGCCTTGCCCGCGAGACCGCGGCCGCCTTCAACAAGCCACTCAAGCTCCATGAGCCCGTGGTCAAGGGCGGCGGCCCCGGCGTGCTCACCGACCTTCTGGACGTGGAGACCCCGGACCCCGACCTGTGCAAGCGCTACTCCGCCCGGATGGTGCGCAACGTGAAGATTGCGCCCTCCCCCAAGTGGATGCGTCAGCGTCTGCGCTCCGCCGGCGTGCGCCCCATCAACAACATCGTGGACATCACGAATTACGTCATGATCGAATACGGCCAGCCCATGCACGCATTTGACTACCGTTACGTCAAGGGCGGCAAGATCGTCGTGCGCCGCGCAGGTGAGGATCGGGAGCTTGTCACGCTCGACGGGACCGTGAGAAAGCTGACCCCAGATATGCTGGTCATCGCCGATGAGACCCGCCCTGTGGGCCTTGCCGGTATCATGGGCGGCGAAAACTCCGAGATCGTGGACGACACCGTGGACGTGGTCTTCGAGTCCGCCAACTTTGACGGCACCTCCATCCGCAAGACCGCGCTGGCGCTCGGCATGCGCACCGATGCGTCGGGCAAGTTTGAAAAGAACATCGACCCCATGCTGACCCTGCCTGCGGTAAACCGCGCATGTGAGCTCGTGGAGCTGCTTGGCGCCGGCGAGGTTTTGGACGGCGTGATCGACATTCTCAACGAGATCCCCGAGCCCTATTCCCTGCCCCTTGAGCCGGATAAGATCAACGCGCTGCTCGGCACGCAGATCTCCGAGGCCGATATGATCGAGTATCTGCGCCGCGAGCAGGTTCCGGTCGTGGACGGCGTGATCCAGGTCCCCTCCTGGCGGCCGGATCTCAGACGGATGGCCGACATTGCCGAGGAGGTGGGCCGCTTCTACGGCTACAACGAGATCCCCACCACCCTGATGCGCGGTGCGACCACCCGCGGCGGCTACAGCTTTGAGCAGAAGCAGGAAAACAAGACCGGCGCCGCAGCCAGAGCCATGGGCTACAGCGAGATCATCACCTACTCCTTCGGCTCTCCTTCAAGCTGCGATCTGATCCGTATGCCCAAGGACGATCCCAGACGCAATCAGGTCCGCATCCTCAACCCCCTGGGCGAGGATACCTCGGTCCTGCGCACCACTGCCCTGCCCTCCATGCTGGAGATCCTGGCGCGCAACAGCGCTTACCACAACAAGTCTGTTAAGCTTTATGAGCTCGCAAAGATTTATCTGCCTGTCGAGGGCGAGGCGCTTCCCTATGAGCCCAAGATGCTGGTTTTGGGCAGCTACGGCGAGGGCGATTTCTTCACGCTCAAGGGCGCTGTGGAGGCCATCTGCCGCGCACTGAACACGAAGAAGCCCGAATTCAAGGCTGTTTCCACCGATCCGACCTTCCATCCCGGCCGCTGCGCCGCGCTTGAGATCGACGGCAAGACCATCGGCCTTCTGGGCCAGATCCATCCGCTTGTCGCCCGCAACTACGACATCGACGCCGAGGTCTACGCATGCGAGCTGAGCTTTACAGAGCTGCTCACGGTGCTCGACGAGGACCGCACCTATCATCCGCTGCCCAAGTACCCCGCCACCTCCCGAGACCTTGCGCTGGTGTGCGCCGAAAAGGTTACGGTCGGTCAGCTTGAGGCCTGTATTGCCAAGGCCGGCGGCAAGCTTCTGCGCGAGGTCAAGCTCTTCGACATCTACCGCGGCGTGGGCATTTTGCCGGGCATGAAGAGCGTGGCCTTCTCCCTCACCTTCCGCGCAGACGACCGCACGCTCACCGACAAGGATCTGGACCCCGCCATGGAGAAGATCCTCGACGCGCTGCTGCGCGAGCTGCAGGCCGTCAGACGGTAAAAAATTTACAAAAAACCAAATTCGCCCTTTACAAGCTCATAAAAATCGGGTATGATGATTATACTGTGGCGGAGAGGTCATACACCACTTTGATCAAAGGAGGGATTTTCCAATGGAAGACAATACCATCAAGTTCCGCGTTGGGCAGGACGACAACAACGAGATGAAGCAAATCCTCACCTCTGTCTACACCTCCCTGACGGAAAAGGGGTATAACCCCATCAACCAGATCGTCGGGTATCTTCTGTCCGAAGATCCGACCTATATCACCAACCACAACAACGCCCGCGCTCTGATCTGCAAGGTAGATCGGGACGAGCTGCTGCAGGACCTTGTGGAACATTATCTGTTCGATTGATCCTGCAAAGGGCGGGGCCTCGCGGCGGCTGTGATCCGGCCAATGCGGGGTCCCGTTCTTTGTGTCTTTCACAATTTGTTACAATTTCATATGGTTCCCCTCGCTTTCAGGACCTGTTTTCCCCAGCATTCGGGCCAAATTGTGACGTATTTTTCCCATTTAACGCCTAATTTTGTGTTTTTTTGCAATTAGGGGTTGACAAATCCGTTTCAATATATTACAATTTGGTTACATTTTCTTAGGAGGTACCGTCATGGCAGATCAAAAAGATGGCCTGATGTACAAAGGCCATCCTCTGATGAGAAAAGACAACATCGTATATTACGGCTCTATGGCCGATAAATACATTGTGATTTTACAGGTTCTGGAGTCCAAAGATTTCAAGGATCTCAAGCTCTCCACGAAGGTTTCGGTTCAGCTTCAGCTCACCGATCAGACCGTTCGTCCCAGAGAGCGGGTCGTGAAAAAAAGCGAGAAGGACGGCTTCTACACAGCCCTTGACGTGGGTTGTGTCTGGCTCGAAAGAGCGCTGTCGTCCAAGTAATTCCTGAAAGCGAGGGTAATACATATGAAACGGATTTATCGAACTCTGATCGTTCTGGCGATTCTTGTTGTGGCCTTGGCTGCCATCACCATCACCGCTGACGCCACCGAGCTCAAGACCGGGATCGGCATCGTGGACGCCGGCTCTCTCCGGCTCAGATCCGCTGCCTCCACCGACAGTGAGATCATCAGCACCGCCTCCCGCAACGACGCGGTGATCATCATCCGCGAGGTCGGCGATTGGTATCTGGTCAATTACAACCTGGATATCGGCTATATGCACAAGGATTACATTACCGTGAAGGAACGGGAAAACGTCAAGATCGGCTATGCCTCCTTCGACTCTTCCACCAACGTGCGCAAGGGTCCCGGCACCGACACCGACATTGTGGCGCAGGCCCCCAAGGGCGAGACCTGCTTCATCATTGGCTTTAACTGCACCTGGTACAAGGTCTCCTACAACGGCAACATCGGCTATGTTCGCAGCGACCTTCTGACCCTGCTGGAAAAGCCCTATGAAAACGCAGGCAGCTCTGGCAACACCTACAAGGAAAACGCTTCTACTTCTTCCTCCTCTTCCTCCTCGTCTTCCTCCTCTTCCTCGTCCGCTTCTTCCAGCTCTTCCAGCTCCGGCGACGGCAGCCTGGGCGAGCAGATGGCGTCTTACGCGCAGCAGTTTGTCGGCTACAGCTATGTATACGGCGGCGCTTCCCCCTCTCAGGGCTTTGACTGCTCCGGTCTTGTCTACTACGTGGCAAGACAGTTTGGTTACTCCATCGGCCGTACCGCCAACGACCAGCTCAGCGCCGGCTCCTACGTGAGCCGCGGTGATCTTCGCCCCGGCGATATCGTCCTGTTTGAGCGGACCTACTCCTCCTCCGAGCGCGCAACGCACGCCGGCATCTACATCGGCAACGGCAAGTTCGTCCATGCGGCCAACACCCGCTCCGGCGTGGTCATCACCAGCCTGGATATGGACTACTACTCTTCCCGCTTCATCTGCGGCAGACGCCTTGGCTGATTGCTGTAAAAAAGGTCCTCGATCCGAACCCGGTTCGGATCGAGGGCTTTTTTTGCATAAATGCCGTCGGATCGGAGCATACTAAGCAAAACGATGGGAGGCGATGTCGTGCCAAATGTGGAAAGAATGGGTCAGACGCTGATCTTCCGGCGATCGCCCGTGATCACAGCCTGGGCCTCGGTCGCAGGGAAAAAAGAGGCCGAGGGTCCGCTTGGCGCAAGCTTTGATCTGACCGCAAAGCAAACGAAGCTCGGCGCATCGACATGGGAGCGTGCGGAATCGCGGCTGCAGGCGCTTGCCATGCAGCGGCTTTTGCAAAAGCGGGAGATCGGCAAGGACGAGGTGGATCTGGTCTTTTCCGGGGATCTTCTGAACCAGTGCATCGGCTCCAGCTTTTTTCTGCGCAATACGGGGCTTCCCTCCCTGGGGCTGTATGGCGCCTGCTCGACGATGGCTGAGGCGCTGCTGCTGTCCGGCGCGTTTGTAAACGCGGGCTATGCAAGACGCGCAGCCGCGCTCACGTCATCCCACTTTGCAGCGTCTGAGCGGCAGTATCGCTTCCCGCTGGGCTACGGCGGGCAGCGCACCCCGACCGCGCAGTGGACCGTGACCGGCGCCGGCGCGGTGCTGGTGGAGCCGCAGGGCGAAGGGCCGGTGATCCCGATGGCGACCGTCGGCACCGTGCGGGACAAGGGCATCAAGGACGCCAACAACATGGGCGCGGCCATGGCCTTTGCAGCCTATGACACCATCCGGGCACACCTGCGCGACACCGGACGCACCGTGGAGGACTATGACCTCATCGCCACGGGAGATCTTGGCAAGCTCGGCAAGGCGATGGTCGAGGCACTCTTTCGCCGGGACGGGGTTGAACTGGGCGGGCGCTATCAGGACTGCGGCGTTCTGATCTACGATCCAAACCGCCAGGACACGCACTGCGGCGGCTCGGGCTGTGGCTGCAGCGCGGTGGTGCTGTGCGCGGATCTTCTGCGCCGGCTTCGGGCCGGCCGCATCCGGCGTCTGCTGTTTTGCGGCACGGGGGCGCTGCTCTCGCCGGTCTCGGTGCAGCAAAAGCGGTCTGTGCCCGCAATCTGTCACGCGGTGGTCATCGAACGACAGGAGGCGAAAGCATGATCTATCTCAAGGCGTTTTTGGTTGGTGGCGCGCTGTGTCTGATCGGCCAGCTTTTGCTGGACAAGACGGCCCTGACCCCTGCGCGGATTCTGGTGGGCTATGTGACGGCGGGTGCTGTACTCAGCGCCGTGGGGCTGTATGGACCGCTTGCCGACTTTGCAGGGGCCGGGGCGACGGTACCGCTCACCGGGTTTGGCCACGCGCTTGCGCGCGGCGTGCGTGAAGCCGTGGACCGCACGGGCGCGCTTGGGATGCTCACCGGCGGACTGACGGCCTGCGCCGGCGGCGTGACGGCGGCGGTCTTTTTCGCCCTGCTGGCTGCCTTGCTCTTTTCAAGCCGGGACAAAGCGTAAATACGCCGCAGCGTCATTGCGCGGGCAGCAGGTCATAGCCCAGCGTCACCTTGAACAGGTCGCCGTCGATATCCACCTGGAAGGTGCCGCCCTGCAGCGCGGTGAGGTTTTGCGCGATAGACAAGCCAAGGCCGCTGCCCTCGGTATTCAGGTTCTCCCTTCCGCGCACAAAGCGGGCCAAAAGCTCCTCCGGCGCGATATTCAGCGGCTGGGACGAGACGTTTCGGAAGATGATCTCCACCTTGTCGCCCAAGACGCGGGTAGACAGATACACGCGGGTTGCAGGCTGAGAGTATTTGAGCGCATTGTTCAAAAGGTTGTCCAGCACCCGCCACAAAAGCTTGGGATCCGCCAGGATCTGCGGGCTTTGCTCTGCAAGGTCACAAGAAAGCGTCAAAGCGTGTGCAGACATGCGATCCTCATACTCCCCTGCCGCCTGTGTCAGAAGCAGGTTGATATCGGTGGGCTCCGGCTTGACCGGGGTGTTGCCGGTGGAGGCCTTGGACGCCTCGACCAGATCGACAATCAGCTTTTTCATCCGCGAGGACTGCCGGTCCAGAACCTGCAGATACTCCTCGCGCTCCTGCGGGGTAATATCCTCGCGCTGCAGCAGATTGACGTAGTTGATGATGGAGGTCAAGGGCGTTTTGATGTCGTGCGAGACGTTGGTGATGAGCTCCGCCTTCATGCGCTCGCTGCGGGTGTTCTTTTCCAGCACGCTCTGCATGCCGCGGCTGATGCCGTTGAGGTTTTCTGCATGACGGCGGAGGCCGGGCAGCATGCCGCGCAGACTGATTTTGCTGTCATAGCTCCCGTCGTTGAGCGCCTGGCTGCCCTTCTCAAGGGTGTGAAGGTTCAACAGGGCCAAAACAAACACGGGCAGCAAAACAAGCTTTTCCAAAACCCAAATGAGCATGAGGGCTTTTCTGGAGGCCAGGAAGACCATGGCGCCCTCCAAAACCGTGATCAGTACAAACAGCAGGATCCCGCGCCAGATGGCGGGAAGCTTATCCTCCACAAAGCGCAGATACGAAACAAGGCGTTTGCCGGCGCGGGCCAGAATGGTGTTGCGCAGCAGGCGGCCTGTTTTGCAGCGCGTAGCAAAGCTGAGGATCAGCCACAGGTACAGCCCCGCGTGCAGAAGCATGACGAGCAGGAAGACCAGAAGATAGGACAGATACTCCGGCAGATAGAAGTTTCTAGCCAGGTAGGGGCTGTTGAGCAGCCTGCCGGAGCAGTAGATCAGACCGATGATCAGCAGCAGGAACAGATCAAACGGGATACGGTCAAAGAAGTTTTCCTGCACGGACGCAAGGTCCCTCTGATGGCCCGCGGCGCGCACAAGATAGAGCAGAAGCAGGATCACGACCCCAAGGCTCAGCGCGGAGGAGAGGATCATCGAATATCGGTGGCGCAGCAAAAAGCCCACGAGGATCTCGGCATAGAAATACTTGTCATGCGCCGTCAGCGGCTGGACAACGGATACATCTACATAGTAACGCTGCGTCTCATAATAGCGAACAAAAACCGTCAGATCCCGATCGTTCTGCCATTCCCAGGAGACGTCGTAGATCTCCTGATCCGGCTGCAGCTCGGCGGTGCAGCGCGCTTCAAACTGTCTGGCTGCATCGATCGACTGAACGGTCTGGCTGATGGTGTGCGTGGCGTCGTTGTTGTAAACCGTCTGGACGGTGGAGAGCATGGCAGTCTGCGGTGAGACGAATTCGTTTTGATACAGAACGGCCCCGGTTTCATCGGTGATGGTGTAGCGCAGATTGCTCTCGTGCGGGTCAAACCACAGATCGAGCTCTTTTTTCAGATGAACGCTGCGCATGCTGCCGGGGCGAAGATCCTCGCTGTAATCGGCGAGGGTATGGATCCGCTCGACGTCGTCCCAGAGCAGATCCTGCAAAACGTTTTCCCGCAGCTCCTTGCCGTTGTCGGTAAAGGCGCGCTGGTCAAGAAGCGTAAAAAGGCTCATACTACTCATGGTTCCGCAGGCAACAAACAAAATCAGCAGAATCACAGCCACAGTTTTGGCGGCAGTGTTGGACAGAAGCGTTCTGATAGGACCTCTCCCCTTTCGTCTGAACTTAAACGCAGGGCGGACCGCCGCAGATACGGCGACCCGCCGAGTGTTTGACAGCGCAATGCTTGCGCTCAGGCCTGGATCTTATAGCCCTTGCCCCAGACCACCTTGAGATAGCGGGGCTCCGCAGGATCGATCTCGATCTTCTCCCGGATGTGGCGGATGTGGACCGCCACAGCGTTTTCCGCCCCCATCGGCGTCTCCTTCCAGACGATGCGGTAGATCTCCTTCGGAGAGAACACCATATTGGGGTTTTGCATCAAAAGAAGCAGAATATCATACTCCAACGGCGTCAAGGACACAGGCTCGCCGTCTACGTGGACCTGCTTGGTGTCGTCGTCAAGACGAATCGCGCCGATCACATGCTGCTTATTGTGCGGCACCCCGCAGCCAAGCTGCAAATAGCGGCGAAGCTGCGACCGGACCCTGGCCAAAAGCTCGGCGTTGCTGAAGGGCTTGCAGATATAGTCGTCGGCGCCAAGGCCCAGGCCCTCGACCTTATCCTCCTCGGATTTGGCGGTGAGCAGGATCACCGGGATGTTGGACCACTCGCGCAGCGCCTTGAGCGTGCTCAGCCCGTCAAGCTCCGGCATCATCACGTCGAGCAGGACCAGGTGGATCTCCATGTTTTGCAGGATATCCAGCGCCTGCGCGCCGGTTTCGGCGGAAACAACAGTATAGCCCTCGGTAGTCAGAAAGATCCGCAGGGCAGAGAGTATGTCTTTGTCATCGTCACAGATTAAAATACGATACATAGCGACTCCTTTTAAGCAGCGGTCTGATCGACCGGGACCAATAGCTTGTAAAACCTATTATACAACACCTCTCTGAATTTGACAAGTACGGCCCGGAAAAAACTATTTGCGTGCGCAAGTGCGGCCTGCGATGTTTTTAGGGCTTGACTTTCCTGCCGGTTTCGGTAAAATGGGAACAATAGCACCCAAAAACAGGAGGCAGACCGCTATGGAGCAGATGATCCGGTCCATCGCACGGATCGAAAACGATTATACCACAAAATTCGGCGTTCCGCGTCAGAGCGGCCTTGTTCCCGCGCTGCGCTCGAGGATCGTCTTTGAGGGCGAGTACCGCGATCCGGAGGCGCTGCGCGGCATCGAGGGCTTTTCGCACCTCTGGCTGATTTGGGGCTTTTCTGAGGTCCCGGCGGGAAAATGGTCCGCCACGGTGCGTCCGCCTCGTCTGGGCGGAAACCGCAGGCTCGGCGTCTTTGCCACCCGCTCTCCGTTCCGGCCAAACGCCTTAGGCCTGTCCTGCGTCCGGCTGGAGACCGTGCAAACCCTGCCGGAGCTGGGCCCGGTGCTCGAAGTCAGCGGCGCAGATCTGATGAACGGCACGCCCATCTTTGATATCAAGCCCTATCTTCCCTATGCCGACGTCATACAAGACGCCGCAGGCGGCTTTGCTGCCGAGGCGCCGCAGCCGCTTGCGCTGGACTTCCCTGCTCCCCTGCTGGAGCAGGTCCCGCCGGAGAAGCGGGCGTCTTTGATGGGCGTTTTGCGGCTGGATCCCAGACCGCCATACCAAAACGACCCCGAGCGGGTCTATACCATGACCTTTGGCGACCAGGATATCCGATTTACCGTCCGCGACGACACCCTGCACGTCGTTGCGATCAAGAAGCTGTAAAAAAAGAGAAGCTTTCTCCCGAACGAGAGAGCTTCTTTTTGTTCCCGCCTCACAAACAGACCCCGAAAAGAAAGGAGACCCCATGAACGTGCAAACCATGGCATCAATCCCAAAACGACTTGTCACCGAAGACGTGCTCCGGGCCTATCAGGCCTGGCTTCAGGACGAGGAAAAAAGTCAAAACACACAACAGAAGTATTTGCGAGACCTGCGAACGTACGCCAGATTTCTCGACGGCCAAGAAGCCAGTCGGGAGCGAACCGCAGCCTTTCGGCAGGCGCTGGTTTGCCAGGGCTACAACAACGCAAGCGTAAACTCGATGTTATCCAGTCTCAACAGCTTTTTCCGCTATTGCGGCTGGGAGGACTGCCGGGCGCACAGCCTTCGCATCCAGCGGCAGTTTTTCAGCCGGGAGGAGCGTGAGCTGAGCCGGGCGGAGTACCAAAGGCTCATCCGGGCGGCACAGAGGCAGAAGGACGCAAGGCTGGGTCTGATCCTGCAAACGATCTGCGCTACCGGCATCCGCGTGAGCGAGCTGCCCTATATCACGGTAGAGGCTGTGCGCACCGGGACGGCTGTGGTCGTGCTCAAGGGCAAGACCCGGACGATCTTTTTGCCGAAAAAGCTGCAAAACACCCTGACCGCTTATTTGCGGGCCCGGGGCATGAAGAAAGGCAGCGTATTTGTGACAAAAACCGGAAAGCCGCTTTGCCGCAGCAACATCTGGCGGCAGATGAAGGCGCTTTGTCAGGTCGCCCAGGTCGACCCGCGGAAGGTCTTCCCGCACAACCTGCGCCACCTGTTTGCGCGGACCTTCTACGCGATGGCACATGATCTGTCCAAGCTTGCAGACATCCTCGGGCACAGCAGCCTGGATACCACGCGAATACATATCCAATCCTCCGGTCGCGAACACCGCCGCCTTCTTGAGCAGATGAACTTGTGCACTTGGAAAGAAATCAATACTACATAATCAATATTATGTAGTGAACTGAAAATCCGAAAACGACGTCCGGGAGGTCATTTTTTCAAAAAAACAGTGTAACTATAGTGTACATTAGTAAACATATGGCTTACTTGGAATAGTATCGAACGACCAGCCCTGCACGCATTCATCGAGCAGGGCTATTTTTCCTTGCGTTTTTGTATGTATTCACAGTATATCCAATTGTTTCTTTCCATGTTTTTTTGTTGCAAAAAGCGTATTTAAGTGATAAAATGGTACTACCTGAGTAGGTTGTCTTTCTTTTATAACCTATCTTTACTACATAATATTGATTATGTTGCAGACCACATGAGGCGATCCTGCTCGGGATAATCCACAATCAGATGGAGGGTTACCGATATGATGGTCATTGTTGCGCAGAAGGATCCCGAGCGCCTGGCGCATGACGCAGAGCTTGTGCGGCGTTTGCTGCCGCAGGCCCAGGTCGAGACCGATCAGGATCCGCAACAGGTGCTGGATCTGATCCGCTCACAGCCGGTGAGCATTGCGATCATGGGTACAGACCTTGAAGAGCCGAACAGCCTTCGGCTGGCCCAGCGAATGAAGCGGCTGCGGCCTGAGCTTAATCTCATCTTTACAGCTCCCGACGACAGCCTGGCCCAGAAGGCAATCAGCATCCACGCCTCTGGCTACGTGCTCCTGCCCCTGAGCGAAGAGAACCTGCAGGAGGAGCTGGACGATCTGCGCTATCCCGTTCGGGAAAACCAAGACGGGCTGTTTGTCCGCTGCTTTGGCGACTTTGAGGTCTTCTTCAACGGCAGGCCCGTGCTCTTCCGCTACCAGAAGACAAAGGAGCTGTTCGCCTATCTCATCGACCGCCGCGGCTCCGTGGTGGAGAGCGACACGCTGGTCACCATCCTCTGGGGCGGCGAAACGGACCGGTCCAACTACTTCAAGCAGATCCGAAAGGATCTGAAGGACACGCTCGAGCGCCTTGGCTTGGGCCAGTGTCTGATCCGCCGCCGGGGCTCGATGGGTCTGATCCCGGACTGGATCCCCTGCGACTACTTTGACTGGCTCAAGGGGCTGCCATCCGGCATCGACGCCTACCAGGGCGAGTACATGCGCCAGTACGACTGGGCGGAATCCACCTGGATCAACCTGGAAACCAAAGGCAAGTTCCAAAGACTCTGAAATAACGCAGGCCGGCGCCCGTTTGTGCAAGCGGGCGCCGGTTTTTTATGGGTGCAGGATGGACTCAGATAATGTCTTCATCTCGTCTGGACTCGTGCCGTCAATGAGATGGGTCCTTGCCATCTCGTCGGTGTAGTCGGTCAGCTTCATGCCGCAGAAGGCCCATTTTCCGCCCTCGTGCGAGGCGTAGGTCACGGTCGGCTCCAAGCTGTACCGGCTGACGTACACGCCGTATTCATCCCGGCTGACGGTGAGCCTTGCCATGCCGCCGAGCATGTTTTGCGCCTCGGCCATGTGCGAGATGAAGTTCCCCAGCGACCAGAACACGGGCATTTTGTTGCCGTCTTTCCCTGTGATCTCGGTCACAGGCTGCAGCGTGTGCGTATGGCAGCCGATGACGGCCCCGACGCCGTGGTCTGCAAAGAACTGCGCCCAGGAGAGCTGCTTTGCATCCGGCTCAAAGGTGTTTTCGGTTCCCCAATGGGGAAAAACCAGGATAAAGTCCGACTCTGCGGCGGCGCGTTCGATATCCTTTGCGATCTCCTCCTCGTCCCAGAGATAGTCCACCATATAGTCCTTCTCCGGCAGACCTGCGTTGGTGCCGTAGGTGTAGTTGAGCAGGGCGATGCGGATGCCGTTTTTGGTCACCACGCGCAGGGTATCGTGGTCCTGCTGGCTGTCGTGGATGCCGAGATACGTCACCTCCGGGTGGGTCTTCCAGAAGGCCACGGTGTCAAGGATGCCGCGGCTTCCCTTGTCCAGACAGTGGTTGGTGGCATGGGTCACAATGTCAAACCCTGTTTCTGCCAGGGCCTCACCGATCTGCACCGGTCCGCCGAACTCCGGATAATTGGTATACTCCTCGGGATCTGTGATATAGATGGTCTCCTGGTTGATGCAGGCCAGATCCGCCGCGGCGACGTCGTCGCGGACGTAGCGGTACATGGGCGTAAAATCATAGCCGTCGTCCGTCTGTCCGGCCCACATCACGGTGTTGTGCATAAGATTGTCGCCCAAAGCCAGAATGTCCACGCTTTCGATCGGCGTGCGCGCAGACGGGTCGAGCCGGTTCACATCCACGGTTTCTGACTCTGTGGGCGCCTGGGTGGTCACAGGCGGTTCGGTCGGCTCAGGTGCAGCGCGGCTTGTGCGGATGGTATGGATGAGCACAAACACAAGGACGATCACCAAGATCGTGGAGCTCACCATGGCGACAAACTTGACCCACTGCAGGATCCACTGCCGCTTTGCCTGCCTGCGCCGCTGCGCGCGGCTGTGCTGCTGCGTTTCCATCGCTTGCCCTCCTTATACGGCTGTTTGCTTCAGTATATCCCCGTTTGCGGCAAAAAGCAACCGTTATTTCACAAAACGGGCAGCACAGTGACAGATTTTCACAAAAGCGGTCAGAAGGATTGACTTCCGCTTGTCAATTTTGTATAATATCCAGAAAGAACGCACAATCTGAAGTACAACTGAGCGCAAAGCGAGGGATTGACATGAAGCGATTACTCAAGCACGCGGATATCCTCACCCTGGTCGGGGAAGAATGGAAAACTCTGAAAAACGCCTATCTCGGCATTGACGGCGATACCATTTGCTATCTGTCTGCAACGCCGCCGCAGGAGGAGTACGACGAACAAAAGGATCTGAGCGGAAAACTGATCATTCCCGGGCTGATCAACTGCCACTGCCACTGCCCGATGGTGTTTTTGCGCGGCATCGGCTCGGACCTCAGCCTACACGACTGGCTCTATGACTATATCTTCCCCACCGAGGCCAAGTGGACCGACGAGGGCATCCGGTGGGCAAGCGAGCTTGCCATGCTCGAGCTTCTGGCCAGCGGCGTGACCTCCTTTTCGGATATGTACTACCGCAACGCCGTGACCATTGAGGCGCTGTGCCGCGCCGGGATGAAGGCCAATCTCTGCCGCTCCACGCAGGGCCGGCCGGATCTGCCCTACGCGCAAAACCAGGACTGCAAAGAGGGGCTTGCCCTGTTTGACGAGTTCCACAACTATAACGGCGGCAAGATCAAGATCGACCTCTGCATCCACGCGGAATACACCAACACCCCCGATACCATCCGCGCCTACAGTGAGGCATGCTTTGCCCGCGGCGCCGGCATGCACATCCATCTGTCAGAAACCGCGCGCGAGCAGAAGGCGTGCGTTGACAAATACGGCAAGACCCCTGCCAGGCTGTTTTATGAGCTTGGCACCTTCCGCAATCGCACGACAGCAGCGCATTGTGTCTGGGTCACCGAGGCGGATATGGACCTGATGAAGACCTGCAAGGTCAGCCCGGTCCACTGCCCGTCAAGCAATATGAAGATCGGCAGCGGCTTTGCGCCCGTACAGCAGATGCTGGACAAGGGGATCAACGTCGCCCTTGGCACAGACGGGGCAGCCTCCAACAACAATCTCAACATGATCGAAGAGCTTCACCTGGCGTCCGTCATCCACAATGGGCACACGGGCGACCCCACCATTATGAAGCCGGCCGATCTGCTCAAGATGGCGACCCGCAACGGCGCGCGCTTGCAGGGACGCCCTGACACGGGCGAGCTGAAGGTTGGCATGAAGGCGGATCTTGCCGTCATCGACTTTGACAAGCCGCATCTGATCCCTGCGCTTGACTACCCCGCCATGATCGCCTACGCCGTGCAGGGCAGCGACGTTTGCATGACCATGGTTGACGGCAACATACTCTATGAAAACGGCGTGTACACCACGCTGGACGCCGAGCGGATCCGCTTCGAGTCCCGCCGGGTTTTGAAGGAGCTGTACCAATGACCAATACACTGCGCCAGGACCACGACCTGGCCTTTATGCTGCGCTATGAAAACATCGCTTGGTATGAAGACGGCGTGGTGCGCATCTTAGACCGCCGGATCTACCCGGCCAAAACCGAATTTGTCGTATGCCGCACCCACCAGGAGGTCGCGCAGGCCATCACCGACATGGTAACGCAAAGCTGCGGCCCGTTTACCGCCGCGGCCGCGGGCATGGCGCTGGCAGCCTTTGAGTGCCGGGATCGGAACGAGGCCGGGCAGCTTGCCTATCTGACCAGGGCCGCCGAGACCATTTCCCACGCAAGGCCCACCACCGTATCGCGCATGGCCAGGATCACCGGCGGCTGTCTGGAGGCAGCCCGGGCCGCGCTTGCCGACGGCGAGCCGGTGGACCGTGCGATCGTTGCGCACCTTGTGCGCACCAACGACCGGCGCTATGGCCGCGTGGATCAGATCGCGGGCCATTTGGTTGACCGCATCCCGCAAAACGGCACCGTGATGACCCAGTGCTTTGGCGAGACGATCGTCGGCATGATGCTGCGCCGCGCAAAAGAGCAGGGAAAAACACTGCGCATCTTCTGCCCCGAGACCAGACCCTACTTCCAGGGCGCGCGCCTGACGGCCACCGTGTGCAGCGAAATGGGCTTTGACACCACGGTGATCACGGACAATATGCCTGCCTTTGTGCTTGAGCGCGAGGGCGTGGACGTCTTTACCTGCGCGGCGGACGCCATCTGTCTGGACGGGCATGTGGTCAACAAGATCGGAACCCTGCAAATCGCCATCTGCGCCAGGCACTTCGGCGTGCCCTTCTACGTTACCGGCGTGCCGGACCAGGGCCACCCGGACCGCGCCAGCATCCACATCGAGCAGCGGGACCCCGAGTTTGTGCTGCAGGCCATGGGCGTGCGCACCGCAGCGCCGGGCGTGAAGGGCTACTATCCCTCGTTTGATATCACGCCGCCGGAGCTGATCACGGGCGTTGTGACGGATCTTGGCGTCTATGCGCCGGACCAACTGAATCAATATTTAGCGGTCAGCCAGATCGGCCCCTACGAGATGGTGGTATAAGGCCCCTCCCCTGCCGCGCCCGGAAAAAAGTTCAGAAAATCAAAAATAACTATTTACAAACAGAAAATCTGTGCTATAATTATAACCGTAAAATCAGAACTTCCAGTTTCAAGGAGGAATTCATGATGAAAAGACTGTTTGCATTGATCCTGGTCGTTGTGTTGGTTTTCTCCCTGGCCACTGTGGCGTTTGCTGAGAGCAGCCCCACCGCCAAGCCCACCTCTTCCAACACGGACAAGAGCGAGACCTCTCCCAGCACCGGTGACTACGTCCTGGTGGTGTTCGGTGTTATGATGGTTGGTGCTTGCGGCGCTTACCTGGCTTCCGCCAAGCTGCGCAAGGAAAACTAATCTCAAGACCAAAAAAGCGTCCGCGGATCGTCTGGATCCGCGGACGCTTTTTTTCCGTTCAGAGCGCAATCTCGATGGCCTCACGCAGATTTCGCACCCGCAGCAGCTCCAGTCCCTCCGGCACGCTCAGCCGCTGGGTGCCGTGGCGCGGCACGATGCACTTGGTAAAGCCCAGACGTCGGATTTCCGATAGCCGCTGCTCGAGGTTGGATACCATGCGGATCTCGCCCGTCAGACCCACCTCCCCCACGGCGGTCAGGCCGTCGTCCACAGCGGTGTCACGGAAGGAAGAGGCAATGGCGATCAGAACCGGCAGATCCGAGCCCGGCTCGTCGATGCGCAGTCCGCCGATCACATTGAGATAGATATCGCACTCGCCCAGACGCATCCCGCCCCGCTTTTCGAGCACCGCGGTCAAAAGCGCCGCGCGGTTGTAGTCAAAGCCGTCGGTGGTGCGGCGCGGCACGTTGAAAAAGCTCTTGGTCACAAGCGCCTGGACCTCGGCAAGCAGGGGTCTTGTCCCCTCCATTACGCAGGCGACGCAGGTGCCGGATGCGCCCTTGGGCCGCCCGGCCAGCAGCATCTGGGATGGATTGGGGATCTCGCGCAGGCCCTTGTCGTACATCTCAAACACGCCGACCTCGTTGGTGGAGCCAAAGCGGTTTTTTTCCGCTCGAAGCAGGCGGTAGGGACCGTTGCGCTCGCCCTCAAAGTAGAGCACGCAGTCCACCATATGCTCCAAAACCTTCGGGCCTGCGATCGCGCCCTCTTTGTTGACGTGGCCCACGACGAACACGGTGATCCCGGTCTGCTTGGATAGCTGCATGAGCGCCATGGTGCAGTCCTTGACCTGCGAAACGCTGCCGGGCGTGGAGGTGTTGTCGCCCGAATAGAGAGTCTGGATGGAGTCAACGATCAGAATATCCGGCTGTTCGGCACGCGCGACCTCCAAGATCTCGTCAAGCTCGGTCTGGGCGTAGAGCAGCAGGTTTTCCTCGCGCACTTCAAGACGCTCGGCGCGCATTTTCAGTTGGCTCTCGCTCTCCTCGCCCGAAACGTACAAAACAGACCACGACCTGCAAAGCTCCGAACAGATCTGCAGCAGCAGCGTAGATTTGCCGATGCCCGGCGCGCCGCCTACAAGGACCAGAGAGCCCTTCACAGCGCCGCCGCCCAAGACTCGATCCAACTCCCCCAGGCCGGTGGAAAAGCGCTGCTCGGCCCCGGAGACGATCTCAGACAGGCGTTTGGGCCGGCTTGCGCCGACTGCACCGGCGCGCACAACGCCGCGCGCGGGCGCCGCGGGCTTTTCCACATGCTCGGTCATGGTGTTCCATTCCCCACAGGCGGGACAGCGGCCCATCCATTTGCTCGACTCGTTGCCGCAGCTTGTGCAGTAATAGATCGTTTTTGCCTTTGCCATATCGACGGCTCCTTTTCTTTCTATGCTTCCTCCGGCGAAAGCCGCAGGTATCCGGTCACGCCGGACAAAATCGCGCAGGCAAGCTTTTTCTGATAATCTGCCTGGGTCAGAAGGGTCCGCTCCTCCGGGTTGGAGAGGAACCCACATTCCACCAGAACGCCCGCGCAGCGAATGTGCTGCAGCAGGTACACGCTCCCGGCGGGCTTGACAGCCCGGTGGTTTTCCGGCTGAAGCTGGCCGATCACGGCGCCCTGGATCAGCTCCGCCAGCTCCCGGCTGCCCTCGGTCGGGGCAAAAAACACCTGTGCGCCGCGATACTTTGACGCCTCGTACATATTTTGGTGGATGCTCAAAAGTACCGCGCCGGGGGTATCTGCGACCAGCTTCACCCGGTTTTTGAGATCGGAGACCTTCTTTTCCGAGATCGTCTGCGCCTCGGGGCTGTAGATGGCGCGATCCTCCTGCCGGGTCATGACGACCGGGATCCCGCACAGGCGGCAAAGATCCCGCAGGCGAAGGCCGATCTGCAAATTGAGCTCCGCCTCGGTCAGATTCTGCACGGCTGCGCCGCCGTCCTCTCCCCCGTGGCCGGGATCTAGTACCAAAACGAGCGGCGCGCTCCGGCTCTGGGCCATGACCTGGGCGGCAAAGTCCACCGCACGGTCGGCTAAAAGCGCGGCAGTGATCACCCCGGCGATGACCAGGGCGTAGACCGGATAATATCGTTTCCAGAATGACAAGCATATCACCTCACCCGAGCCTATGCGCCCGCGGCGGGGGGTATGCTTGTTTCATTATACCACAATCTGCCAGATTTTCAACGGCTTTGTGTCACCTTGCGGCGAAGCGGCATAGAATGTGCAGGAAGGCGGCGAAGCGTGCAGCCTTCACTTCAAACCGGGAGGTTTTCATCTATGCAGGAACAGCTTCGGCCCGGCTGCGGGATTTTGCCCGCCGCGGCGCCATTGGCAAACCCCTACGTTCCCTTTCAGCAGTATGACCCTAACACCTACGGCGCAAAGACGGGTCTTGTGCGCGGCACGCTGTTTCCGGGTCTGGATCTGCCCTTTCTGGGCATGGTGAACCGGGATGAGAAGCCCGACACCCCCATGCACGAGCTGCAGGCGCTCCACTTTGCCATTGCAGAGCTTGGATTATATCTGGACACCCATCCGGAGGATACCCAGGCAACCGAGCTCTTCCGGGAATATGCGGAGCTCTACAAAACCGGCTATGCGCGCTATGAGCAGACCTATGGCCCCCTGTGCCAGAAGGACGCCGCCCAGAGCGGACGCTATACCTGGACCCAAGGCCCCTGGCCCTGGGAATATAAGCAGGAGGATTGAGCCATGTTTGTATATGAAAAGAAGCTCCAGTACCCGGTGAAGATCGCAAACCCGAACCCGAAGCTCGCCTCGATCATCATCAGTCAGTACGGCGGCCCCGACGGCGAGCTCGGCGCGTCGCTGCGGTATCTCAGCCAGCGCTACTCCATGCCCTTCCCCGAGCTGCAGGGGCTGTTAACCGACATCGGAAGCGAGGAACTCGGGCATCTTGAAATGGTCGGCGCGATCATTCATCAGCTCACGCGGAAGCTTTCGGACGAGCAGATCCAGACGCCGGGGTTTGCGCAGTATTTTGTGGATCACACGGCGGGGGTCTATCCCACGGCGGCCTCGGGCTTCCCGTTCAGCGCGGCGTCGATCGCCGTCAAGGGCGATCCCATAGCCGATCTGACCGAGGATCTGGCCGCCGAGCAGAAGGCCAGAGTCACCTATGACAACATTCTCCGGCTTTCGGACGACCCGGACGTAAACGACGTGATCAAGTTCCTCCGCGAGCGGGAGATCGTACACTTCCAGCGCTTCGGCGAGGCCATCCAGAACCTGCGCGAGCGGCTGAATCAAAAGAACGTCTACGCCATGAACCCCGCCTTCGACCGGTAACGAAAAACAGCCAAGGGCCGGCAACGCCGGTTCCCTTGGCTGCGGGATTACACGGAGACTTTTTCTGCGCTGGGGTGATAGGTCGGCACAATCTCGGCCACGAGCGTGCAGATGCGGGGGCTGTTGTTTTTGCACGCGGCATACAAAGACTTGAGCTGCGCGTCAAAGGCGACAGCGTCGATATCCAGCGGCTTGCCGATGTGGATCAGCTCGTTTTGCGTGGTGCGAAGGCCCTCTTCCTTCATCAGCATCTCTTCATAGAGCTTTTCGCCGGGACGAAGACCGGTATAGACGATTTTGATGTCCACGTCCGGTTCAAACCCGGACAGGCGGATCATATTGCGGGCCAGATCGTCGATGCGGACGGGCTCGCCCATGTCGAGCACGAAGATTTCGCCGCGGCTGGCGAAAGCCGCAGCCTGCAAAACCAGCGACACCGCCTCGGGGATGGTCATAAAGTAGCGGATCACGTCCCGGTGGGTGACGGTGACAGGGCCGCCGTCAGCGATCTGCTTTTTAAACAGCGGGATGACGCTGCCGTTGGAGCCCAGCACGTTGCCAAAGCGCACGGCGACAAACTTGGTTGCGGAGCGCGTGGACATGGACTGGACGATCATTTCGCAGATCCGCTTGGAGGCGCCCATGATATTGGTGGGGTTGACCGCCTTATCCGTGGAGATCAGAACAAAGCGCTCGGCTCCGAACCGGTCTGCGGCCGAGGCGACGTTGTAGGTGCCGAAGACGTTGTTTTTGATGGCCTCGTTGGGGCTGCTCTCCATCAGCGGCACGTGCTTGTGGGCCGCGGCATGGAAGACAAGATCCGGCTGGTAGACGGAGAAGAGCTCTTCCACCTTCGGCCGGTCGCGCACAGAGCCGATGATCACGTCCAGGGTCAGCTCCGGCATGGACCGTACCAGCTCCTGCTGGATGTCGTAGGCGTTGTTTTCGTAGATATCAAAGATGATCAGCCGCTTGGGATCCTGCTTGGCGATCTGGCGGCACAGCTCGCTGCCGATGGATCCGCCGCCGCCGGTGACCAGAACGGTCTTGCCCTTGACGTAGGCGGCGATCTCAGTCAGATCGACCTTAACGCTGTCGCGGCCCAAAAGGTCGAGCACGTCCACGCTGCGGATCTTCTGCACGGAGATATCGCCGTTTGCAAGCTGGAACAGGCCCGGCAGGGTCTTGAGCCGGCACCGGGTCTGCTGGCAGATGCTCACGATGCGCCGCCGCTGCTCGGGTGTAGCGGTGGGAATGGCGAGGATGATTTCGTCGATCTTATACTGCTTGACGATGGCGGGGATATCCGAGCAGGCGCCGCAGATTTTGATGTTGCGCAAGAAGCTGCCGCGCTTGGTAAAGTCGTCGTCTACAATGCAGACCACGTCGTTGAGCGAGCGCTCGCTGGTTTGCAGCTCCCGCAGGGCCATGGCGCCTGCCTTTCCTGCCCCGACGAGCAGCGTGCGCACCTTGCCGGGTTGAGAGCTAGGGCGAAGCAGCGTGCGCGCCACACGATAGGCCATGCGGGACAAGCCAATCGCACCCACAAGCAGAAGACCGCTGATCACAGGATAGCTGACCTGGAAATGCGGGATGCCGGGGATGGAGTTGACGATGAACTTCAAGATGCTGACAATGGCGCCTGCCACAACAATGTGGAACAGCTCATCCACGCCGGCAAATTCCCACAGGCTGTTGTATAGCTTGAAGGGGACGAATATGCCGATGATCACGATTGTGCTGATCACCGAGTATGGGACCAGGATGTGCATATAGGGCTGCCACATCATTTTGGTCCAGCTCAGATTTTCCTGCAGCAAAATGGCCAAAATCGAGGTCGCGTTGATCAAAAGCGCGTCGAGCGCCATCAAAAACCCGATCCGGAAGGCCTTTTGCCGGGAAATATTGGAAAATAGACGTTTCATTGGCGCAGAAGTCTCTTTCTGATGTATTCCGAAGTATCTGTCTCTTTAGTGGATTATATCATAAGTGTAACGTAAATGCAATGGTAACATATGAAAACCGGGCATTTTGCAATGCCCGGCCATACATTCATGGGTTCAGAACATCGTACAATCTGCGATCCGGATTATGCCTTGGGATGGAAGCGGTTGTATACAGACTTGAGGTTCTGCTTTACGATCTGGGTGTAGATCTGTGTGGAGGAGATATCGCTGTGGCCCAGCATTTCCTGGATCGAGCGCAGATCCGCGCCGTTTTCCAAAAGGTGGGCGGCAAAGCTGTGTCGCAGGGTGTGGGGCGTGATATCCTTTTCGATGTGGGCGGTCTGCTGATAGTGCTTGATGATCTTCCAGAAGCCCTGCCGGGACATCCGCTCGCCGGAGAGGTTGACAAACAGCGCGCTCTCAGCAGGGTCGGCCACCATGTTCGGACGGATCTCGTGCATATAGGTTTGCAGCGCCTTGACCGCGGCCGGGTACATGGGGATCGTGCGGCTGCGGCCCGAGCCCTCGCAGCGGATAAAACCCGCGGGGAGATTGACGTCGTCCACGTCCAGGCTGATCAGCTCGCTCACGCGGATGCCGGTGGCATACAAAAGCTCCAGCATGGCCTTGTCGCGGTAGCCCTTCATATCGGTGCACTGGGGCTGCTCAAGCAGCAGCTCGACCTCTTTGCCGGTGAGGATCTGCGGCAGCTTCTTTTCCGCCTTGACCACCGTGATACCCTTGGCGGGGTTTTGCTGCACCAGACCTTCAGACATCAGATAGCCGTAAAACCCCTTCAGCGAGGCAAGGCTTCTTGTCACCGTGGCGGGAGATTTGCCGTGGTTGGTGAGGTAGGCCAGATAGACCGAGATCTGATCCTTGGAGACCTCGGGCAGCTCCACGTCCAAAAGCTCCGCCACATAGTCCCGGAACTGGCGGATATCCCGCATGTAGGAACTGACTGTGTTGGCAGAGGCCTTTTTGATATTCAGTAAGTATTGTTCATATTCATCCAAGCAGTCAAGCATAGTATCCAACCTACCATCGCGTCTCACCCCAAAAGCCGGAGAAAGCCGGCTGCAAGAAACAGGGCGAGCATGAGAATATTGAGAGCCAGCGCCGCGGCGCGATACCCGGATGATTGCGCCCCGTCGTCTAAAACGCAGAGCGTAAGGATCCACACCGGCATGCCGGCCAGAGAGGGAAGCGTCATCAAAAGGGTCTGCGCGCCGGCGAAAAGGCCGCCGCAGCGAAGCTGTACCAGAAGCAGGGCGCTGAGCCCAAAGGCCTTGCAGCCAAGCAGCACCGCCGCAAAGCCGGAGCCGAAGAGCAGTGCGCCAAGATACAGCGCGCAGGGGAAAAAGAGCAGGGGCAGCAGGATGCGAAGCCCCGAGCGGGCGCTGAGCTCAAAGGCCGAGCGAACAGGCCAGGAAGCAGGCGCGCACAGAGCGCACGCACACCCAAGCACGGCGCCGCACGAAACGGCGAGGAAAAAAACCGGGCCTCTGCGCGCGCGCAAAGCCGCGCCATGGTCGGCAAAAACAACGTGATGCATAGGTCCTCCCTGCGTGAAAACGAAATGTTGTGGTTCATCATCAAACAGGGCACAATTTGTAGTGTCACGTTATTTTTACCGGAAAAAGCGCAAATTGTTACCCTGTAAATATAATCGAAAACCGCCTATAATTCAAGTGGTTTTCGGGATTTTTGTGATTTTTGTGAATTATTGCCAAGTTTTATGTCTACTAGTTTATGTTAACTACGGAACAGAAAACAACATTTTGGGTCCTGCGCCCAACCGGGCTACCATATCTTGCCAAATCGCGGCAAAGCCGGGGCGGAAAAGCTGTTGTCAATGCGCACAATGCTATGATATGCAACCCATTGGCCGCTGTGTGCAGCAGCCTCAGCGCAGCGCCCGGTGGCGTCTTGCCGCGCCCAGGATGCCGGCGCAAAGGCCCGGCAGAAGCGTCAGTATGAGCATCCACACTGCGCTCCCCTGCCCGCGCCCAGGCAGCAGCAGCCCCAGCACAAAGAGCAGCAGCACGGCTGCGCCGCAGCAAAGCAGCGCCTTTAACAGCTTTTGTTTCACTGCCCGCATGGCGGTGATAAGGCAGGCAACAAACGCGCACAGTCCCGGTATGCCCTGCACGGCGTAGAGCGCGGCCCGGATGGGCAGACTTCCGTGCGACACCAAAATCGCTGTGATCGCGCACAGCGCCGCCGAGAGCAGCACACTGCCTGCGCCGGCAAGAAGCGCGCTTCCCCACCCTGCGCCGCGGCCTCTTCTTTTTTGCTTACGATACATCGTCTCACATCCCTTCGCCCGAGCTTATGCTTGGGTTTTGCGGCGTATGCGCAAAAAAAGACCCGGCTCCGTATCGGAGCCGGGCGGACGTTGAAGCCGGGTTAGTTGTTTACGCCGTGATGGGCGGCGGGGCTGTTGAGATCGAGCGGCAGGAAGGTGTAGCCGTTTTCAAGGCCCCAAAGGATGACCTTCTCCACCGCGGCCACGGAGAAGCCCTTGATGTCGTGCTGCAGCACAATGGAGTAGCCGGGAGAGTTCGCCTGGATGCCGCCGATGATGTTTTGATACACGCGCTCGGTGTCGGTGGTCTCGCCGGCGTCGCCGGAGGAGACGTTCCAGTCAAAGTACTGGAAGCCCGCGTCGTTCACCGCTTTGGTCAGCCGGGACATGATGCCTGGGTTGAAGTTGCTCACGGTGTTGGAGCTGCCGCCGGGGAAGCGCAGCAGGTTGGAATACGAGCCGGTCGCGTTTTTGATGATGTCGTTCTGCTTTTGCAGATCGGCAAAGAAGGCCTCTTCGCTGGCATAGATCTTATCATAGTCGTGCGACGCGGAGTGGACGGCAACGGCGTGGCCGGCCTCGGCTTCTTTTTTGATGACGTCCTCATAGCCGGTGTCGCAGGTGAAGAAGGTGACCTTGACGTTGTACTTGTCGAGCACGGCCAGAAGATCTTCGGTGTACTGGCCGGGGCCGTCGTCAAAGGTGAGATACACGACCTTGTCGCCGGGGTTGACCTCGTCGGGCTGGCGCACGGCGTTGACCACAACAGTACGGGTGGCGGTGGCGTGGTTGTGATAGGCATCCTCAACGTCGTAAGTCAGCTCATACGACCCGATCTTGAAGGAATTGACCTCGCCGGTGACGGTCACGCGGGCGGTCAGATCGCCGTCTACGTTGTCGGTGGCGGTGTAGCCGGGCTCTTCAAACACGGTGCCGGCGGGAAGCTCATAGTTGGTCTCCCCTGCCAGGGTGAGCACGGGTGCAATGGGATCGTCCACGTTGATGGTGCGCGTGACCACAGCCCGGCGCTGTCAGACACGGTGTAGGTGATCACGTTGCCGTCTTTGTGCGACTTGACGTAGTTCGTCAGATCGCCGTCGACGTTGTCGGTGGCGGTAAAGCCGGGATCCTGATACTCGGTGCCGGGCAGGATATACTCAGCCTCGTCGGGCACCAGGGTGATGGTGGGGGCGATGGTGTCGACCACGTGGACGAGCTTGGTCTTTTCGTCCTTCATCCAAAGCACGTTGGTCTTGTAGGTGACGGTGTAGTCGCCGATCTTGTTGGGGTCTACCTTTCCCTGCTGGTGCACGGGCAGGACAAATCCGTCCTTCATAAACAGGCGGCCCACCAGCAGCGACTCGGCGCCCTGCTCGTCATAGGGTGCCTTGCACTGGATGGTGGCCTCTTCCGGGTCGAGCAGACGCATCTCAAAGTGCCATTCGTTGACCAGATTGAGAACGACGACCAGGATCAGGACCGACAGAATGGGAATGAGCCAGCCCAGAAGGCTCTGGGAGGATCTACGTTTTCTTTGTTCCATATTGAAACCTCGCTTCCGTTGGGATCTGTTGTATCAGACGAAGACGGCGGCAAAAGGTTGCACCAAAAACCAAACTTCGTCAAAAAAGCGCTGATTTGCGTACTCTTTATTATACCCGTTTTCAGCAAAATATCAAGACAAGAATTTGGTTTTTGACGAAAAGAAGCGCGCGGCGAGAAGCCTCGCCGCGCTGTGGAAAACAAATCAGGATTTGCGGCCCAGATTGACCAGGCGCAAAATGACGGGAGCCAGCAGCACGTTGATGGCAAGCTCCACCAGGAAGTTGACGCCGGCCAGGCCGAGGAAGGCATAGGCGGCGGCGTTTTCAAAGCCGGCGGCCTGTCCCCACTGGGTGATGGTGGGCCAGAAGAACAGCCGGCAGCCAACCAGGAACAGCCCTGTGTTGACGCACGGACAGACGATGGCGGCGCAGATGATGGCAAGGTACTGGTTTTTGTGCTCCAAAAGCCGGTAAACCAGGCCTGCGCAATAGCCTGCAAGCACGCCCTTGACGATGACGGTGATCAAGGTGCCGCCCATGCTGATGGGGAAAAAGGCCGTAGCGCCGCCCGAGACCAGAACGGTCACGGCAAAGGCAAGGCCCAGCCACGCGCCGGCCCAGGGGCCAAGCAGCGCCGCGCCCACGACGATGGGCAACAGAACCAGAGAGATGGACACGCCGGGCACAGGCTGGATGAAATTGGCCACAACCTGCAAAACCACGACGATGGCGGTGAGCATCGCCGCTACGGCGAGTTGGCGTGCTCCGAGTTTGGATTGCTTCATAGTTTTTCCTCCTAGCTGCCGCTCCGCCCTGTTGTCGGATGCGGCGCCGAGAGCATCGTATCACAAAATGATCAGAAAGTAAAGAAAAAAATTCCCCCGGGACCACTCAGATGATCCCGGAGGGAACAATATCACTCGATCAGATCCTCCACAGGCTCGGCGTCGGGCTGCGTCGGCGCTGCGCCGCCGTTTTGCATGGCGTCCCACTGCTCCTTGGTGATCAGAAGCTGGCGGGGCTTGGAGCCCTCGAAGGGGCCGACGATGCCGCGCTCCTCCATTTCGTCGACGATGCGGGCGGCTCTGGCGTAGCCGAGCTTGAGCCGGCGCTGCAGCATGGAGACGGAGGCCTGCTTGGTCTCGAGAATGACCTCCACCGCGGCGGGCAGCAGCTCGTCGCCGTCGCCCGTGTCAGACTCCGCCGGGGCGCTCTGCGCGCCGGAGCCGGACGAGCCGCCGTTTTTGCCGGACTGGGCTGCCCTGAGCTCGATCTGCTGCTGGATCTCGTCGGAGTATTCCGCGCTGCCCTGGGCCTTGATAAAGTCGGTGACCGCCTGGACCTCGCTGTCTTCGATCAAACAGCCCTGCACGCGCTTTTTGCCCTTGCCGAGCGGCGCAAAGAGCATATCGCCGCGGCCAATGAGCTTTTCTGCGCCCATGGTGTCAAGGATGATGCGAGACTCCATCGCCGAGGACACCGCAAAGGCGATGCGCGACGGGATGTTGGCCTTCATCAGGCCCGTGATCACGTCGGCGGACGGACGCTGCGTGGCGATGACCAGGTGGACGCCGGCGGCACGGCCCATCTGGGCGATGCGGCAGATGGACTCCTCCACCTCTTTGCCGGCGACCATCATAAGGTCAGCCAGCTCGTCGATGACCACAACGATCTTTTCCATGTGCTTCTCGCCGGTCTGCGCGGCAAGCTTGTTGTAAGACTCGATCTCACGCACGCCGGAGTCTGACATCATGCGGTAGCGGCGCATCATTTCCGTCACGGCCCACTGAAGCGCGCCCGCGGCCTTCTTGGGGTCGGTCACGACCGGGATCAAAAGATGCGGGATGCCGTTGTAGATGCCAAGCTCGACCATCTTGGGGTCGACCATGATGAGCTTGACCTCCTCGGGCGTGGCCTTGAACAAAAGCGAGATGATCAGGCTGTTCATGCACACGGATTTGCCCGAGCCGGTGGTGCCGGCGATGAGGATGTGCGGCATTTTTGCAATATCGCCCACGATGGCGTTGCCGTTGATATCCTTGCCCACGGCAAAGGATATCTTCGACTTGGCCGAGCGGAATGCCGCCGAGTCGATGACCTCGCGGATATGGACGGGGCTCACGGTCTTGTTGGGGACCTCGATGCCGACCATGGAGTTTTTGTCGGGGATGGCCGAGATGCGAACGCCGGAGGCGCCGAGCTCGAGCGCGATGTCATCGGAAAGGCCGGTCAGACGGCTCAGACGCACGCCCTGGGCAAGCTCGAGCTCATACATGGTGACGCTCGGGCCGCGGGTGACGTTGACGATCTGGGCCTCGATGTTGAAGCAGGCAAGCTTTTCCTGCAAACGCTTGGTATTTTCCCGCATTTCGGCTGCGGCGTCCACAGAGCCGGCTCTTACGTCAGACAGCAGGCTCACGTCGGGATAGACGTAGGTGGGCAGCTCCAGCTCCTGCTGCTGCTCGATCTGGGCGGTGATCTGGGCGGCGGCGCGGCGGGCGTCGGCGGCCTTGACCTTTTCCTTGTCGGGCGGCGCAGGCAGCTCCGGCTCGGCGGGCTCGGGCTGCACAGGCGCGATCAGATCGCGCGCGGGCATGACAGCCGGCTGCTGCTCAGCGGCGGGCAGCGGGTCAACGTCTGGCTCCGGGATCAGCTCCGGCTCAGCTTGCGGCGCGGCGGCGGGCACGGGCTTTTCCGGCTCCGGCTTGCGCTTGTCCAGAAGCGGCGGCTCGTCCACGGGCAGATCCACGAGATAGCGCTTGTCGCGCTGCGCGGGCTTTGGCGTTTCCAGCCGGGTCTGCTCTTTGATGGGCGGCTCGGGCCAGGGCTCGTCCGGCTCCGGCTGGGCGGGCTTTTTCTCGCGGGCGGGCTTGACGGTACGCTCCGGCTCGTCCACGGGCAGATCATAGTCAAAGCGGCGGCGCTCCTGCCGGCGCAGCTCGCGCGCCTGCTTGTGCTGCACCACGCGCTCGACCAGGACCTCGGCCGGCTCGCGGTAGGGCTCTTCCTCTTCTTCCTCGCGCTTTTTGCGGTGCAGCTCGTCTCTGTGGTTGTTGATGGCGCGCAGAAGGCCCGTGAGCGTGAGATTCAGCGAGGCGGGAATGGTGATCAGAAGCAGCAGAATACAGATGGCCCAGGCCGCGATCTTGCCGCCCAGGATGCTGAACAGCATTGCGATCAGTCCGCCGATCACGCCGCCGGACGCGCCGGTTTTGCCCTCGAGATACAAAAGGCGCAGCACGGACGCGCCCCACTCCGCCTGCGAGCGGTTGAGCGCCAGATGGCTGATGGCCGAGACCAAAAACGCAAAGCTCAGAGAGCAGAGGATGCGCATGGTCACAGGCCGGTCGCCGTGGGAAAACAGGGCGACCGAGCATAAAACCAGGCCCAGGGGCAAAACGTAAAGCCCCGTCTCCCCGACAAGACCCATAAAGAGCTTTGCCAGGGCGCTGGTCTTATCCAGGCTGGAGAGGAAGATCAACAGCGCCAAAAGCAGGCAAAGCGCGCCCATGATCTCGCGCCGGAACTGGTAAAACAGGCCCTCGCCCTTTGGCGCGGCCTTGGATTGTGTTTTTTTCGGTGCCGCCTTTTTCTTGGCGGCGGACTTGCCCTTGGACGGGGCTTTTTTCGTAGCCATATATGTAACTCCTTACGCTGACATCAAAAACAGAACCAGAGCAAAGATTCCGGCCCCCCAGGACCAGTAGGAAAACACGGTCAGCCTGTGCCGCCGGGCCATGGCGGTCAAAAACCGCAGCGCGCCCAAGGATGCCAGGCACGACAAAGCGACGCCCATCACGCACACCCAGGCCGAGACGCTGTGCGCGCCGAGAGACCCCGCCTGCAAAAGCTGGACCACAAACGCGCCCAGATACGCCGCAATGGCGAGCAGGCCCGAAAACTCGAGCGCAGACGAGCGGTCAAGGCCCATCATCAGGCCCACCGACAGCGTCAAGCCGCAGCGCGACAGGCCGGGAAAGACTGAGAAGGTCTGCCCCACGCTGAGCATCACGGCGTCTTGCAGGGTCATCTGGCTCAGATCGCGCGTGCGGCGAAAGCCGCGGTCTGCAAAGAACAAAACGGTGCCGGACAGGGCAAGCAGCACCGCGATCACGGCCAGGGCATTGTCGCTCTGATCGAGCTTGAAGAGGGTCTGGCGCACGATCAGGGCGAAAAACAGCGGGACCAGCGCAAAGAGGAAGAAGATCAGCTCTCTGCGCTCCGGCGGCACGCCCCTGCTCCGGCGGTAGGGTCTGGAAAGGCCGGTGAGCACCAGCGCCTCGCGCACAAGGCTCAGCACCTGGCGGCGATAAAACACAAGCAAGGCCAGAAGGATGCCCAGATACACCATCGCTTTATAAAATTGAAGATCGGGATCGGCAGCGTTCATGCCCATGAGCTTTTCCGCGATCTTCCAGTGCGCCGCGCCGGAGACCGGCAGACACGCGCCCAGGGCGGTGAGCAGGGCAAGAACGATTGCTTGCAGCAAGGTCATAACAGGTTCCTCCAACGCCGGATACAGTCATACCCGTATATTATAACACAACCTCGCCGGAATTTCCACTATTTTCTTTTTCCGCCCGGATCATTTGCCTGAGGCAGCTCAGCGCGTCTTGAAGGCCGCCGAGCTGGTCGATCAGACCGCAGCTTACCGCCTGCCTGCCGTACAGGACCGTGCCGACGTCGGTTGCAAGCTCGCCGGTTGCCATCATATAGGACAAGAAGGCCTCGCGCGTGATGTGCGAGTGGGCCGAGACGAAGTCCACGATCTGATTTTGGATGCGGTTAAAATACTGAAACGTCGCGGGCGCGCCCACCACGGTGCCGCTCATGCGCACGGGATGGATGGTCATGCCAGCAGACGGGGCGATCATGCAGCGCTTTGCCGCCACCGCCAGCGGCACGCCGATGGAGTGTCCCCCACCCAGAACCAGCGAGACCGTCGGCTTGGCCATGCCTGCAATGAGCTCTGCAATGGCAAGCCCGGCCTCGATATCGCCGCCCACGGTATTCAAAAGAAGCAGCAGGCCGCGGATCTGGTCTGACTCCTCGATCTCGGCAAGCAGCGGCATCACGTGCTCGTATTTGGTGGTCTTGACGTTGTCCGGCAGAATCTGGTGGCCCTCGATCTGGCCGATGATGGTGAGGATATACAAGCTCCCTTCGGGTCCGTGGGTGATCCCGCTGCCAAGCTCCAGGATCCGGTCAACGCCGGCGTCAGTCTGCGCGGCGGGTTCGGTGTGCGTGGTATCCATAAAAACTGCCCCCATTCAAGTCTGAAACTCCTGCCGGTAGTTTGACCCAAACGGGGGCAAATCATACGTCAATATTGAATGCGCACCCGGCGCTTATCGCGGCTGTCTGCGCCCGTGTTTGACCTCCCACTCCGGCAGCGGATAGCGCTGCATGGCGCCGAAGAGCTTGGTTTTCAGATCCGGGTAGCGGCCGCAGAGCGTATAGACCAGCTCCTTGACCTCCTCGCGCTTGGTGTGCTTGTCGGCGGGGCAGCGGTTATACACAACCGGAAGCTGCTGCTTTTCGGCAAAGTGCGCGACCGCCTGCTCCGACAGATAGAGCATGGGTCTGATCTGCGTGACCCCGGTGCGGCTTAAATAGGTCACGGGCTGGAAGCAACTGATCCGCCCTTCAAACAGCAAAGACATCACAAAGGTCTCAACCGCGTCGTCGTAGTGGTGGCCCAGGGCGATCTTGTGCAGATCAAGCTCCCCCATCGCGCGGCCAAGCGCCCCGCGGCGCATCTTGGCGCACAAGGAACAGGGGTTCTTCTCCTTGCGATAGTCAAACAGGATCGGGCCGATCTCGGTGGGGATGCGCGTAAACGGCACGTCAAGCTCGCGGCACAGCGCCTCGACCGGGGAAAAGTCCATCCCCTCCAGGCCCATGTCCACGGAAATGGCGTGCAGCGTATAGGGCTTGGGGTAAAACGCCCGCATGGCCGCAAGCAGCACAAGCAGGGTCAAGGAGTCCTTTCCGCCCGACACGCCCACGGCAATGCGGTCGCCGGACTCGATCATATCGTAATCATCCACGCACGAGCGCAGAAGGCTCAGCATTCGCTGCATTCTGGATCACCTCAAAAATAAATTGCAAATCGAGCAAACAAGAGATAAAACGAGATTTAAAGAGAAAATTGAAGTTCTTCCGAAGCAAAATAAAAAATCCGGAAATTTTGGTTGACAACGGATTTTTCATATGATATAACTAACGAGCTTTGTGAGGGTATTGTACGACACAAAGCCTGATTTGTCAAAACAAAAAAGTGATATAACATTCATACGGAGGAAACATCATGTCCACTACAATGGCAAAGAAAGAAACCGTGGAGCGTAAGTGGTACGTCATCGACGCTGCGGGCAAGCCCCTGGGCCGCACCGCCGTCATCGCTGCCAACCTGCTGCGCGGCAAGCACAAGGTCGATTTCACCCCCAACGTTGACTGCGGTGATTTCGTCATCATCATCAACACCGACAAGGCTGTGCTCACCGGCAAGAAGCTGGAAGACAAGTACTACCGGCATCACTCCGGCTGGATCGGCGGCCTGAAGGAAACCAAGTACCGTCTTCTGATGGAGTCCCGTTCCGACTTCGCGATGGAGCTGGCTGTCAAGGGCATGCTCCCCAAGAACGCCTTGGGCCGCACCGCTATGACCCGTCTGAAGCTGTACAAGGGCGCCGAGCACAAGAACGCCGCGCAGAAGCCCGTGGAATGGACCCAGGACTAAGGAGGTAAGCAGCAATGTACGAGAGCAAGAGAGAATACAAATACGGCACCGGCAGACGGAAGGCTTCCGTCGCCAGAGTTCGCCTCTATGAAAACGGCACCGGCTCGATCACCATCAACGGCCGTGATATCGACGATTACTTCGGTCTCGACACCCTGAAGCTCATCGTCCGTCAGCCCCTGGTCGCCACCGAGACCCTCGGCAAGGTTGACATCGTCTGCACCGTCACCGGCGGCGGCGTGACCGGCCAGGCCGGCGCCATCCGTCATGGCATCTCCCGCGCCCTGCTTCTGGTCAACGGCGAAAACCGCGCCACCCTCAAGGCTGCCGGTCTTCTGACCCGTGACCCCAGAATGAAGGAAAGAAAAAAGTACGGTCTCAAGGCCGCCCGTCGCGCTCCGCAGTTCAGCAAGCGCTGATCGAGACTTCAAAATGCCCAAAAACCCCGGAACCATGCGGTTTTCCGGGGTTTTTCTTTTTGTCCTGTTCTGGCTCAACCT
>ONCN01000087.1 GCA_900316335.1 uncultured Eubacteriales bacterium | reverse complement strand
AGGGGCTTGCCGTAGAGGTCGCCCTCGAAGCCGTCAAGCCAGGTCTCCACGCGGCGGTGGTGGCCGCCGACGGTGGGGCGGCTGCCGACGTTGCACACGCCCACGTAGCGCGCGCCGCCGGTTTCGGCGAGGACGGCATACACGCCGTCCTTGGGCAGACAGATGGTCGCATCCGGTTCCAGATTGGCGGTGGGGAAGCCCAGGGTGTGGCCCAGGTGCCGTCCGGGCGTCACGGTGCCGGAGAGCAAATGCCGGTGGCCGTAGAAGCGGGCGGCCCGCCTCACGTCGCCGGCGGCAATCAGCTCGCGCAGATAGGTGGAGGAGACGACCGTGCCCTCGAGCGTACACTGGGGCACCACGTCATACCCAAGGCCGTGGTCGCGGCACCAGGCTCCAAGCAGCGCCGGGTCTCCGGCGCCGCGATAGCCGAAGCGGTAATCATAGCCGCACACCAGGTGCGAAGCGTCATAGTCCCGCACCAGCAGCGCAAGGTATTCATCCCAGGGCATGTGCATAAACGACTCGGTAAAGGGCAGGACCTGAACCTCCTCGATGCCGTACAGCGTGCGGATCAGCAGGATGCGGTCTGCAACCGAGGACAGCAGCAGCCCGTCCTTGCCGGGGCTGCGGTCAAAGGTCATGACCGCCGGGGTCAGGCCGAGCGCCGAGGCAGTCTCGGCGGTTTTGGAAAGCAGCGCTCCGTGGCCCAGATGAACGCCGTCAAAAAAGCCCAGGGCGATCACGCGTGCCATGGGAACACCTCCATGATGTAGGGTTTGCCGGCCTTAGAGCGCCGGCTCGAAAAAGCTCTTGATGGTGGAAAGCGTCTGCTCCCGAATCTGCGCAAGCAGCAAAAACTCGCCCGAGGCGGCATAGACCCGGTACTGCCCGTCCGGGCGGCCCGAGACGCGAAGGGTCGCGCCGTTTCGCAGCCTCTGCTCGCCCGCGGCGTTGACCGTGAGGGCGGGGCAGTCGGAAAAAAGGCTGTCAACGGGAAGCAGCAGCCGCTCGGGATCCGGCGCGGCCAGGATCTGCTCCATGGTATAGGCCCCGCTCAGATCGAAGGCGCCCGCGCGGGTGCGGCGCAGGGCCGCCATGCAGCCCCCGCAGCCAAGCGCCTGGCCGACGTCGTGGCAGAGGGTGCGCACGTAGGTGCCCTTGGAGCAGTGGATCAGAAGCGGCCAGTCGCGGCCCTCGCCCTCGCCGGCCTCCAGCTTGAAGATGGTGACGGGACGGGGCTTGCGCGCGACCTCCTTGCCCTGGCGGGCCAGGGCGTAGAGCTTTTGGCCGCCCACTTTAATGGCAGAGTACATGGGCGGGATCTGCTCGATGCTGCCCCGGAAGCGGGGCAGCACGGCCTCAAGCTCGGCCTTGGTGATCGAAACCGGCTGCTCTTGCAGGGTCCTGCCGGTGATATCCTGGGTGTCGGTGACAAGGCCCAGGCGGAGCACCGCGGCATAGACCTTGTCGGCGTGCTCAAAAAAGGGCACGGCGCGGGTGGCCCGGCCCACAAAGATGGGCAAAACGCCCGTTGCCATCGGGTCGAGGGTGCCGCCGTGGCCCACGCGCTTTTCGTGAAAGACGCCGCGCAGCTTGGCCGCCACGTCCTGGGAGGTCCAGCCGGCGGGCTTATCCACGATGAGGATGCCGTTTGCCATCAGAGCGCCACTTCCTCTCCCACCGAGGATAGAACGGTCTGCTCGGCCGTTTCCAGATCCTGGTGCAGGGTGCCGCCGGCAGCGCCGCGGTGTCCGCCGCCGCCGAAGCGGGCGCAGATCCTGGCTGCGTCAAAGGCGGGGCTGGTGCGGACCGAGACCTTCCAGGCGCCGTCCTCCACCTGGCGGAGCATGACGCCGATCTCCACGCCCTCCATGCCCCGGCCAAAGCCGGCGATGTCGTCAAGGTCGTCTTCGATCAGACCAAGCTCGTCCACAAGGGCGCGGGGGATGGCGTTGAGCGCCACCCGGCCGTCGGCATAAAAGGCCATGGTGCGGGTGAGCCAGGCTTCAAGCTGCATCCGCGCGTGGCGCTTGGTGTCGAACATCACCCGGTTGATGGGGTAGATCTCCGCCCCGGCGCGCACGCATGCCGCAGCCACGGCAAAGGTGTTGGCCGTCACGTTGGCATAGCGGAAGCAGCCGGTGTCGGTAGACACGGCCACATAGATTGCCTCAGCCATGGCCTTGTCCGGCTCTACCCCCAAAAGGGGCAGCAGCGCGTGGAGGATCTCGCCGCAGGCGGCCTTGTCCGCCTCCACATGGGTCCGCGCGGCAAAGCCGGAGTTGGTGCCGTGGTGGTCGATGGCAAGCTCTACACTTGCCTGCTCCATGCCAAAGGGCAGCAGGCCTGCCGAGGCAATGTCGCAGGAAATGACCGTCTGTCCCGGCAGAGCTTTCGCCTCGGTCTGGCACAGCGGGCCGGACGCAGACTCCAAAAAGGGCCGGAACTTGGGTGTAAACTGCGGGTTGGGATAGACCCAGGCCGTCTTGCCCATGGCGCGCAGGGCCAGGCACAGGGCGGCGCAAGAGCCCACCGTGTCGCCGTCGGGGCGGCGGTGGGACAAGATGAGGTACTTGTCGTGTTCTTTGAGATAGGCTGCGGTTTCAGGCAGGGTCAGTTGTCTGCTCATCGCTCTCATCCTCCGGGATGTCCAGGGTGGCCAGGATATCGAGGATCCTGGCGCCATAGGTGATGGAATGGTCCTCTTCCCAGACCAGCTCCGGGGTATAGCGCAAAGACAGGCGGTTTGCCAGCTCGTGGCGCAGATAGCCGCCGCAGGACTTCAGGCCCTTCATGCCCTCCTTGGCGGCGTCCTTGTCATAAAAGCTGACGTAGACCTTGGCGTAGCGCAGATCGGTGGTGGTATCCACGCGGGTGACGGTGACCATGGTTTTCTGCACGCGCGGATCCTTGACCGTGCGCAGCAGGTCTGCAAGCTCCCGCTGGATCTCCTCGTTGATTCTGCCAATTCTGTTGGATGCCATATGGCACCTCCTTTCGGTTGTAAGCGTATCCTGGCAGGGATGAAGCGCCCCTTCGGGGCATGAAGCGCTCCCTGCAGGAGCATGAAGCGCCGCCCATCGGCTGCGCCTTGGGCTGCATGAAGCTTCCCCTCCGGGGATATGAAGTAGTCGCTTTGGGCAAATTCAGGTTGTGTTCAGATTGCGTTTGGCTGTATTGATGGAATGAATCAGGGTAATACGGAGATCGGCGCAATCCTTGGAAAGTGAGGCAAATTGCTCCTTGCTCAGATAATCGGTTTGTAAAAGCAGCTCCAACCAGTAATCGGTTTCATTGGCTTCCTTCAGAGCAACCTGGAGCTTTGAAATGAAATCTGCTTTACTCTGGCCATACTGTGCCTCGCGGATGTTTGCGCCGATCGAGGTTCCGCTGCGACCGATCTGGCGGGAAATGATATATTCGTGCTTTGCTTGCAGAAATTGGGATAATCGTATGATGCGCACCGCAAATCGCATCGAAAGCAAAGACAACCGATCCTCGCGCATCCAAATCCCTCCTGTCTGTTTGATGAAGCCCTGCTTCTCGGCAGCACGCCTTGCCGCCGACGCGGATCATGATCCAATATCGCGCCAGCGATGCTTCATGGCGCATCAGCGCCGCTTCATGGGCGAGGCCCGCTTCATGGCGCGCCAGCGCCGCTTCATAGGCCGCGCAGCAACGCGGCCGCTTCATCGCCCGCGCATCCGCGCAGGCGGCTAAAGCGAAGGGCGGCTGATGCCGCCCGTTGCTGGATGGGTTAATCGCGGTACTGCTCCATCACGAAGCATTCAAAGATGTCGCCTTCCTTGAGGTCGTTGTACTTGGCAACGGACATGCCGCACTCGAAGTTGGCGGGCACCTCCTTGACGGAGTCCTTGAAGCGCTGCAGGCTGCCGAGCTCGCCGGTGTAGATGACCACGTTGTCGCGCAGGACGCGGACCTTGGAGTCGCGCGTAACCTTGCCGTCTTTGACGTAGCAGCCGGCCACGGTGCCGATGGCGCTGACCTTGTAGAGCACGCGGACCTCGGCGTGGCCGATGACGACCTCGCGGTATTTGGGGGCGAGCATGCCCTTCATGGCGGACTCGATCTCCTCAAGGCACTCGTAGATGACGGAGTACATCCGCACGTCCACGTTCGCGCGCTGGGCGGAGACCGCCGCGGCCGCGTCGGGCCGGACGTTGAAGCCCACGATGATGGCGTTGGCCGTAGAGGCCAGCAGGATATCGGACTCGGAGATCGCGCCGACGCCGCTGTGGATGACCTTGACGGCGACCTCGTCGTTGGAGAGCTTGAGCAGGTTGGCCTTGACCGCCTCGGCGGAGCCCTGGACGTCGGCCTTGACCACAATGTTGAGCTCCTTCATTTCGCCCTTCTTCATCTGGTCGAACAGGTTCTCCAGCGTGACCTTGGACTGCTGCTTGGCCAGCTCGTCCTTTGCCTTCTGCTTGCGCTGCTCGACAAGCTGGCGGGCCATGCGCTCGTCGGTGACGGCCTCAAAGGCGTCGCCGGGGCCGGGGACCTCGGCAAGACCGGTGATCTCCACGGGCACGGAGGGGCCGGCGTGCTTGATGGCCTTGCCCTTGTCGTCGGTCATGACGCGGACGTGGCCCACGGCGGTGCCGGCGATGATGGTGTCGCCCTGGTTCAGGGTGCCGTTTTGCACCAGCAGGGTGGCGATGGGGCCGCGGTTTTTATCCAGGCGGGCCTCGATGACGGTGCCCTTGGCCGCGCGGTTGGGGTTGGCCTTGAGCTCCTGCATCTCGGCGGTGAGGATCACGGTTTCCAGCAGCTCGTCAATGCCCATGCCGGTCTTGGCGGAGATGCGGCACACCTCGGTGTCGCCGCCCCACTCGGCGGGGACCAGATCGTGCTCGGTGAGCTGGGTGAGGATGCGGTCGGGGTTGGCGCCGGGCTTATCCATCTTGTTGACGGCCACCACAATGGGGATGTTGGCGGCCTTGGCATGGTTGATGGCCTCGATGGTCTGGGGCATGATGCCGTCGTCGGCAGCAACAACCAGGATGGCGATGTCGGTACACATCGCGCCGCGCGCACGCATGGAGGTGAAGGCAGCGTGGCCCGGGGTGTCGAGGAAGGTGATGGGGCTGCCGTTGATGCGCACCACGTAGGCGCCGATGTGCTGCGTGATGCCGCCGGCCTCGCCGGCCACCACGTTGGTCTTGCGCACGGCGTCGAGCAGGCTGGTCTTGCCGTGGTCGACGTGGCCCATGACCACGACCACGGGGGGACGGGCCTTGAGCTCGTCGGCGGTATCCTCATGGTCGTCGAAGAGCTTGTCTTCGATGGTGACGATGATCTCTTTTTCGACCTTGCAGCCAAGCTCGGTGGCTACAAACTCAGCGGTGTCAAAGTCGATGGTCTGGTTGACGGTAGCCATGACGCCGTTTTTGATGAGGCACTTGATGACCTCGGCCACGGTCTTTTTCATCCGGGCTGCCAGCTCGCCGACGGTGATCTCATCGGGGATCTTCACGGTGAGGGGGGTCTTCTTGATGACCTCAAGGCGCAGGCGGTTCATCTTTTTGCGCTCGTCCTCGCGGGACTTGTTGCCCTTCTGGCCCTGCTGCTTCTTGTTTTTGCCGCCGATCTTCTGCTTGCCGCCGGAGCGGTTCTGGTCGCGCTCAGAGATCAGATTGTCCACGCGGTCGTCAAAGCGGTCGGCGTTGACGTGCACGGCGGAGGTATCCACCACGCGGCGCTCGCGCTTGCGCTGCGGCTCCTGGGGCTTGGGGGGCTCGGCGGGCTTGGCAGGGGTCTGGGCCTTGGGGGCCTGGGCGCCCTGCTGGGGCTTGGCCTGCGGCTGGGCGGGCTTTTTGGGATCGGCCGCCTTGGCGGCTGCGGCCTTCTTTTCGGCCTGGGCCTTCTCCTTGGCCGCCTGGGCGGCAAAGGCCGCGGCAAAGACCTGCTCGACCGAGCCGATCTGATTGTGTAAGGTCAGGTAATCGAAGATCACGTTGAGCTGATCATCCTCCAAAACCTGCATATTGCTCTTGGGTTTTTCAAAATATTGTTCTACGATTGCGGCGATTTCCTTGGCGGGCAGACCGAAGTCTGCGGCCACCTCTTTGATTCTGTACTTCACAAAACTCATATAGCCACCTCCATCTTATACGTTACGCTTTTTGCTGTGCCTGCCGGCTGCGGCCTTGTCCCGCACCCGCTGAACGCGGGCTTCAAGATCGGACAAAAGCTCCGGCGGGACGTCCCCGGGCTCGAGCGCCTGGCAGAAGGCCAGGGCCAGGGCCACGTCGTTAAAGGCCGCCAGGGCGCAGCTTGCAGTGCCCATGGCGCCGCCCAGAGTTGCTTTGTCAAAGGGCGTCACAAGCACAGGCTGACGGCTGCCCTTGACCAGGGTATAGGCCCGGTCGAGGCTGTGGGGTGAGGCGTCGGCGGCCACCAGCACCAGCCGGGCCCGTTTGTCCCGGGTAAGCTGCCGGACCGGCTCCTCGCCAAGCTCCACGCGCCGTCCTTTTCGGGCGATGGACAACAATCTCAGTGCTTTTTCACGCGCCATGCTCATCCTCCATCTGCCGGGTCAATGCCTCGTAAAGCTCGGGGGGGATCGTCACCTGCAGGCTGCGATCCAGGGCCTTGGAGCGCAGCGCCTTTTTCAGGCACGCCGCGCTGCGGCACACATAGGCGCCCCGGCCCGGGGCCTTGCCCTTGAGATCCAGGCTCACCGTCCCCTCGGGGGAGCGGACCACCCGGACCAGCTCTTTTTTCGGCTTCATCTCCCGGCAGCCGAGGCATTGCCGCATCGGGAGCTTTTTTTGTACGGTATTGGGCATGGATCTTACCCCCTTTCCCGCTTTGATCGGATCGTGTATTGCTGCTTAGTTCCCTGCTTCAAGCTGGGATTCGGGCTTGATGTCGATTTTATGTCCCGTAAGCCGGGCGGCGAGGCGGGCGTTCTGCCCCTCCTTGCCGATGGCAAGCGAGAGCTGGTCGTCGGGGACGATGACCCGGCAGGCCTTCTCCCCCTCGACCATGGTCACGGAGATCACGTCAGCGGGGCTCAAAGCCGCGGCGACAAACTCCGCCGGATCCTCAGACCAGACGACGATATCCATCTTTTCGCCCTGGAGCTCCTCCACCACGGCGGCAACGCGGGTCCCTCTGGGACCGACACAGGCGCCGACGGGATCGATGTTTTCATCTGCGGCATACACCGCAAGCTTGGCTCTGGAGCCGGCCTCGCGGGCGATGGACTTGATCTCCACCTCGCCGGAGGCAATCTCGGGCACGTTCAGCTCAAACAGACGCTTGACCAGGCCCGGATGGGTGCGGGAGACGATGACCTGCGGGCCGCGCGTGCTGCGGCGGACCTCCACCACATAGACGCGGATGAGGTCGCCCTCTTTATAGTGCTCGCCCTTCACCTGCTCGCCGCTGCCAAGATAGGCGTCGGTGCGGTCGCTGCCCTGGCCGATGCGGATGGTCATATCGCCGCTCGAGGGGTCCACACGCAGAACGGTGCCGGTGAGGATTTCATGCTCTTTCGAGGAGAATTTGTCAAAGACCATGCCGCGCTCGGCCTCGCGGATGCCCTGGATGATGACCTGCTTGGCGGTCTGGGCGGCGATACGGCCGAAGTTTTGGGTTTTGATCTCTTCGTTGACCAGATCGCCGAGCTGCACGTTGGGATCGATGCGCCGGGCGGCCTCGATCTGGATCTCGGTGGCGGGAACGTAGACCTCGTCTACGACTTCCTTCTGGGCGTACATCTTCAGAGCATCCTCGCTGAGCTCGACAAAGACGTTGTCGGTGTAGCCAGCGCGGTCCTTTTTGTAGGCGGCAAGCAGGGCCTGGGTGATGCGGTCGGTCATATAGTCCACGGGGATGCCGCGATCCCGCTCAAGCTGACGCAGCGCCGCAAAGATCTCACTGTTGTTGCTCATATCTGTTTCCTCCGTTTTTGTCAAAGATCCACGCGCAGGCGAACCAGCGCCACCTGGGATCTTGTAAATGTGATGGTTTTGCCGGCGTAGTCCACGGTGACGTCGCCGTTGTCATAGCCGCGCAGCACCGAGGGGAACTCTTTGACCCCGTCAACGGGGCGGTAGAGCTTGACCAGCACGTCGGCGCCCAAAAACTGCTGAAAATCCGAGGGGCGCTTGAGCACCCGCTCAAGCCCGGCGGAGCAGACCTCAAAGCGGTAGCTGCCCTCGATGGGATCTTTTTCATCCAGGATGGGGTCGATGGCCCGGGAGATCGCCTCACAGTCATTGATATTTACGCCGCCGTCCTTGTCGATATACAGGCGAAGGAACCATTCTCCGCCCTCGCGGACGTATTCCACGTCCCAGAGCCTGCAGCCCAGGGATTCCACGATGTCCTGGGAGAAGGCCCAGACCTGATCGGTGATCTTCATGTCAACTCCTCGCAATGTCGCAGCAAAGTGGGGTAAACAAATGGAAAGAGAGGCGTTGGCGCCTCTCTAACTACTTCCTACCCTAAATACGATGGTATTATAACACTCTGCAAACAGAAATGCAATAGTTTTTTCACAAAAAAGTTGGGAAAAATCCAACTTTTCCCGCCAACTCCCCGCACAAACCCGCAGCAGCGCGATCCTCAGAGTCCGTAGTGGCCGCTGACTCCCAAGGGACTAGCTACGCGTCGCACAACGGCCAGTCGCGAAGCGCCACGATCCTCAGAGTCCGTAGGGGCTGATGACCACATCAGCCCGTCGCGAAGCGCCTTTGTGGGCGGTTTCGGGTTTTGGAACGCTCGGAGGTTATGCAGGCGCATACGTGCTGGCGCATGTGCGACGCGCAGCTAGTCCCTCTGGGAGTCATGCGCCACTACGGGCGGGTGCGTGTGTAGGGGCGAGCATCGCTCGTCCGCAGCAGGGGCCAACGATAACACAACGCCGATGCAAATCCATAATACCACCCACCCGGGTACGAATTTGCATCGGCGTGTTCCATTTTAAGGTATTATACCGCGGACGAGCGATGCTCGCCCCTACATGGGGACCTGAGGGTGCGGTAGGGACCTGACGTCCACGGCAAGAGGCCCAAACAAAACGAAAACCCCCGAATCCTCAGAGCCGCGGGTAATCCAAAAGGGTTAAGACCCTTTTGGTCGTTTTAAATAGATGAGGGGTCCGGGGAGAAGGAAGAAATCGAAATCTTCCTTCTCC